>CAYYCN010000045.1:0-23639 GCA_964470355.1 uncultured Sphaerotilus sp.
CTCGCGTCATGGTCCCGCGGTTGGGAGAACGACCGCGGCACGATCGGCCGCGGCGACGTGTTCGTGATCGACGAGGCGGGCATGGTCGGGAGCCGCCAGCTCGCCCGCTTCGTTGGCGAGGCCGAGGCGCGGGGGGCGAAGATCGTCCTAGTCGGCGACCATGAGCAGTTGCAGGCGATCGGGGCCGGCGCACCGTTCCGGGCGATCACCGAGGAAATCGGCCATGCCGAGCTTTCCGAGATTCGCCGGCAGCGCGTGGACTGGCAGCGGGAGGCTTCCGTTGACTTCGCCACGCACCGGACGGCCGAGGGGCTGGCGGCCTATCGGGATCATGGCAATATCAGCTTTGCCGAGACGGGCGAGGACGCGCGCGGCCAGATCGTGCGGGATTATCTTGCCGACCGCGACGAGCGCCCGGACGGCACCCGCGTAGCGATGGCGCATCGCCGGGCCGATGTTCGGGCGATCAATGACGCGATCAGGACCGAGCTACAGGACCGGGGCGATCTGGCGCAGGGCGAGGACGCCGGCGCGCTGACCTTCCAGACCAATGACGGCCAGCGGGAGTTCGCGCCCGGCGACCGCATCGTGTTCCTTGAGAACAACCGCGACCTTGGCGTGAAAAACGGGATGCTAGGCACCGTCGAGCATGTCGAGGCCGGCCGGATCGTCGCGCAGCTCGACGGCCGGGGCGGCGATAGCGTCAGCGTCCCGATGGGCGACTATCAGGCGATCGACCACGGCTATGCGACGACGATTCACAAAAATCAGGGGGCGACGGTCGATCGGTCCTATGTGATGGCGTCGGGGACGATGGACCGGCATCTAACCTATGTCGCCATGACCCGGCATCGTGACGGTGTGCAGCTCTACGCCGCACAGGACGAGTTCACCAATGCCGGCCGGCTGGTCGAGCATGGGGCCGCGCCCTATGAGCATGACCCGCAGAAGTCCGACAGCTATTTCGTGACGCTGGAAAACGACAAGGGCGAGCAGCGCACCCTATGGGGCGTCGATCTTGAGCGCGCCATGAAGGAGGCCGCGCCCGAGATCGGGGAGAAGATCGGCCTACAGCATGAGGGTTCCACCCCCGTCACCTTGCCCGATGGGACGCAGACGCACCGGAACACATGGAAGGTTCAGGACGCCGGCGAGCTGGCCTATAGCCAGCTAGAACGCCGCCTGTCCCGGTCGGGCGTGAAGGAAACCACACTCGACTATACCCGCGACTTTGCCGAGCGGCGCGGGATCGCGGAGCAAATGGGCATCCGCAGCGAGATCGAGATTCCGGCTGAGCGCGCGGCCGGGCTACGTGTAGAGCGGGAGTCGACGGCCGGGGATCATGCGCTTGATCGCAGATCCTCGCAAAAAGTCGGCGCGGATCTCGCGCAGGATCTTCGTGCAGATCCGCGCGAGGATCTCGCCGGCGATCGACAACAGCGCCGCAATCCGTTCGAGGGCCTGAAACTCGGGCGCGGCGCGGCGGCCGAGGGGCCGCAGCAGGACCGCGCCGGCGAGGACGGCCCACAGATCGACCAGAACAGGCCGCAGCAGGCCGAGAAGCAGCGGCGCGGTATGTTCGCCGGCCTCAAGCTCAATGCGCGTCCTGCCCCTTCTCAGGAGCGCAGCGAGCGGCCGGAAAGGGAAGGGAGCTTGCGGCCGTCGCCGGCGCCCGACCGGCTGGCCGAGCGGGCGCGGGGGCCGTCGCCGCTTGAGGCGGCCGTTGACCGATATTCGCGGGCCTATCAGTCGATCGACCAGCACCGGCGCGAGGGCCTGCCCGTTCTCGACATGCAGCGGCAGGAAATGGGCGATGCCGGCCAGCAGCTCGACCAGGTGCGCGGCGGCATGAAAGATTTGATGCGTTCGACGCTGGAAAACGACCCGGCGACGGTGCGCGCCATGACCGAGCTTTCCGGCCGGGAGCGTGTCGCCCATGTTATCGACGGGATGAAGCGGGAAAACGCCGCCCTGCAAGACCCGAATATCAGGGCCGAGCGGTTCGTTGAACGCTGGCAGGAGCTACAGGGGCAGCGCCGGGAGCTTCGCGGCTGGCAGCACGACGACGCCCGCGCCAAGGTCGAAAGCCACATGAACGGCATGACCAAGAGCCTTGAGCGTGACCCGCAGGTAGATTCCATCCTGCGCAATCGCCGGCAGGAACTTGGAATCGGGCAGGAGCTTCGCCGCGAGCAGACCATTGCCCGCGCGCTGCAAGACGAAATGACACGCGGCCACCGGCTTAGCCGGGGCATCGGCATGGAAAGGTAGGCACGGAGAACATGGCGGAGCTGGACGACGACAGGGAAGGAATCGAGCCGGAAGCACTGGACGAGGACGCCGGCGACCCGGCCGCCGCGTTCGACGCGCTACGGCGCACGATCGAGACGCAGGGCGCGCAGATCGGCGCGGAAATGACCGTGATGCGGCGCGGGCTGGAAGCGGCTTTCGACCAGCTCGAAAAGATCGAGCCGGCGCAGGACTACAAGCCCCAGCTCGCCCAGCTCGTGCAGGCGCTCAACAATGTTGCGGAGCGGATGCACGGCGTAGAGCAATCGCCCATTCTCAGGCAGGGCGCGCAGCACTATGCGGCGCTCCTCGAGCGCAGCGGCGAGGCCCTGATACGCACCGCCGCGCAGCAGCTCGAGCGGCAGGCGTCCGACCTCGAGCGCGCCGGGCGGAATCTTTCGGCGCACGTCGCCAGCGCGCGGGAGCGCGATCGGCAAAATTGGTGGCTTGTCGTCGCCTTCGCTATCGGCCTGCTCGCCGGCGCGCTGGTGATGCTGTTCCTTCCGCGCCTGTTGCCGTTCTCGGCCGCGCCGCGTGTCGCCAGCGTCGTCATGGGCGAAAGGCCGTGGCAGGCCGGCATGAGCCTCATGGCGTTCGGCAGCCCGGAAGCATGGCAGCGCGTGGCCTCGGCCGATCAGCTCCTTGAAGCGAACAGGGAGGCGGTAGCGGCTTGTTGGGAGGCCGCGCGCACGGCCGGCGAGGATCAGCGTTGCACCATCACCGTGAAAGCGCCGAAGTGATCGGTGTTTTTGATGCGGTGCGATCCAATCTCGCCCGCACGCGCGGAATATATGCCAAGGCTTCAGAGAAGGCTTGTGCTCTTGTCTCTGCCGCACTGATCGCGCCGGTAGGTGTCTTACGGTAGCACGCCCCTCTTTTGAGGGCGGCATTGGCCATCACGGATTTAAAATCCTTTCGGCAATGATATTCAGATCAGCGAGCGCATCTTGGCGCGCTTTCTTGGATGTTGAAGCATGCGCGCGCTTCGACGTTGCTGCAAGTTGCTTATGGGCAGAACTGCTAGGATCGAATTTTGGGATACTCAGATGCTTGAATATGTTGCTGACCTGAATCTGTATCGTGTGACTTTCAACATACTCTTTAACAAGTGTCGAATTAAGGATTCCGCAGACGAAATGCGCTGCCTCGGCTGATAAAAAATCAGCAAAATAAACTTTGTGATCCGGAACGAATGGCCTGTCTCCGATGAGTGGCACATTGGATTTTGTGAATACTGCCGCTTCGAAGGTGCTCGAAAGCTCAGCCCACACAACTTTATACGGTGCAAACGTGTAAGAACCGGCATTATATACGGCGTAGTAAGGTGCACCCTTCTGGCGCAGCCGGTAGGTGGATCGGTTTTCCAATAAATCTTTGTAATGATTGAAAAACTTCTTCGTCTGCTTCAATCTCGATACGGCGGCCTCGGTCGCGCTATATTCGGCCCCAGTAATGCCTTTGTTCGGGACAAGGATGTAGAGCTGATCTTGGATATGCACTTCGCAAGCCGAAAAATCGCTGGCCCCTTTCAGCAGAGGATAAAGCAAATCTGGTTCGATCCAGAAGCGTCGTGCCGGCCCGATGTCCGTCTTGCCTGCTTCCGGACGTGTTTCGACCTGAACCAAACCAGTTGCAGTGTTCTCAGCGACCACGCGCACCATGTAGACGCCGTTGAGGTCGGCCGTAACACCCTTCCGCCCGCTTATCCAATCACTTTGCCCCTGTAAGGCGGTCATGTCCGCAAAGCGGCCTGGCGGCAAAATCGCCCAAGGCGAATTGCCGCCATTGACTGGATTTGCCTCCCACGTCTTTTGCTCAACGCGCGCCAACACGGCATCCTTGGTCAATATTTCCGGAATGGCGGCGGACTCTCCTACCCCCTTCTCCCATACGGCGTAGGGAACGGGATATGATGGCTTTGTAGAGTGCTCAACCTTGCGCAGCCGCATGATCGCCGTCTTGTTGGCCACTTTTGGGAACGGCTTCAGGCGCTTCAGATCGTCGATCCGCTCAGGAACAAGATTATATTTTTCATTGATGCGGAAGCTCCGGAATCCTTGGGACGACGGCGACTGGAAGTGCGTTTGCGTGATGACAAACGTAAGTGCTCCGCCCGGCTTGAGCCATTTGTCGGCAACCGTATATGTAATCATGCCGGATATATCGAGTTCGTTTCCGCCGTGATACGGCGTTTCCGAAAAAATCGTGTATTGCTCACAAGTTGGTTTGATACGCTGCCTGTAGAGTTCGGGCAGGTTAGACCATCGCACCCAAGGGGGATTGCCAACTATAATGTCAAACTGGCCGGCAACAGCCGACCAGAAGAAGTTCCGCACGATGCGGAACCAGATTCCGTTCCATGCTTTTCGGTGTAGGTCGAGGACTTGCCCGTAGGTTGAGCCGAGAGCGTCCCGCCAGGCAGAGGCCTCTGTTTCTGACATAACTCCGGAGGAAATCAGAGATTTTTCAACGGTGAGATATTCCTGTTCCTCGTGCACAGCGTCAGCCATGATCGAAAAAGCGTCGTCGAGGCGAACACGGTCAAATGCCAGCTCTACCGGCAGCAGTATGTTGAGGTTGGCTTGGGCGCTGCCGATGCCGTATTCTATAAATTCTTGATCTTCCGATGGAGAGTGTGCCGGAGAATAGACAGCATCCGCTAGCAAAACTGGAAGCTCCACTTCAATGCCAGCAGAGGCCACCAAATCGGCAATGGCGATTAGAAAGTTCGTTCGCGCCGCTTGAACAGCCAGCGGGTTTAGATCGAAGCCCCATACCTCGTTGAGAATTTTTGTCAGCAATTCTGTCGGAGATAGCTTTGCTTTTTCAGCGAGGTTCCGCTTGCGCCGAATAACTTCCAGCAGGAATGAGCCAGACCCACATGTCGGGTCTAGCGCCCGCACGGCGCTCCAATCTGTAACCTCAGCTCGATCGCAAGCAACATCGGCTAGCCAGTCCGGGGTGTAGAACTCACCAAGCGCCTTGCGCAGGGTTTCGGGGACCAGTGCCTGATAGAAGGACTTCAGCACATCATGCGACCGTGCTGCGCTCAGATCATCCATTCGATATAGGGCAAGTTGAGTCAGCAAGGGGCGTATCGCGGCACAGCAAGCCGCGCGATCCCCAGCAGGGATGCTCTGATCTACATACCAAGAGAATACGGCCTCTTCGACGAACCCGACGATACGAGCTGCCTCAAAGAAGGCGCTTCTCTCTACTTCCTTGTCTAGAAGTTCTAAGAGATCGTTGTCATCAAGACCCAGCAAATGCTCGCAAAAATCAGAGTATGCCGTTAGACCATATTGCGCGACGATTTCCGCTGCCAAAAGCTTCATCACAAAGGCGTTGTAGGTGTGAATTGCGAACAACGCTGCCGCAACGGTGTCTCCGATAGGAAGCTTTGGAGAGAAAGGGATATGCTTACGAATCTCTGCTGCCTGCGCCGCAGACAGATCGGCCACCTGGCCGAACAACGTCCGCCACTCTTCAAATAGCATTTTGATCTTATTGTTGCCGGAAGCCGTGAGCTGTCGCTCAAGCTGCCCGACGAGACTGGCCATCATCGCATTTCCGATAACCGCTTCATGGCCGAAGTCTTCAACGAGATTTTCTGCCGTCACCGCCCGACGCTTTGAATCAAAGCATGCCTGTGCAACGAGATCGACGGATGCCTTATTGAAAGGCAGAAGGTTTCTGTGAGTGATTTGCCCGCCCCGCATAAAGGCAAAGCAAATATGGTCTCCATCAATGGCGATGCCGATGTAATCCTCTTCAGGTATCCCTTCTGCCTTCGATCGGCCTCTTATATATTTAAAAAGTCGATCGTGAACGGCCTCTATAAAGGAGGCACTTTTTGCGCTTCCTTTGAAAAATCCGGGTCCTTTAAATTCTATAATAACCTGATTATAGGACGCATCGTTACGGCTCCGCTCCGCATGGAATGTAATTCCGAGATCATTTTCAATGTGCTTCAGCCAACCCTTCCGGAGCTCTTCCTCGTTAACCCAGGCATGCCGATCTTTTTTGAGGTTGGCGAAAAGGTTGTTTGTTTCTATTGACGTTTGAGCGGGCACGGTCACTTCTTTTCTCCTCCCCTCTGCCCCAGCAGCGGGAGAGGTAACTGAAGTTCATCGCGGGCGGCCCGTTCGAGCAGCTCGCAAATGGCATGGCGGGCAATCCAAGCCTTTGACACCTTTGACCGCGTAGCCAGGGCTTCGAGCGCCAGATGCTCGTTATCGGCAAGGTTTACGGTGAGGCGGTTTTTAGATGTCATGATTTTGGCCAGATGCATGGTGCAGCACTATGCCGCAAGGTGCACTATGTGCTGGTTTCACTACTTTATCAATCCTCTTAAAAACCACGGTTTTTGAGACCTTGCCAAGAAGCCCGCCCGAGTGCCCGGCATGGGCCGCGCATGCCTCTCAAAACTATCTCTTGAAAGTCATCCCTCAATTCCGCCATAGTGAGACGAGTTTTAAGAGGTCTGCATGCTTGTCGGCTATGCCCGCGTCTCGATGCAGGATCAGAATCCCGCCTTGCAGCTCGACGCCCTGACGGCGGCGGGCTGCGAGAAGGTATTCACCGAGAAGGCATCCGGCGCGCAGCGCGACCGGCCCGATCTGGCCGCCGCCCTGTCATACATGCGGTCAGGGGACAGCCTGGTTGTCTGGAAGCTCGACCGCTTGGCGCGCTCCCTGCCTCAGCTCATCGAGACGGTTGCCACCCTTGAGGATCAGGGCATCGGATTCCGCTCCCTGACGGAAGCGATCGACACGACGACCGCCGGCGGCAAACTGGTCTTTCACATTTTCGGGGCGCTTGCCGAGTTCGAGCGATCCGTGATCCGCGAGCGAACCCGCGCCGGCCTGAAGGCCGCGCGCGATCGCGGCCGCAAGGGCGGCCGCCCCCCTGCCCTGTCCGCCGCCGACCTGGCGGTGGCCAAGGCGCTCTTGCGCGATCCGGCGATCACCGTGGACGAGGTGGCGACCCGGCTGAAGGTTTCGCCGGCGACGCTCTACCGGCATTTGCCGGGCGGGCGCGGCGGTATCGGGGCGCAGGGGGAAACAAGTGCTCAAGAAGATCATTTCGATTAAGAACGTCGGCCGGTTCCGCAACTCGGCCACATCGCCCAATCCGCAGCTTGGCAAGCACACCTTCATCGCCGGTGCGAACGGCTTCGGCAAAACGACGTTCTGCGCCGTCCTGCGTTCCCTGCAAACCGGCGATCCGGCCCATGTTCTCGGCCGCAAGACCCTTGGCGCGACCGATGCGCCGGCGATCGAGCTGCTGCTGGACGGCGGCGGGCAAGCCCGCTTCGACGGCACGGCATGGAACGCGACCAAGCCGGAAATCGCCATCTTCGACGGCGTGTTTGTCGCGGAGAATGTCCATTCCGGCGAAGTCGTGGACATAGAGCATAAGCGCAATCTCTATCGTGTCATCGTGGGCGACGCCGGCGTGAAGCTCGCGGCGCAGGATGCCGAGCTGGCCGCCGAGAGTCGCGCCAAAACCGGCGAGATCAGCACGGCGGGCAAGGCGGTTCAGCCGCATGTGCCGGCGGGCATGAAGCTGGACGTCTTCATTGCCTTGCCGGAGACAGACGACATTGCCGCGCAGATCGAGGCGCAGGCGCGCAGCGTGGACGCGCTGCGGCAGGCCGGGGCGCTGCACGCCCGCCCTGCCCTCTCGGAATTTGCCATTCCAGCCCTGCCGGATGATTTCACCGGCCTGCTGGCCCGCTCCATCGACGACATTGCGCAGGATGCCGAGCGAAGATTGTCGGTGCACCTGGCCGCACATGGCATGACGGCCAGCGACGGCAACTGGATTGCGGACGGCCTCGGCCATGCCGAAGATACCTGCCCCTTCTGCGGGCAGGATATTCGGGGCCTTCCGCTGATCGCCGCGTTCCGGGCCGTGTTCAGCGAGCGTTACGGGGCGCTGGCCGGAGAAATCGCCACCATGAAAGCGACCGTCGCGCGGGACATGGGCGATGCTGCCCTGGCCCGCCTTGGCACCGTCGCGGAGCAGAACAACGGCGGCGTCGAGTTCTGGCAGAAATATTGCGCGATCGAGGCTCCTGCCCTCGCCTTGCCGGCCGAGGCCGTCGCGGCGATCCGCGCACTTGCCGTCGCGGCGATCGGGTTTCTCGACCGCAAAGCGGCCGTGCCGCTCGAACCGATCGCGCCGGATGCGGGATTCACCGCCGCGCGCGCCGCCTATGACGGCGCGGCGGCCGCCATCGAGGCGGCAAATGCCGCGATCCGTGGGGCCAACACCATCATCACCGACAAGAAGGCCGCCACGGACGCCGGCGACCTCAAGGCCACCGAGGCCGAGTTGGCCCGCTTGAATGCGATCCAGACCCGGCACCGCGCGGACGTGTCCGACCTCTGCGCTGCCTATATGAAGCTCTCCGGCGAGAAGGATGCCATCGAGACCCGCAAGGAGGTGATCAGGAAGCAGCTCGACGCGCATACAAAGACCGTGGTGAAACCCTACGAGCGGCGCATCAACGACTATCTGGCCGCGTTCAATGCCGGCTTCACCATCACCGAGACCAAGCACGCCTACCCTGGCGGCGTCGCCACATCGAGCTACCAGCTCGTCATCAACGACACGGCCGTTGACCTTGGCGACAGCAAGACGCCGGGGGATCGGCCGAGCTTCAAGAACACCCTCAGCGCCGGCGACCGCACCACCCTCGCCCTCGCGTTTTTCCTCGCGCATCTGGAACGCGATCCGGCAGCGGCCGGAAAACTGGTCGTGTTCGACGATCCCTTTAACAGTCAGGACGCTTTCCGCCGCCGGCAAACCGTGCACGAGATCATGAAGGTGGCCGGGAAATGCGCCCAGGTGATCGTGCTTTCGCATGACGCCACTTTCCTCAAGCAGGTTTGGGACAAGTCGCCAGCCGCCGAGCGTGTCGCGCTGATGATTGCCGATCACCGCGCCCAAGGCTCGAAAATCACGCCCATAGACCTTGAGGACGCTTGCCGTGGCCGGACGGCGGAAGACATTGACCACCTGCAAGCCTATCTCACGACCGGCGCGGGCGTCTTGATCGACATTATCCGCAAGATGCGCGTCGTTCTCGAAACTCATTGCCGCACGACCTATCCGGGCAGTTTCCTTGCCGGTGACTGGCTGGGCGACATGGTGCGGAAGATACGCGAGGGTGGCGCAGTTCATCCCGCGCAGGCGCTTTATGACGAGCTAGACCAGATCAACGGCTATACGAGCCAGTATCACCACGGGGAGAATATGGCCGACGCCACGCCGGATCAGATCGACCCGACCGAACTAACGGGCTTTACGCGGCGCACCCTGCGCATCGTCAACGCCCTTCAAGCCTGACACGACGACGCCGGCCGGGCGTATGGTGCTGAGAACGCATTGACATAACCGCGTTTAGTTTCCGGCCCTAGAAGTAGTGCCTTGCCCGCTTCCTTACGCAAAGGGTTGCAGAATCGGGCGGTTTCGTCTCTTCATGTAGACATGGCGATTCGCACCCGAGAACAAGTTAAGCTGGAAAGTGTCCGAAACCTTCGCGCCCGTTGGCGCGCGGAGGGCCGGATTCTTGTGCAGGCCGATCTGCCCGGCGAGCTGGTCGCGGAGCTTGACCGCCTGAAGGACGACGCGGGCTTGCGAGGGCGCGCGCCGATCATCGAGGAAGCGTTGAGGTTTTATATCGAAGCGAAGCAAGGGACATAACGGCAAAACGCCCGACCGTTGGCGCGGTCGAGCGTTTTTGTAGGCCGTCAGACACACCGTAGAGACGGGGGCCAAGCTCTCCCCTTGTCTACGCTAGAGCACTCCAATTCGCAAGATTGATTCTTGCGAAAACGGGAAAGCCGTGCCTGCCGTCCGTTCCGTCATGTCCTTCAAATGGAAGGACGAGAGGCATGTTGAGGACGCAAATCGCGGCCGTGATCGGCTGCGCGCGCGGGAACGCGCTTGACGAGATCATGCGGGAGGTTTGGACCCGATACGGCGCGGGCCAGCTCACCGACGACGAGGCCGGGGAGCTTACGACGCTCGCCCATGAGCGCCGGGCCGCCCTGTGGGGATCAGGACAGACCGCGCTAGGTCTGCTCTTTCCGCCCCCGGCCGAGCGATGCCCGACGCCAGTTCGCCGGCATAGTCATATCCGGGGGCGATCGGAGGGCCGGATATGGCGGCCGACGACGCGCAAGGACGTGCAGGCGATCTTGAAGGCGGCCGAAATCTACAACGAGGCCGGCTTGCACGAGAAGGGCGAGCGCAGCGGCCCGCTAGGATCGGTGGCGCTCGACGTGCTGCGGCTGTTCGTCAATCTCATAGACTTCCGCACCGGCCGGCTAGAGCCGTCAATCACCACGATCATGGATCGGCTCGGCCGGTCGCGCGATACGATCGTGCGGGCGCTGAAGAACCTGCGGGCGCATGGTTTCATCGACTGGCTGCGGCGCTACGAGCCGACCGGCAATGAGGGGCGCGGCCCACAGGTCCAGCAGACGAGCAACGCCTATCGCCTGTCCTTGCCGGAAAAGGCCCGTCAGTTTCTCGGCAGGTTCGGCAAGGCCCCGCCCCCGCCTGCCGATCATGGACAGGATCAGCAGGCATGGAGCGAGGCAATCGACGCCTACAAGACCACCCTGCCCCTTGATGAGCGGACGCAGCTCGACGCCGGCGATAGCCCGCTCGGCAAGGCCCTCGTGATGCTGGCAAAGAGTGTGATGAAACGTGAGTCCGATAACCAGACTGAATCCCCATCTGATCTTTACCTAAGAGGGCAAACATAAGCGGTCGCCGCTGTTCGGGCCGCTTTCGCGGCCCTGCGGCGGTTCCGATCCGCGTATAAGGCGGATCGGCAAGCGGCACCCTCGCAACAAAACCGCCACGTTCGCGCCGGCGGCAATCGTCCTATGGGCTTTCGAGAGGGAGCGAGGGGCAAGGCTGGCGCTTAATTTTTGCTGTATTGCCAGCAATAAGGCATTTAAGCAAAAATTCTTGCCGTCAATGCGGCTTGCTGCTATGCCAGCAATATGAAAACGATCGCCATAGTTAGCCAAAAGGGCGGGGCTGGAAAAACCACCCTCGCCTTGCACCTTGCCACGGCCGCCGAGGCGGCCGGGCTTCCCGCCGCTATCATCGACCTTGACCCCCAGGCAAGCGCCGCCGGATGGGGCGATAGCCGACAAGGTGAGGCCCCGGTTGTCGTCGCGCTTCCTCACACTCGTTTGCCGCAAGGCTTGCAGGCCGCGACCGATGGCGGGGCCGAGCTGGTCGTGATCGACACCGCGCCGCACTCGGAAGCGGCCGCAATGGCGGCAACGCGATCGGCCGACCTGGTGTTGATCCCATGTCGAGCCGGAATCCTCGATCTTCGCGCGATCGGAAGCACGGCCGAGCTGGTGAAACTCGCCCAAAAGCCGGCCTTTGTCGTTTTGAACGCCGTGCCGCCGCGCGCCACGCAGCTTCTGGCCGATGCGCGGGAAGCCGTTCAGGTTCACGGCTTGGAAGTTGCCCCCGTCGCCTTCCAGCAGCGGGCGGCTTTCGGACATGCGCTCACGGCCGGAAAAACCGCGCCAGAGTATGAGCCGGCCGGTAAAGCCAGCGAGGAAGTGTCCGAATTGCTGACCTGGCTTAGAGGTCAATTGCTGATTTGACGGCAAGCTGTATTGCCAGCAATTAGGCATAATGATATTGCTGGCAAACTGGCAGTTTGATGGGATAAAACCATGTCGAAAAGACCGAGTTTAGCCGCGAGTATGAAGGCCGTGGGCACGCAGACCCCGCCGCCTGTTGCGCGTATCGTGGAATCCGCCCCCGCGCCGGCCCCGGATCGTGCCGAGGGCAAGCGTTACCATGCCGCCACGCGGGCCGGAATGAAGCGGGTGACGGTCGTGGTCGAGCCGGAGGAACATCGCCGGGTTAAGCGGCTGTCAGCCGACACCGACCGCTCCATTGAAGACCTCATGCGCGAGGCGCTTGCTGACTTGCTGGCAAAACATAATGCTTGATTGCCAGCAAAGCGGCGATGCGATAATGACCTTGAAGTGTAACGCTATGTGTCATATATTCAGGGGCGAGGAAGTCGCGTGAGGGTTTTCAAAAACAGCCGGTTTCACAAGTTTGCCCGAAAGGAGAAAATCTCTGACGCGATGCTTTGTGAGGCTGTAGAGCGGGCCGAGCGCGGCCAGATCGACGCCGATCTAGGGGCCGGCCTTATCAAGCAGCGAGTCGCGCGGCCCGGCGCTGGAAAGTCTGGCGGCTTCCGAACGCTGGTTTTCTTCCGCGCGGAGACGAGGGCGGTTTTCGCGTTCGGGTTTGCCAAGAGCGATATGGCGAACCTTGATGATGCGGAAGAAGCCTACTTGAAGAAGGCCGCAAAGCTGGTCTTGGGGTTTGCAGATGCGCAGATGGACGCGGAAGTTGCTGCGGGTCGAATGTTCGAGGTGAATTGCGATGAGCAAGACTTACAAGAGTGAAGCTCTGGCGGCCGTCCATGAGATGATGGAAGGCTTCTATGAGTCCGGCGCGATCGACAAGCAGACGATGCGCGAATTTGACGAGGGGTGTCTGACAACCGTTGAGCCGCTGACCCCCGAGGAAATCCGTTCTATTCGTGAGCGTGAGCGTATCTCGCAGCCTGTCTTTGCCCGCTATCTCAACGTGAGTAAGGGGCTGGTGTCAGATTGGGAACGTGGGGTGAAGAAGCCCGGCGGGCCGGCGCTGCGGCTGCTGACCGTTATTCAGAAAAGGGGTCTTGAGGCGATTGCCTGATTGCTGGCAATTTGGCAAGTTGTCTGCCTCAAACCCGCCCCCGGCCGTCCCTACGGCCCTAGATGATGAGAGCAGGCCGGCCGGGGGCTAGCGCCGTGCCTGTCAGGAGGCCAAGCCATGACGATCAAGACGGCTGAAACGATCATCCGGGAGCTGGCGGCCCGACATGGGGTTGCCGTTCAGCGCACGGCGCTGGACGATTGGGCCGATGATGCCACCCGGCTTTCCGGTGACGATGGTGTTCTTGATGCAGTCGGGGAGCTGGTCGTTGCCTTACGGCGCGCGCAGGTCGTTGACGGGATCGAGCTGACCCGGCTCCATTCGCGCTATCTGGACGAACAGGGCGCGGCGTAGCCGCCCGGCCCGGAGGCGAACGCGCCTCCATGTCGCGCTGTAGTGAGCCGGAGGGCCGCCAGTAACAAAGCCCCGGTGCGTCAGCGCCGGGACCGCTTTTCCCATGTGGCCGGCTCGGGCAGGGGGGCTTTTCGCTTTTCGCGCAGCAGGGCTTTCAATTCCTCGCTGGAAATGCCCGGCCGGGGATCATCGGCCGCCGCCTGTATGCGGCGCTTGAGCAGTTCCCGGCGCAGATCGGCATGGGGTGCCAGCTCCTTATGCTCGCCCAAGATCACGAACACGGCTTCGGACGGATTGTCAATCGGCATGGAACCGGGGACCGGGATCGGCGTCCAAAGGGGGACCACCCGTTTTCGCAGAGCTCGAGGCGAGCGGCCGCCCCGGCAGAGCTGGTCGGGGTTGCTCGGCCGGGGCGGCTGCGGTGTCCAGAACGCAGGATTGCTTTGGGTTTTCAGGCGCGGTTCTTGAAGCGCCAGCTGTCGTTGCCGGTTTCCACGATGTCGCAATGATGCGTGAGCCGATCGAGGAGCGCGGTCGTCATCTTGGCGTCCCCGAACACGCTCGGCCATTCACCGAAGGCCAGGTTCGTCGTGACGATGATCGACGTCGTTTCGTACAGCTTCGAGACGAGGTGGAACAACAATTGGCCCCCGGCTTGCGCGAAGGGCAGATAGCCGAGTTCATCAAGAACAACGAGGTCGAGCCGCGCCATTTGCTCGGCCAGCTTTCCGGCGCGCCCTTGTCGGCTTTCCGCCTCCAGACGGTTCACAAGGTCCGTCGTGTTGAAGTAGCGCGTTCTTGCGCCGCCCCTGACACAAGCCCGGGCAATCGCAATGGCAAGATGGGTCTTGCCCGTGCCCGTTCCTCCGATGAGAACCACATTGCGCTGGCTGGCCAGGAAGCCTCCGCCAGCCAGATCACGAACGAGGCCTTCGTTGATCGGCGTGCCCACAAAGGCAAAGTCCGCCAGTTCCTTTGCAAGGGGCAACTTGGCGATCGTCATCTGGTACTTGATCGAGCGCGCCTGCTTTTCGGCAATCTCGGCCTTGAGCAGATTGCCGACAATGACCGATGCCGGATACTGGCGCTTGATGCCATCGGCCATCACGTCATCATAGGCGTGGCGCATCCCGGCGAGCGACAACTCGCCCATCAGCTTCAGGATCTCGTGACGTTCCATCAGGCTGCTCGCGTCATGCGGCAGAGCCGGTCATAGCGGGTAGCGTCAGCCAGGGGCTCGATGACCAGCTTCAATCGGTCAGGCGTGTCGATGGCGGGCACCATTGGCGCCGAACGGGACCGGGCAAGGAGGTTCAGGACAACCTCGCTCCCGGGCAGATCGAGCTCGAGGGCTTCAGTCACGGCCGTTTCTACCGCGTCCATTCCATCAACAAGAACGGCGGAGAGGATCGCTACCATCTGGCGATCCCCGTCCGGCTTGCCCTTGAGCTTCGCGCGCAACTGCTCCAGCGCGGGCGGCAAGGCCCAATCCCTGAACGGGGCGCCATTCCGCAATGCGCCGGGCTTCTTCGCCAGAACCGGCACATAATGCCATGGATCATAAGCGATACCGTCACGGCCGAAGCGGCGGGCATGATCGCCGACAACGACGCCATCCTGCCGGATCACAATCCGGTCGGCATAAGCGTAGACCTCAACGGGACGACCCGCTGCCCGTGCTTCAACCGAGTATTTGTTGTAGTCGAAGCGCACGAGCAGCGTCTTCGAGACCGCCGCAGGAAGGGCATGGAAGCCGTCGAAGGCGGTGGCAGGCAATTGCATCAGGGACGGCTTCTCGTCCTGATAAACGTCCCAGACTGTCCGATCCTTGAACTCTGGATGCATCATCGCTCGCGCATGCATCATGCAGCGATCAGCCAGCCAGGCATTCAACTCGTCATAACTCTTGAAGCGCAAGGTCGGCGTGAAGAAGCGTTCGCGCACATTGCCGACCTGATTCTCGACCTGACCCTTCTCCCAACCTGCCGCAGGCGTGCAAGCCGTCGGCTCGATCAGATAATGCGAACACATCTGGAGGAAGCGCCGGTTGAACTGGCGGTCCTTCCCCACAAAGACCGTTTCCACCGCCGTCTTCATGTTGTCGTAGATTCCGCGCGTGCAGACACCGCCCAGGAACGCAAAGCCCCGGATATGGGCGTCGAACACCATCTCCTGGCTCTCGCGGGGGTAGGCGCGGATGAAGAACATCCGACTGTGGCAGAGCCGCATATGCGCAACTTTGACCCTGCTCGAGACACCCGCGATCACGACTTGCTCGTGGCTCCAGTCGAACTGGTAGGCCTCGCCCGGTGCAAAGACGAGCGGCACGAACACTGCCGCCGTGCGGCCCGCTTCATCCCGCTGCCAGCGTCGAGCATGCCGCCTGACCGCATCATAGCCGCCCGTATAATCCGTCGTCGCCTTCAGCTCCTCGTAAAGCCGCATCAGGGTCAGGCGTTCGCGGCGGGGCTTCTTCTCATTCGCCGCAAGAAGCGCTTCCAGCGTTTCAACATGCGCCCCGAGCTTGGGCTTCGGCTGAACCTCGCGCTCATAAGCAAACACGCTGTCCGGAGCCTCGATCGCTTTCCGTACCGTCTTGCGCGACATCCTCAACCGGCGAGCGATCTCACGGATCGATAGCTTCTGAACAAAATGTGCCCGCCTGATCCGGCCAATCGTTTCCACGCTCGTCATCCCCTGCCTCGCTGAACCGCCCAATGCAGAACAGCGTAATGGAGCCGCGGAAATGGTCCCCTATTGGACGCCGATCACCGCTTGGCATGGGCTCTCATTGCATGCCGATTTCCAGGTCAGTTCGCCCTGGTCGTCGCGCTGGTAGTAGGAGGCCGCGCTCGGGTTCGGGGTGTGGCGATCCACGCCAGCAGCGGCGAAGGCGCGCGAGTTGGCCCAGAACGAGTGCAGGTTCTGCCCGATCAGCAGCACCGGGTTGTTTGGCGCCAACTGATCGAGCTGCTGGCGGGGTGGAATCTGCAGATCCGGCACCAGGATCGGATCGAGGCCGACGGCGTACACCCATTCGCCCGGCGCAGTGCTTGCCACGCGCTGGCGTAGCGCCTGCCAAACCGATTGATTATCACGATGACTGAAACCGGACAGATCCACTGCGCCCGCGAACAGGGCGCTGAGGGTCGGGTGCTCGTGTGCGGCAATCAGCCCAGGTAGCAGGGTCTTGCCGTGCAGATCGACGATCTCGCTGTCAGATCCCGCCAGCGCCAGTATCTGCTGGCGTGAGCCTGTGGCGAGGATGCGACCATCCTGCACTGCCAGTGCTTCGACCACCCGATCCTCAGGGTCGACGGTCAGAATCGGACCGCCGACGAAGATCAGCTGAGGGGCTGATGGCTGGCAGGCGGCGAGCAACGTAAAGCTGGCGAGTATCAGAGCACGCAGGAGCATGGATAGGCGATACCTTCAGGGCGATGACGCATCCTGCTGGCTGGGCTATAAAGTCGTCCAATGCAAAACTGCAGCCTTATTGATGCAAATGGTGCCTGAATGGACTTGAAACGCTTGCAGCACCTGCTGCTGTTGACCGAGGAGTTGCACTTCTCTCGGGCTGCGCAGCGCGCGAACCTGTCGCAGACCGCATTCAGTCGTAGCATCCAGACCCTGGAGCGCGAGCTGGGCGTGCGTTTGTTCGACCGCGACACTCGTCGGGTGAGCCTGACGGCCGCCGGTCGACAGATCGTTGCGCGCGCTCGCGAGCTGATCGCCCAGGCCACCTGTCTGCAATTCGAGGTTGATGAGTTGCGTGGGCTGCAGGCTGGACGTCTGGCTTTCGGGGTCAGTCAGTTGGTGGAGGCTGACCGGCTTGAACGGCTGATCGAGCAACTGCAGCCTGCGGGCAGTGAGGTGCGCCTGGATATCGAAGTCAATCACTGGGAGGCTTTGCGCGATGCGCTGCTGGCCGAGCGCATCGAGTTCTTCGTCGCCTACGCCAGGCCACTGGTCGAGGATGGCCGTTTCGTTGTGCATGAGCTGCCGGCACAGGCAGCCTCATTGTTTTGCCGTGCGCAGCATCCTTTGCTTGATGGCGCGGCCATCACGCCTGCGCGCTTGCTCGACTATCCCTGGAGTTGTGTGCGCTTCGACGCCAGTATTGCTCAGCGGCTGTGCAGCCTGCTGCATATCGATGCCGCGCAACTGCCGGTGCGTCTGACCTGCAGTGACCTGGGTCTGTTGCGGCGGCGGTTGCTCGCGAGTAACGAGCTGTTGTTGACCTGGCGGCAAGCCGTGGCCGCTGAGTTGGCCAGCGGCCAGGTGGTCGACTTGCCCCAGGCGGCAGGTTTGGCCATGCCTGCCGAGGCGCTGGCGCTGCCTTGTGCACTGGTTCGTCTGGCAGGGCGCACGTTGTCGCCGTTGGCCATGCGCGCGCAGCAGTGGTGGTTGGCGAACGTCTGACTCAGGGCGATAGCGCCTCGATGATGCTTAGCGCCAGGCGCACACGCTCGGCGTTGGGGTAGTTGCGGTTGGCGAGTATCACCAGCCCGGTGTCCCGTGCGGGCAGCAGCAGGATGTAGGCGCCGAAGCCATTGGTCGAGCCGGTCTTGTTCAGCAGCAGATCGCCTTCGGCAGGCTTGGCCACGGCGAAACGCTCGACGGGATGTGGCTGCAGGGCCATGTCGGCGGAGTTGCCGGCCTGCAGCCGTTCCAGGCTGATGGGGTAGGCGTAGCGTTCCCAGCCGAGGGCCTGGGTCATGTCACCGACCTGGTAGTAGCCGCGATGAGTGGCGCTGATGGCCTGGTGCAGCGGCGAGGGCAGGCGATCCGGGTGCAGGTTGACCTCGATGAAGCGCAGCATGTCGGTGGCGCTGGATTTCAACCCGTAGGCTTCGGCATCCAGGGCACCGGGGCCTACGCGCATGGCCTTGTCGTCGCGATAGCCCCAGGCGTAGTGCTGCATCTGCCCGGCCGGTATCTGCACGTAGCTTTCCTGCATGCCCAGTCGTGGCAGCAGGTCCTGCTCCATCACCTGCTGGAAGGGTTCGGCCAGGCTGGCCGCCGCCAGGTGACCGAACAGGCCGATGCTCGGGTTGGAATACAGGCGACGGGTGCCGGCCGGATAGACGGCCTGCCAGTTGCGGTAGTAGTCGAGCATCTGGCGCTCGTCGCCTACCGCGTCCGGGAACTGCAGCGGCAGGCCGCCGGCGCTGTAGGTCGCCAGGTCCAGCAGGCTGATATGGTCGAATGCGCTGCCTTGCAGGGCTGGCAGGTACTGGCTGGCGTTGTCGCTGAGGTTCAGGGTGCCACGCGCCTCCGCGTAGGCGCCGAGGGTGGCGGTGAACAGTTTGCTGATCGAGCCCAGTTCGAACAGCGTGTGACGATCCACGGCCTGGCCGCTTTCGCGGGAGGCGACGCCATAGTCGAAGAAGTGCTGCTGCCCCTTGTGGCTGATGGCGATGGCCATGCCGGGGATGGCGTAGGCCTGCATCACGGGTTTCACGGCGGCATCGACGGCCGGGCGCAGTTCGGCGAGCGCGTTCTGGCTGGCCAGGCAGAGGCCGAGGGCGGCGAGCAGGGGGCGTAGGGAGGAGGGCATGAGCGTTCCTTGTCAGTTCATCGGTGGCAGTCGGCGCGGGACCGAGGTCTTCTTGACGATGGCGGTGTTGGTTTCGGCATGGCCGTTGAGGCGATCGAGCACCTCGTCCAGCTGTTCCATGGAGCGCACGTGCAGGCGCGCGATGAAACAGGGGTTTGGGGAGCAACGGAACAGAAAGTGCACTTAAGCCCAGCGCCTGCCCGCAAACCCTTGTGGCGTCTGGTTAGTTCGGGAAAACCATCCTTTTGTCGAACCCTGGCAGGCACTGACGCCAGGCCGTCCAAACGCATGAAAAGCAGTGCAGAAAAGTCGTTCAGTAAAACAAAGTCTGGATAACCGCCCCTATTTTCGGCAGCGGTGAACTCTAGCTAAGCCTTACGTTGGTTTTTGGTTCCACTGCTCCCCAAACCCCAAGGTCGACCTGGATGGCAGACTTCCCGAAGCGTTCCCGTAGGCCCGCGACAAAGATCGTGAGACGCGGCTTCTGTTCCGGATTAGCCGTCTCGAGGCCATAGGTCAGCTCGTGGAACAGGATCGTGCTGACGTGAAGCCTGGGTTGTTCGGCGATGAACGCGACAACACCGGGATCCGGGCTTTTCCTGGCGAGTTCCGACACGATGTTGGTGTCGAGCAAGTAGGACGCGTCCATGCTCACTCGCCAAACACCGGATCAGCACGATCCTCTCGCCGTGAGGGCAGGGGAATATCGATTTCGAGCCGCGAAGACATATCGATCAGCCATTTGCCGTCGTGATCGGCATTGGCGAGGCGGTTCTGATAGGTCTCGAGGGATACGACGACGCAAGGATCCTGCGTGCCGATCACCTGAGGTGATCCACCGCGAGCCTTGCGCAGGACCTCCGAGAGTTGAGCCTTGGCTTCAGCAACGGACCACATCGCGGGACCTCCTTAGATAGACTAGTATGGTCTATACTACTTTACCTCCTGAGAAGCAATCCGTCTCACGCCAACCCAGCAAACTCCCGATCGGCATAGTACCGGAGCTTTTGTGCGAGGACGGGCCGCGATCCCGCGAGGAAGAGCAGCCCGGTCTCCGAATTCAACCCCCTGACCTCGTCGGGTGTGAGGAGCTGCCGTCCGGTTTGGTGCGTTGCGTAAGTGATACCCGTTTCGGTGGCATCGAGCGCGCGGGACATGGTCTGGAACTGGATGGTCTCGTTGCCGAGGAGATCGGAGACGAGGCGGGCGGTCTCGTGATCGTTCACCCCGAAGATCTGGAGCACGCCGGCATTCGAGAGGAAGGTGCCGGCGCGGGGGCCATAGATGGCTCTGAGCTGGTGGATGTCCTGGAGGATGGGCCAGAGCTGGAGGCCGTAACCGGCCATGAGACCCATGGCGCGTTCGATTGCGGGGAGACGGCCGAGGCTTGCGAACTCGTCGAGAAGGAAAAGGACGGGTTCTCTCAACTGGCTCGGCTCCCTCGCCACGGCCGTCAGGCTCGCGGTGAGCATCAGGCGCAGCCAGCGGGCATAGGTATCGAGGCGATCCGGCGGCAGGACGAGAAAGATCGTTGTCGTCCGGTGCTTCAGATCTGCAAAGGCGAAGTCGGATCGCGAGAGAACAGCTCCCATGCGCGGGCTATCGAGGAAGTGGGTGTGCCGTTGCGCGGTCGAGATCACGCCGGCGGCTTCCCGATCGGCCTTGCCGAGATGGCGGTTTGCGGCCCGTGCGATGAGGCCATGGGCCTCTGGCGATTGCTGCATGCGCTTCAGGAGCTCGGAGAATGCCTCCGGGGCAAGGGTGAGGTATTCCCGGAGGGTCGGGAGGTCGCGGCGCTCTGCAGGCTCCGCGGCCGCGATCTGGAGGATGAGGCCGGAGAGCAGGGCTTTCGCTTCCTCATTCCAATGGGCTTCACCGGTTTCCCCCGGCGCATCCTGGACGAGGGCCTCCGCAAGGGCATTGGCATCTTCCATCGCATCGGGGTGCTCCTGATCGAGCCGTCCCAACGGATTGAAGGCGAAGGAAGGAAGGCCGGTGACACCGAAGGGATCGAGGATATGCACGGGCCCGAACCGATCGCGGGCCTTCGCTGTGATCACCGCATTCTCGCCCTTGGGATCGATGCAGAGGATGGAGCGATCGAGGGTCAGGAGGTTCGGGATGATCGTGCCCACGCCCTTGCCGGTGCGCGTCGGTGCCATGGTCAGGAGATGCGCCGGACCGGCATAGCGCAGGAGCGAGCCGGACTCCGGATCGCGACCGATCAGCAGGCCCGACTGAGGATGGGCCAGAGACGCGAGTTCCGCCTTCGTCGCAAAGCGTGCCGAGCCGTGGCTGTCACTCACACCCTCAAAACCATGCCCGAAGGTCTCGACCATGGGCGTGACCGCCATCCGGAGCAGGAAGGCAAGGCCGACGAGGCTCGCACCGATGTTGAGCGCGGAATGGATGAACGTCTTTTTGAGATCAGCGATCTCCATGCCGATCTCGACCAGAGCCAGCAGGGCCAGCGTCAGGAAGGCCGCGAAGAAGAAGATCTTGAGGGCGAAGACACCGGCCCGCAGCGGATAGAAGACGATGCTCGCCAAAGCCCAGAGCGGATCGCGCCGCGCCTGATCAAGCATCACGCGGAAGGCGCACCAGGTCCTGCTCATCATTGGTGATCCCCGGCCGTGTCATGGTGAGCCTGCGCTAGCGCCGGTTCAGATCCTACCCTTTCGTGATCACCGGATTCCGCAAGGCGCGCGTCGCCACGATGCCCCGTATCTGTACCTGTGCTGCTTGCACCTGCATCGCTCCCCGGCTTTTGTTCGATGAACTCGGGGAAGAGTGCGCGGTCATTCTCGCGGATCAGGAAGCCCGGGAGCTCGCGTTTGAGCCAGTCGGAGAGACGGCGCGTGAACTCGGGATCGTTGCTGGTCTCCAGACGCTGGAGCACAAGGGCACCAAGCAGAACCTTGCGCCGGGTATCGACCGCACGCTCCTGTTTCGAGAGCCGGGCCTGAAGCGCTTTCTTTCGCGCCTCGAGCTGCGCAATGCGTTCCACGATCGACCGTCGGGCCATGGCAAAAACCTCCCCTTGTTACGCCGGGAGAACCAGACCCCGCCTTCATGGCGCGTCTGGCTAATGGCTCGGGACTCCCCTGCCAAGCGGAACGGAGACCTGTAGGACAGGTTCCTGTGGGCAACTCATACCGGGAAGCGGAGATCCGGAGGATCGAAGATTCACAAGGGCGCACTTACGAGTTGCTGCGCAACTCAGCGCGCTGCTAGGTTTGAGACTGGCGGGAAAGGCGGAAGCAAGATCGAGGCAATGGGTTGGCAATCTACCATTTGAGCATGAAGCCAGTTTCGAGGGCGACGGGCCGCAGTGCAGTCGCTTCGATGGCTTATCGTGCCGGGGAGAAACTGACCAACGAGCGCGACGGGATCACACACGACTACACGGCCAAGCAGGGCGTGGAACATGCGGAGATCGTCTTGCCGGAAGGCGTCAACGCCGAATGGGCGCGGGATCGGTCGGACTTGTGGAACGCCGCCGAGTTTGCCGAGAGCCGGAAGGACGCCCGCGTTGCGCGGGAGTTCGAGGTTGCCTTGCCGCATGAGCTTTCGGCCGAGCAGCGGCTAGAGGCGGCGCGGGAGCTGGCGCAGGAGCTGGCCGACCGCTACGGCGCGGCCGTGGACTTCGCCATTCATGCGCCGCATGAGGCAAGCGACGTTCGCAATCACCATGCGCATATTCTTATGACCACACGGCAGGTGACGGAGGACGGTCTAGGCGAGAAGACCTATCTTGAGCGCGAAAACAAATGGCTGTTGGCACACGACCTGCCGACGACCGATATGCAGCTCCGCGACCTTCGCCAGAGGTGGGAGGGGATCGCCAACGAGCGCCTTGCGATGGCCGGGCTTGATATTCGGATCGACCATCGTTCGCACATGGAGCGCGGGCTAGAGATTTCGCCAACTGAGCATATGGGCGTCCATGCCTCGCAGATGGAGCGGCGCGGCCTCGACGTGTCGCGGTCGCGGCTGGACGAGGACGCGGCCCGTCGCAATGCCGAGCTGATCCGGGAGAAGCCCGAGCAGGTTCTAACCCTCATCACCGGGGAAAAGAGCGTGTTCGACCGGCACGACGTTGCGCGGGCGTTGCATCGCTACATCAACGACGACCCGCAGGAGTTCCAGAGCGCCTTTGCGAAGGTGATGGCCTCGCCCGCGCTGGTGGAGTTGCAGGCCGAGCGCGTGGACCCGGCAACGGGCGAGATCGAGCTTGCCCGCTATTCGACGCGGGAAATGGTCGAGATCGAATCCGGCATGATCGAGAGCGCGCAGCGGATGCACGGCGCGCATGGTCATGGCGTCGATCGCCGGCATGTCGATCGCGCCATAGATCGGCAGGACGCCGCCATTCAGCGCAGCGCCGGCGATGCGTCGGCGCGGCTGTCCGACGAGCAGCGCCGGGCGATCGAGCATATCACCGGGCCGGAGCGGATCGCGGCCGTTGTCGGTTATGCCGGCGCTGGCAAGTCCACCATGCTCGCAGCGGCGCGCGAGGCGTGGGAGGCCGAGGGCTATCAGGTCCACGGCGCGGCCCTGTCGGGGAAGGCGGCCGAGGGCTTGGAGGAATCTTCCGGCATCCAGAGCCGCACCCTCGCGTCATGGTCCCGCGGTTGGGAGAACGACCGCGGCACGATCGGCCGCGGCG
>CAYYCN010000046.1:0-23136 GCA_964470355.1 uncultured Sphaerotilus sp.
TGCTGCCCATCCTGTCGGTCGTCACCAACATCGACGCCGACCACATGGACACCTATGGCCACGACTTTGCCCGCCTCAAGCAGGCATTTGTCGATTTCCTGCACAAGATGCCGTTCTACGGCGCGGCTGTGCTGTGTTCGGACGACCCGGGTGTGCGCTCGATCATGCCGCTCATCTCGCGTCCCATCGTCACCTATGGTCTGAACGAAGGGGCCGACGTGCGCGCCGTGGACGTGCAGGCCCTGCCGGGTGGCCAGATGAAGTTTGTCTGTCAGCGTCGCAACGGTGTCGAGATGCCCGATCTGGCCATCACGCTGAACCTGCCGGGTGAGCACAATGTGCGCAATGCGCTGGCCACCATTGCCGTGGCCACCGAGCTGGAACTGGCGGATGGCCCCATCGTCAAGGCGCTGGCGGAGTTCGGCGGCGTGGGTCGGCGCTTCCAGCGCTGGGGTGAGCTGCCGGCTGCACAGGGGGGTGAGTTCACGCTGGTGGACGATTATGGCCACCACCCGGTGGAGATGGCCGCTGTCGTGGCGGCTGCGCGTGGTGCCTTCCCCGGACGCCGGCTGGTGTTGGCTTTCCAGCCGCACCGCTACACCCGCACCCGCGACTGTTTCGAGGACTTCGTGAAGGTGCTGTCCACCGCCGATGCGGTGCTGCTCACCGAGGTGTATTCGGCCGGCGAGAGTCCCATCGTGGCCGCAGACGGCCGCAGCCTGGCCCGTGCCCTGCGGGTCGCCGGCAAGGTCGACCCGGTCTTCGTGGACGACGTCCAGGCTCTGCCGCAGGCCATCGCCGAGTTCAGCCGCGACGGAGATGTGGTGATCGCGATGGGGGCGGGCACGATCGGTGCTGTTCCCGCGCGTGTGGTGGAGCAGGTCAAGGGAGGCCAGGCATGAGCGACATCGACGTCAAGGCGCTTGGCAAGGTGGCGGTCCTCATGGGCGGGACGTCGGCCGAGCGGGACATTTCGCTGATGAGCGGACAGGGCGTGCTGCAGGCCCTGTGCAGCCGGGGCGTGGATGCCCACGCGTTTGATCCTGCCGAGCGTTCGCTGTGGGATCTGAAGGCTGAGGGTTTTCAGCGCTGCTTCATCGCGCTGCATGGCCGCCACGGCGAGGACGGTTGTGTCCAGGGGGCGCTGGAGCTGTTGGGCCTGCCGTACACGGGATCGGGCGTGATGGCTTCGGCCATTGCCATGGACAAGGTCATGACCAAGCGTGTCTGGTCGACCGAGGGCTTGCCGACGCCGGAAGGGGTGCGTCTGGTCGGGGACGATCTGGGTGACGAGCGGGTGCGCCGCCTGCCGACCGAGCTGGGCTTGCCGCTCATGGTCAAGCCTCCGCGGGAGGGCTCGTCCATCGGGGTGAGCAAGGTCACGGAAGCGGCCGACATCGTCGAGGCTGTGCGTCTGGCGGCCCGCTACGACGCCGACGTGCTGTGCGAGATGTTCATCGAAGGCGAGGAAGTGACCTGTCCGGTCATTGGCGAGGGTGAGCACGCGCGGGCCTTGCCGGTGGTGCGGATCCAGCCTCCCGAGGCGGGCTATGACTACCAGAACAAGTACTTCACCGACGACGTGCGCTACCTTTGCCCGAGCGGCCTGCCCGAGGCCGAGGAGCGCGAGATCCAGCGCATCGTGCTGGCTGCGTACCAGTCGCTGGGGTGCCGCGGCTGGGGCCGGGCGGACCTGATGATCCGAGCCAGTGATCGCAAGGCGTTCCTGCTGGAAATGAACACCTCGCCGGGCATGACGGGGCACTCGCTGGTGCCGATGTCGGCCCGTGCCGATGGCATCAGCTACGAGTCCCTGTGCCTGCAGCTGTTGGCGGCCGCGCGCACCGATGCCCAGCCGGCTGTCGACACCCGGACTGCAGACTGAGCCCGCGTGATGTCCACCCACGTCTTTCCCTCCCCAGCAGATGAGGCGCTCCCGATGGACGTGCGCCTGGTCCGCTTCGGCACCGGCTTGTTGCTGGCGCTGGGGCTCGCGGGCGTGTTGGCGGCCAGCGCCATCTGGGTGGGTCGGCAGCCGTGGTTCGCCCTGCGCCAGGTGGTCCTGGAAGGGGAGCTGGTGCACAACACGCCGCGCACGGTGCGTCGTGAGCTGCATGGCGCACTCAAGGGGATGGGCTACTTCACGGTGGATCTGACCCAGGCCCGCGAAGCCTTCGAGGCCGTGCCCTGGGTGCGCCGGGCCGAACTGCGCAGGGTGTGGCCCAACCGGTTGGTGGCCCGTCTTGAGGAACACCGCGTGGCGGCCTATTGGGTGCGCCCGGGCCGTGACGACCGGCTGGTCAATGACCGGGGTGAGGTGTTCGAGGTGAACCTCGGGGATCTGGATGACGAAAGCCTGCCCATGTTGTCCGGCCCGGAAGGGCAGTCGGCGCACGTGCTGGACATGTGGCGGGCCTTGGCCCCGCGATTTGCCGGCATGTCGGCCAAGCTCGATGCGTTGGCCCTGACGGAGCGGGGCTCCTGGAGGGCCACCCTCGATGTGGGAACGACGATGGAGCTGGGGCAGGGAACCCCTGCCGAGGTGGGGGCACGGGTGGAGCGGTTCGTGAACACGGTGCCCCAGTTGATGGGGCGGTATGAACGCAGGGCCCTCGAATCCGTCGATTTGCGTCACTCGGACGGCTATGCCGTGCGGGTGGCGGGGATCTCGACGATCGAGGGCGGGGCCAGTGGAGTGGCGCGTGTGCAGGTGCCGGCGGCGAGTGCGTCGGCCAGTGCCGTGTCCGCGTCGCGGCAAGTGGTGCGCTGAGGTTCGCAAGGAACAAGAATGGCCAAGGAATACATGGACCTCGTCGTGGGACTGGACATTGGCACCGCCAAGGTGATGGCGGTCGTGGCCGAGGTGTTGCCCGATGGAGACCTGCGCGTGGCGGGCCTGGGGGTGGCGCCGTCACACGGGCTCAAGCGGGGGGTGGTGGTCAACATCGACGCCACCGTGCAGTCGATCCAGCAGGCCCTCAAGGAGGCCGAGCTGATGGCCGACTGCAAGATCGGCCGGGTCTACACCGGCATCACAGGCAGTCACATTCGCGGGCAGAACTCGACCGGCATGGTCATCGTGCGCGATAAGGAAGTCACGCCGGTGGACGTGGCCCGCGTGGTCGAAACGGCCAAGGCCATCAGCATTCCCAACGATCAGCGCTTACTGCTGGTTGAGCCCCAGGAATTTGTCATCGATGGGCAAGAGGTGCGCGAGCCGGTGGGCATGAGCGGTGGCCGGCTGGAAGTGAAGGTGCACATTGCCACCGGTGCACAGAGTGCGGCGGAGAACATCGTCAAGTGCGTTCGACGCTGTGGCCTGGAAGTGGAGCAACTGGTGCTCAACCCCAGTGCCTCCAGCCTGTCGGTGTTGACCTCCGACGAGAAAGATCTGGGCGTGGCGCTGGTGGACATCGGTGCGGGCACGACCGATGTGGCCATCTTCACCGACGGGGCCATCCGCCACACCGCAGTCATCCCCATCGCCGGAGACTTGATCACCAGCGACATCGCCATGGCCCTGCGCACCCCCACCAAGGACGCCGAGGACATCAAGCTGCGCTACGGCGCAGCCAAGCAATTGCTGGCCGATCCGTCAGAAAAGCTCGAAGTGCCGGGCCTGGGGGACCGCGGGCCGCGCACGCTCAGCCGTCAGGCGCTGGCCGGCGTGATCGAGCCGCGCGTAGAAGAGATCTTTTCGCTGGTCCAGCAAGTCATCCGCGAAAGCGGTTACGAGGAACTGCTGTCGTCCGGCGTGGTGCTCACCGGCGGAGCCGCGGTCATGCCGGGCATGGTCGAGTTGGGCGAAGACATTTTTCTCAAGCCGGTGCGCAAGGGTGTCCCCCATTACACGGGGGCGCTGCACGACATGGTCGCCCATCCGCGGTCGGCCACAGCGATGGGTTTGCTCGAAGAGGCCCGGTTGGCCCGCCAGCGGGGTTTGCGGGCGGCCCAGCAATCGGGCGCTGGACACGGCCTTTTTGGCCGGGCCAAGGACTGGTTCTTGAAGAGTTTCTGAAATAGGAAGGGCCCGTGATATTGCACCAGCAGTTTTTCACCTAGAGGCCTCTATGCTTGGCATACCCGCTCCGGGTTTGCCACATCGAAAACAACGGCAATCACGCGACAATTAAGGAGAGCGGCAATGGGTATCGAAATGATCGAAGAATTCAACCAAGGAACCCAGATCAAGGTGATCGGGGTCGGCGGCGGCGGCGGCAATGCGGTCGACCACATGATCAGCCAGGGTGTGCAGGGCGTGGAATTCATCTGCGCCAACACCGACGCGCAGGCGCTGAACCGCTCGCAGGCCCACAGCCTGCTGCAGCTGGGTTCCACCGGCCTGGGCGCCGGTTCGCGCCCCGAGCAGGGCCAGGCGGCGGCTGAAGAAGCCACCGACCGCATCCGTCAGTCGCTGGACGGCGCGCACATGGTGTTCATCACCGCCGGCATGGGCGGCGGCACCGGCACGGGCGCCGCGCCGGTGATCGCCCGCGTGGCCAAGGAAATGGGCATCCTGACCGTGGGTGTGGTGACCAAGCCGTTCGAGTTCGAAGGCAACCGCCGCATGAAGCAGGCCGATGCCGGCCTGTCGGAGCTGGAAGCCAACGTCGACAGCCTGATCGTCGTGCTCAACGAGAAGCTGCTTGAAGTCATGGGTGACGACGTCACCCAGGAGCAAGCCTTCGCCGAGGCCAACGACGTGCTGAAGAACGCCGTGGGCGGCATCAGCGACATCATCCACATCCCGGGCCTGGTGAACGTCGACTTTGAAGACGTCAAGACCGTGATGAGCGAGCCCGGCAAGGCCATGATGGGCACCGCCACCGCCAGCGGTCCGGACCGCGCCACCAAGGCCGCTGACGCTGCCGTGGCCTGCCCGCTGCTGGAGGGCATCGATCTGTCCGGCGCGCGTGGCGTGCTGGTGCTGATCGCGGCGAGCAAGTCGACCTTCAAGCTGGCCGAGAGCCGCAACGCCATGACCACCATCCGCCGCTACGCTGCGGAAGATGCGCACGTGATCTTCGGTACCGCCTATGACGAAAGCCTGGGCGACGCACTGCGCGTGACCGTCATCGCCACGGGCTTGGCTCCGGCGAAGAAGGCCACCATGACCATGGTGCAGCCGGCCATCGTTCAGCGCACCGGCACCGACAACATCCCCGTGCTGACGCATCCGGTGAATGCCGCTGGTGGCGTGACCCCCGCGTCGGGTCATGTGGGCGGTGTGGGCATGAGCCACGACTACGTGGTGCCGAGCGTGTGGCGCAACAGCCGCACCCAGGCTGCGGCCAAGGTGGATGCTCTGTCTGCCAAGGGCATGGAAGAGATCGAGATCCCGGCATTCCTGCGCAAGCAGGCCGACTGAGTCGTCTTTTCGCCGATTGCCGTGGGATCCGTCGATGATCCCTTTGTCCCTGGCGTCCGGAATGGATGCCAGGGTTTTTGCCGTTGTATCAAAGCGCTTTTGGCCCGCTGTCCCTAAAATTCAGCCATGCTCAAGCAACGCACCCTCAAGAGCCTGACACGCGCCGTCGGTGTCGGTCTGCACAGTGGTCAGAAGGTCGAACTCACCCTGAGGCCTGCGGCGCCGGACACGGGCATCGTGTTTCGTCGTGTCGATCTGCCCGAGCCGGTCGAGATTCCCGTGACGGCCTCGGCGGTGTGCGACACCCGCATGGCCTCGACCATCTCGGCGGGGGGGGATCCCGGTGCGCCCAAGGTCCAGACGGTGGAGCACATCCTGTCTGCCTGCGCGGGCCTGGGCCTGGACAACCTGTACATCGACATCACGGCCGATGAAGTGCCGATCCTCGACGGCTCGGCGGCGAGTTTTGTCTACCTGCTGCAGAGTGCGGGGGTGGAGTTGCAGAACGTGCCCAAGAAGTTCATCCGGGTGCTCAAGTCGGTGGAAGTGCGCGAAGGCGAAGGGCGGCAATTGAAGTGGGCCCGCCTGGATCCCTTCCATGGCACACGTTTCAGTTTTGAGATCGAGTTTGACCATCCGGCCCTGGACGCCACTGGGCAGCGGGTGGTGTTCGATTTTGCCGAGGGCCGATATCGCCAGGACATTGCCCGCGCCCGCACTTTCGGATTCACGCGCGACGTGGACATGATGCGCTCGCGGGGTCTGGCGTTGGGGGGGACCATGGACAACGCCATCGTCATCGATGACCACCGGGTTCTCAACAGCGAAGGTTTGCGCTACGACGATGAATTCGTGAAGCACAAGATTCTCGACGCCATCGGAGACCTCTACATTTGTGGACATGCGTTGCTGGCGGACTACAGCGCATACCGCAGCGGGCATGGACTTAACAACAAGTTACTCCGAGCCCTGCTGGAGGACGCCAGTGCCTGGGAATGGGCTTCGTTCGAGGACGTCCGACAGGCTCCTGCGGGGCATGCCGAGGTGGCGCCGGCCTGGTGAAGCTCACCTGATGGACCCGATCCGTCCCAGAACCGAACCCAGACCCGCCACGGCGGGTTTTTTCACGACCACCGGACCGGTTTGCAACTTCGAGCGCCTGCCTTAGACTGCTCGCGTCCGTGATGAAGTTCACGGATCGATCAAGCAGTACAAAAAATGCATCCGATGGGCGGAATCTTGCAGTGTCTGCATTTCCGTCGGAATTCTTGAATGGTCAATCGGGTAGGAGGGATACATCATGGACGTGTCCGCATTGCTGGTTTCCTTGCAGAACCAGCTGGGTTCGACGCTTCCGATGGTGCTCGGCGCCATCGGCATTCTGGTGATCGGCTGGATCATCGCTGTGCTCATTCGTGGGGGCATCCGAGGTGCCGGTCGGGCCATCGGCCTCAATCGGCGCCTGTCGGGCGTGATTCATCAGGAGCTGGACATTGAAGGCTGGGTGGCCTCCGCGGTGTTCTGGCTGGTGATGGTGATCACCCTGGCGGCGGTCTTCAATTCGCTTAATCTGGAAGCGGTGTCCGCGCCTTTTGCCGCACTGGCTGCGCAGGTGATGGGGTTCCTTCCGCACCTGATCTCGGGTGCCGTGTTGATTCTGCTGGCCTGGCTGCTGGCGACCGTCGTGCGTGCCGTCCTGACCAAGGTCCTGGGCCGGACGATGCTGGACACGCGCCTGAACGCGGCCGCAGACATGAAGCCCATGAGCGGCCACATCGCCAATGCGGGCTTCTGGCTGGTGATCCTGATGTTCGTGCCGATGATCCTCGGCGCGTTGAACATGCGGGGCCTGCTCGGTCCGGTTGAAAACATGATCAACGAGATCCTGTTGATGCTGCCGAACATCTTTGCCGCAGGGGTGATCGGCGGGATCGGTTACCTGGTGGCCAAGGTGCTGCGAGGCCTGGTCACCAACCTGGTGGCGGCCACTGGCGCGGACCGCGTGGCCAATGGCCAGTTCAAGCTGTCGAGCCTGGCCGGCACCGTGGTGTTCGTGTTCGTGTTCGTTCCGGCGCTGATCTCGGCCCTGGACGCGCTGAAGATCGAGGCGATCTCCAAGCCGGCCACCGAGATGCTGTCGCGTTTCATGTCCGCCATTCCGGACCTCTTCGCAGCGGCGGTCATCCTGGCAGTGACGTTCGCCGTGGCCAAGTTCGTGGCCGACTTCGTGGGCCGTCTGCTGTCGTCGCTGAACTTCGACACGCTGCCGGCGCATTTCGGTTTCGCCAGCGGCCTGACTGGCTCGTTTGCGCCCTCGGCCATCGTGTCGCGCATGATCGTGTTCTTCGCGATGCTGTTCGCCACGGTCGAAGCGGCCAACCGTCTGGGCTTCACCCAGGTGCGCGACGTGGTCACCACGTTCATCACCTTCGGGGGGCAGATCGTGTTGGGCGGTGTCATCCTGGCCATCGGCTTCTGGCTGGCCAACGTGGTGGCCCGAGCCCTGCGCGCCGCCAGCGGTGACGAGAGCGCCGCCGGTGCGGCCGTCGCCAAGTACGCCATCCTGGCGCTGGTGATCGCCATGGCGCTGCGGGCCATGGGCCTGGCCAATGACATCGTCAACCTGGCTTTTGGCCTGACCCTGGGGGCTGTGGCCGGTGCGTTCCTGCTGGCCTTTGGCCTGGGCGGACGCGAGGCTGCAGGCAAGCAACTGGAGTACTGGCTGTCGAAGCTGCGCAAGTGAGACGACAGGGGCCGGAATCCGGCCCCGCCAAACGGGAACGCCCCGCCGGAGATGCCGGTGGGGCGTTTTTTTGCCTGGGCGTTCCGATCACCAGCAGCCGGATGAGGCGGACAGGGCGCCGCCGTTGCTGTCGGCGTTCGTGGTCTGACCGAGGTGGTCGATGGCGAAGGCATAGCAGCTGTCCTTGACCTGGTCGGTGCCGGACTTGGGGGTGGCCTTCAGCGTGAACGTGGTGCTCGTGGCGGTGAGGGTGACGGTGTACCAGGTCTTGTTGGAGACCGTGATGTCGGCCGAGCTGTAGCCCAGCCCTGTCGATCCCGATCCGGTCACGCTGCTCGCGTACGTGTTGTACTGGTTGTAGAAACGCTCCTGTCGCGCCGCGAGGTCGAGCAGGGCGCTGCGTGCATCGCTGCGGCGGGCGCGGCGGATCGAGTCCGTGTAGGACGGGTAGGCGATCGCCGCCAGGATCCCGACGACGGCGACGGCGATCATCAGCTCCATCAGCGTGAAGCCCGATGGGCTGGAGCGGGAGGGGTGTTTCATCATCTCAAGCGGATCCAGTTGAGGCGCCGGCCTGTGCCGTACAGGCCGGGATTGACCTCGATGGTGGTGCCGGTGCCTTCCACGTTCTGTTGCACCAGCACCGTCTTGCCGTTGGTGGTGACGAAGGTGGGTGTTCCGACACCGCTGAGTCCCAGGCCCGCCACGATGTCGCCGTTGGCCGCGGAATAGGCGTTGGTGGCGGACTTGAAGAACGAGGTGGTGGACGGAGCGCCCGTGTCGGCACGCACCGCCATCGTGAAGCCACTGGCGGTTTCGGATTGACAGGTCATGGCCTGGTTGACGGCCGGGATGGTCGTGTTCACCACGAACTGTTCCCCGTACAGCACGGGGTTGTAGATCACCTGTTCGTTGGTGCCCGGCAGGGCGATCTTCCAGCCCAGGTCGTTGCTGGTGGTGCAGGTCGTGGAGCCTTTCCAGCAGACCGTGTTGCTGGACACCGTGCGATAGCCCGAGATGCTGCCGTTGGTCACGGCGTAGTTGGTGATGGTTTGTGTGCGCAGGTCGGTGGTGCTGACCTGGGAGGTGCTGGACAAGGCCGCCATCTGCGCGCTGCCCAGGGCGTTCCAGGGGCCCATGTCGGCGTCCCAGACCCCCATCAGGTACTGGGTGCCGCTTTCGTAGACCGCCGCCGTGGCGGTGTTCTGCGGACGCATCCGCCCAGTGCCGAAGCCCAGCATGACCCGAGGGGAGCCGGAGGACGAGGCGACCGATGACACCGTGAGTCGGGTGGTGATCGGGCGCCCGCCGGTCGTGGCCACGGGGGTGCTCTTCACGGCCCACTGGGAGGGCCGGGTGTCGGTGAGGTCGAAGCGCCAGACGTATCCGAACTGGTCGGCGGCGTAGACATAGTCGGTGATGTGGTCGCCATCGAGGTCGGCCGACGAGATGTAGTCGATGCCGTTCTTGGCGCTGCCGGCCGCCGGGTCCTGGCTGGCGCCGTAACCGGTGGACAGGAAATAGGTGGTGGCAGCCCCGGTGGTGGGATCGAAGGTCGTCACGAAGAGGCCGGCCACCCCGTTGGCGCTGTTGCGTCCATTGCCATAGAGGATGGCCCACTGGCCGTTGTGAAGCCGGCGGATCAGCGGGGTGCCGTAGGTGTTGCCAAGGTCGCTGCCGCAGCCCGTCTTGTTTGCGCAACTCAGGTTGGACGAACTCCACTCGCCCACCACGGTGCTGGCGGCGTTGTCCTCGCTGAACTGGCTTGGGTCGGTCACATCCAGCGCAAAGACGGTGCCGGTACCCGTGGACGTCTTGCTGTTGATCACCCCCGAGGGGTTGCCTCCGGAGCCCAGGCCGCCCACCAGCCAGGTGCGCCAGGCCCCCTTGTAGTAGAGGTCGCCCGAGCTTGGGGGGGCGTCCACGTAGGTGTTCTGGCTGTAGCTGGGGGCCGCGTAGTCGAGGGCGGTCGTGGTGGAGTGGATGCTGCTGACGACCTGTGCCGGCATGTAGCCGATCACTTCCCGGCCATCGTTGGCGTGGATCGTGGTGCTGTATTTGCCGGAGCTGTCGTAGGCGCCGGTGCGGAACCCGTGGAGGAAGCCGTCGTTGGCCCCGACGTACACCACGTTCATCCGAGAGGCGTAGGTGGACTTGAACGTCGCGTAGCCCGATTCCGGCGCGGTGCTGGAGGCGTGGATCGCGTCGCTCCACTTCCCACTGTAGGCACTCGAGGGGGGGCCTACCCAAGAGGGGCTGGAGCCGCGGATCTCGCCCAGGACCCCGGTCCGGGCGCGGTAGGTGCCACTGCCGGACGAGTCCAGTTCCAGGCTTCGGTTGCCCCGCAGGTATTGGAGCCGGTCGTTGGTGGCGGTGGTGTCCCCGGCGGTGAGTGAGCCCTGCTGGGTCGAGGTCAGTTTGGCCCAGCGGAACGGCACGCCCCCTGTGCCGCTGTGCGTGAGCAGGGTGCGGGCGCTCCACCCCAGCAGGGTGGCCGACGTTCCCGTGGCGGCGCAGGAGCCACCGGTCAGGCCGCAGTTGCCGTCCCAGTGGGCGGTGGAGGCCAGCGACACCAGATCGGTGCTGCTGTCGTAGACCAGACCGTACGAGATGAGCTGCCCCCAATTGTTTTCCGGATGGAAATAGGACAGATAGACCTGCGACCCGGTCTGGACCCGGGACGATTGCTGGGCGTTGAGGCTCACCGACGACGAGGTGCCCGTCACGGAGGTGGCCTTGAAGCACGTGATCTCGTGGACGTTGCTGGAGCCGCCCGTGCTGGCCGCGAAGCCGAACCGGAAGTTCGTGGGCAGGGCTCCGTTGTTGGCCGTGATGGACTTGTCGGTCATCACCTTCACCGCGGAGCCGCCGCCGTAGCTGTAGTAGAGGCTGAGCAGCCCGTCCTGGGTGATGGACAGCTTGTACGTGATGGGTGTGGCGCTGCCGCGAACGGGGTTGGCCACGTTCTGCTGGCTCCAGATCGGTTGGTTGGACGGAAGCGTGCTGGTCGACAGCAGGGGGTAGTCGAGGAAACCGGAGGGCGTGGGCGAGACCTGCGTCGGCGTGGTCTTGCTGTAGTCCCACAGGGCGCCGGTCTTGCAGGTGCTGGCCACGGCTTTGTCGCGGGCTGTGGGGTTGCTGGAGGACCCTCCCGTGCTGCTCAGGGCGCTGGGGTAGTACTGCGGCCATTTGGCATTCAGGTTGGCCCAGTTGACACCGCCCGCGCCCCGCAAGGAAATGGCTCCCGGGGTGAATCCCTGGCCTGGGGCGTTGTCCCCTCCATTGACGAAGTTGCCGAATTCGTCGATGCCCAGGCCGATGTAGGCGCCCACGACACCGTCGAGTCCTCCGGAGCTGCCGTCGCTGTTGACGTGGTCCAGCGAATGCGAACAGCTGTAGCCCAGGCTGCCCCCCACCGAACCGACCTGGGTCAGTTGGGTGGCCTTGTCTGCGTCCAGCAGAAAGAAGGAAATGCCATCCGCGCCCGAGGTGTTGCCGCCGTTGCCGCCATAGGTGACGGTCGAGAACGTGACGTTCACCCCGGCGTTGGATGGAAACGTGAAGTTCGAGACCACGGCACCCGCCTGATAGTTGCCGTTGGCATCCGACAGCGAGGACTTGGTGCCGTTGGTCAGGCGCAGCGCGCCGTAGCCGCTGGCGTCCGGCAGGGTGCCCGACACCCCGCCCACGTGCGTGGACCCCTTGCCGGTGTAGTACGGCAGGCTGGCGCATCCGGGAATGCTGCTGGTGCTGGCGCTGTCGTAAGTGGCCGCCGTCAGGCATGCCCCACCGATGGCCTGCCAGCTGTAGCTGGAGGTCGCGCCCGTGAGCTTGTCGTAGATGACCACCTGGGCCGGGGCGTGTGCCGACAGGGTGGCCAGCACGGCCAGCGTGAGGGGCGCCAGGGCCGGACGGGGGCGAGTCATGGGCGGAGTCCTCATGGCGTGTCCAGGTTCGTGACGCGGGGGGTGACGGCGTACACACTCTGCAGCACCGTGACCGTGCCTGAGTTCCCGCCGTAGCCGTAGGTGTTCATCTGCAGCAGAACCGAGCGCCCGTCCGGGGTCTTGCCCAGCGTGTGGATGTAGAACCCCGGCGCGGCATACAGGGTGCCGTTGCCACCGGAGGCACTGATCGTCGCGCCGGTCGGAGCGATCGAAAAGCGGGTGGCCCAAGTGGACGGTTCGATCAAGCGGGTCGAGGATGTGGCGGTCAGGGCTTTTTCGCAGGCCTTCACGTTGGACAGGGTGGCCGCGTCGAGGGTCCCGTCGCTGCAGGTCGCGACGTTTCCGGTGTAGTTGCGATCCACCCAGCCTTCGGCGTACTGCAACGCGTACTGTGCGGCCTCGAAGGCGCGCTGGTGCTCCCGCACGCTGCCCGCGATGCGTTCTTCGCTGCCGATGCGGCGCATCATGGCCACCGACAGCAGGGTGCTGACCACCAGCAGGATCAGTACCGCCACCATCGTGAGGCCACGGCTTGGGGACCTGAGGGGGGCGGAGGGGCGTCGAGGCCTGTGCATGGGGTGTCCGGGGGTCAGGTCCAGTTGCGCAGGTCGATGACCTGAATCCACGGTTCGGCCGCACCGGTGAACGTCAGGGTGACCCGCACCGTCAGCACCCGAGCCCACAGGCTGCCTTGGGCCACTTGCTTGGCGCTCATGTAGGTGGTGACGTTGGCCGGGGCGTTGGGGCGGAGGGTGGTGTCGGTGTCGACGCCATACACAAACGCGAGCGCGCTGACGCCTTCAAGCAGGACCACGGCCGAGCCGCCGTCCACAGCGCACGTCAGCTCGCCGTCCTCTCCGAGCCCCAGGCTGTTGGTGTACAGCCGGGCCGACCCGCTGGTGTTCGTGCCGCCGTTGCAATTGAAGACCCCGTCGCCGCTGGCGGTTTGGAAGCGAAGGTTGAGGGTGGGGGTCTTGCCGGTTCCCCCCGTGTCGGTTCCGGTGAGCGCTTCACCCGCGGCAAAGGTGGTGCCGTCCGGATTGGCTGTGGTGGTCGCGGGCAGGGCCTGCGCACGCGTGGTGGTGGTGGGCTCCACGAAGTAGCCCGCCGACTGCACCAGCGTGTTCACCATGGCGATGGCCTGGCGTTGGGCTTCTTGTGTCTGGAGCTGGGCGTCCTGTCCCAGATAGCTGGTGCGCAGCGCCGCGAAGATCGAGGCGGCCCCCGCCACGACCAGCAACCCCAGCGCCAGGGCGACCATGAATTCGATGATCGTGAAGCCGGATTGGGGGGCGCGCGAGTTCATGGCAGCACCGACAGGGCGTACGACTGACTCACGCTGGACGACGAGACGCCACTTTTGTTGGAGGCCGCAAGGGTCTCCGTCCAGTTCACCGTGATCAATGCGCTGACCGGCGTGGCCGTGGCGTTGGTGACCGTCACCGAGACGGACGTGAGGGTGGGCAACTGCTTCTTGAGGTGTGTGAACCACTGGTTCACGTCGTAGGCCGCCAGCGATGCGGCACCGCAGGTGCTGGTGCAATCCGAGGAGGCGCTCGACAACTGCTGGCTTGTGTCGACGATGCCGTTGGCCGGGGTGGCTGTGAACGACGGGGCGCTGCCGGAGGTCCAGAAGTTCGGGTTGGCGTGCATGGAGGCCGCCAGGCTCGCGACCGACTGCACCACCAGGGCCCGTTTGCCCGACAGGCCCGTGCTGCGCGACGCCAGGGCCTGGATGCGGGCGTTGCCCAGCAGGCCGACCGCCACGATCACCAGGGCGACCAGCACCTCCAACAGGGTGAAACCGCTTGGCCGTTTCATGGGCAGGCGCCCTCGGTGGGGGCGTTCTCCGCGATCACGCCGACGACGCTCAACGACACGCACCGGCTGACCGTCGTGCTGCCACTGGCGTCGGACAGCGTCCACACCACCGGGCCGCCCAGATTCAAACCGAAGCCGTCGCGGCTGAACGCCACCTGGCGCGCCTCGGACACGGCCGCACCAGGCCCCGTGAGGGCCCCCTGTTTGCGGACCACCGATTCGTCTGAATCGAGGCTGCCGTCCCCATCGGTGTCGACATAGGTGATCCAGCCCTCGGTCCAGTCGCTGCCGCGGGTGTCGCAGCGGGTGCCGTCCGATGACAGGCAGACCGCCACGGGCAGGCCGCGTTTCTTGGCTTCTGCGCGGGCTTCGCGCAGGCTGTTGGCCAGCTGAGCCGCCTGTGTGGCCACACGATTCGACTGGACCATGTAGACCATCGAAGCGTCCGCCAGTGTGATGAGCAGGGCGCCCAGGGCCACGACCACCATCAGTTCGATCACCGTGAACCCGGTCGCCCGCCAGCGGTGGCGAGCCACCCGGACCGACCGGAGGTGGGGCGCCATCGCGAGGGGAAGCCGTGGAATGCGGCGCATGAGTGGGATGTGCTGGGTCCTGGGAAGGGATGGGCCCGCCGCGTGCTCACGATGGGCGCACGGAACATGGACCTTGGCGTCGATCCTAGGCAGCTTGTGTGAACCGGATCCTTCCGGATGGGGGGCGGATGCCCGCCTGTTTACCGTATGGCGGCAGGAACTCACGCCAGGCGCGAAAGTCTCGCGGGCTCAGTAAATCCGTCCGCCCCGGTAGTGCGCGTGGGTCTTGCGAGCCAGCGTGGTGGCTTGGCCGAGGGCGCTGAACGACGCTGCGGCATGGGCGTGCGTGATCGCCAGTCCGAGCGCGTCGGAGGCGTCCTGGGTGGGCTTGCGCGACAGCGACAGCAGCCGCGTCACCATTTCCTGGATCTGAGCCTTCTTGGCTTGTCCGTGGCCGACCACGGCCTTTTTCATCTGCAGGGCGGTGTACTCCGTCACCGGCAGGTCCTTGGAGACCAGGGCGGTCAGGGCTGCGCCCCGAGCCTGCCCGAGCATCAGCGTGCTCTGCGGGTTGACGTTGACGAAGACGATCTCGACCGACGCGCAGGTGGGGTGGTAGGTGTCCACCACCTCGCGGATGCCGTCGAACAGGATCTTGATGCGACCGGGCAGGTCGCCCAGGTCGACTTCATTCGTGCGGATCACGCCGCTGGCCACGTAGCTCAGGCGTTGGCCTTCGCTGTCGATCACCCCGAATCCGGTCGTGGCCAAACCGGGGTCAATGCCCAGAATGCGCTGAGGGGGGAGGGTGGTGGCCAACGTTGGGGAATCAGGAAGCGCTTGGGCGTGTACAGGCCGAGCTGAGCCTTTGGAGGCTCCGAGGCGAGCCAGGGCGTTCAATCGCGCCCTGGCCGCTTCGGGTCGGCCGGTTTCGCTCAGTGGCGGAAGTGGCGGGTGCCGGTCAGCACCATGGCGATGCCGCGCTCGTCGGCGGCGGCGATCACCTCGTCGTCGCGCATCGAGCCGCCCGGGTGGATGACGCAGGTCGCGCCCGCGTCCACCACCACATCCAGGCCGTCGCGGAACGGGAAGAAGGCGTCACTCGCCACGGCCGTGCCCGACAGGCTCAGGCCAGCGGCCTGGGCCTTGATCGAAGCGATGCGGGCCGAGTCCAGGCGGCTCATCTGGCCGGCGCCGACGCCAAACGTCATGCCGTCCTTGCAGAAGACGATGGCGTTGGACTTGACGAAGCGCGCCACGGTCCAGGCGAACTTCAGGTCTTCGAGCTGCTGGACGGTCGGTTGCACCTTGGTCACGACCTTCAGCTCGCCGACGATGTCGATGTTGTCGGCCGACTGCAGCAGCATGCCGCCGCCCACGCGCTTGAAGTCCAGCGCGTTGACGGCCTTGCTGACGGGCACTTCCAGCAGGCGCACGTTGACCTTGCTGGCGTAGGCGGCGCGGGCGGCCGGGGTCACCACCGGCGCGATCGCCACTTCGACGAAGTGCTTGTTGGCGTTGATCTTCTCGACCACATCGGCGTCGAGCGGGCGGTTGAAGGCGATGATGCCGCCGAAGGCCGAGGTCGGGTCGGTCTTCAGGGCCTTCTCGTAGGCTTCCAGCAGCGTCGCGCCCACGGCCACGCCACAGGGGTTGGCGTGCTTGACGATGACGCAGGCCGGGGCATCGAAGGCCTTGACGCATTCCCAGGCGGCGTCGGCGTCGGCGATGTTGTTGAACGAGAGTTCCTTGCCCTGGATCTGGGTCCAGCCTGAGAGCAGGCCGGCGGCCGGGGCGGCTTCCTTGTAGAAGGCGGCCGACTGGTGCGGGTTCTCGCCGTAGCGCATGCCCTGCACCTTGTGCAGTTGCAGGTTGAAGACGCTGGGGTATTCCTCGCGCTTCGGGACTTCGGCGGTCTTCTCTTCGGAGCCGGCTTCCAGCGAGGTCAGGTAGTTGCTGATCATGCCGTCGTAGGCGGCGGTGTGCGAAAACACCTTCTTGGCCAGCATGAACTTGGTGGCGCGGGTCAGGCTGGCACCGTTCGAGGCGGTCAGCTCAGCCAGCACTTGCGGGTAGTCGGTGGGGTCGATCACGACGCCCACGTCCTGCCAGTTCTTGGCGGCGGCGCGCAGCATGGCCGGGCCGCCGATGTCGATGTTCTCGATCGCGTCCTCGAACGTGCAGTCGGCCTTGGCGGTGGCCTGGGCGAAGGGGTAGAGGTTGATGATCAGCAGGTCGATCGTGCCGATGCCGTGCTCCTTGAGCGCGGCCATGTGCTCGGGCAGGTCGCGGCGGGCCAGCAGGCCGCCGTGCACGCGCGGGTGCAGGGTCTTGACGCGGCCATCCAGCATCTCGGGGAAGCCGGTGATCTCGCTCACCTCGGTGACGGGCAGGCCAGCCTGGGCCAGCAGCTTGGCGGTGCCGCCGGTGGACAGCAGCTGGATGCCGTGGCCGTGCAGGCTTTGCGCGAATTCGACGATGCCGGTCTTGTCGGAAACCGAGAGCAGGGCGGTGAGTTGGGTCATGTCAGAAGTCTCTGGGCGGAAATGCGGTGGGGTCGTCGGTGTGTGGCTGGGCCGGGGCTTTCGGGAGCGGGCGGGCGCTCATTCCGTCAGCTTGTGCTCCAGCAGCTTGCGGCGCAGGGTGTTGCGGTTGATGCCCAGCCATTCGGCTGCACGGCTCTGGTTGCCTTCGGCCTTGGTCATGACGACGTCGAGCAGTGGGCGTTCCACGGCCTTGATGACCATGTCGTACAGGGCGTGGGGCTCCGTGCCGCGCAGGTCGCGGAAATAGGTGTCCAGGTTCTCCCGGATGGAGGTTTCGAGGGGGCTTTGACTACTCATGCAGCGATACGCTCTGGTTCGGCGGGGATGGCGCCGACGGCTTTCGGCCACCGGGGATGGTGGTGGGCCAGTTCGGAGAAGAAGTCGTGCACGGCGCGGGATTGGGCCGCCGTGCCTTCGATGCGGTTCATGTGCTGGCGAAAGGCCTCGCCCTCCGGCAGGCCCTTGAGCGCCCAGCCGATGTGCTTGCGGGCTGTGCGCACGCCAGCGGTTTCGCCATAGAGGCTGTAGTGGTCCACCAGGTGTTCGAGCAGCCAGTCCCGCACCTGCAGCGTCGCGGGGGGCGGGAGTTCTTCACCGGTGTTCAGGTGGTGCGCGATCTCGCGAAAGATCCAGGGGCGGCCCTGGGCGGCGCGCCCGATCATCAGCGCGTCGGCGCCGGTGGCCTGCAGCACGGCGCGGGCCTTGGCGGGGCTGTCGATGTCGCCGTTGGCCACCACCGGCACCGACACGGCCTGTTTGACCTCGCGGATCGTGTCGTATTCGGCGTGGCCCTGGTAGGCCTGCTCGCGGGTGCGGCCGTGCACGGTGATCATGCTCACGCCGGCCGCTTCGGCGCCCCGGGCGATGCGCACGGCGTTGCGCTGGTCGTGGCTCCAGCCGGTGCGCATCTTGAGCGTGACCGGCACGCCCTGGGGCAGGGCCACTTTCACGACCGCCTCGACGATGGACTGTGCCAGCGCTTCGTCCTGCATCAGGGCGGAGCCTGCCCACTTGTTGCACACCTTCTTGGCGGGGCAGCCCATGTTGATGTCGATGATCTGGGCGCCGCGTTCGATGTTGTAGCGGGCGGCCTCCGAGAGCATCTCGGGGTCGGTGCCGGCGATCTGGACCGCGATGGGGGCGGTCTCTCCCGCGTGGTTCAGCCGGCGCGAGGTCTTGAGGCTGTCGCGCAGATCCGGACGCGAGGTGACCATCTCGCTGACCGCATAGCCCGCCCCCAGGCGCTTGCACAGGCTGCGGAACGGCCGGTCCGTCACCCCGGCCATGGGGGCGACGAACAAGGCGTTCGGCAGTTCGTAGGGGCCGATCTGCATGGTGGGCGGGGGCGTGCGCGGGGTGGTCGAGGGGCCCCGAGGGGCGTGGGTGCGTGACATTGGCCACGTCCCGGGTGCTGAAAAAGGAGGCAGGAGTATAGCCGCCGCTGCCCCAGAATCGGGGCATGGAAGATTGGATGCTCGGCCTGTTGCAGGCCCTGGCGCTGCCGAAGTTCGGCCTCAGCACGCTGTTCGTCGTGTCGTTCTTGTCGGCGACCCTGCTCCCGCTGGGTTCCGAGCCGGCGCTGTATGGACTGGTTCGCCTCAACCCCGAGTTGCTCTGGCCGGCCATCGGCGTGGCCACGCTCGGCAACACCCTGGGCGGGGCGGTGAGCTGGTGGATGGGGTTGGGGGCGGAGAAAGCCTATGAACGGGTCACCCACCATTCTCCCGAGCACCGGGCGCTGCGCATCGTGGAGCGCTGGGGGGCCAAGGCCTGCCTGCTGAGTTGGCTGCCGGTGGTGGGGGATCCGTTGTGCGCTGTGGCCGGCTGGTTGCGCCTGCCGTTCTGGCCCTGTCTGTTCTACATGGCCATCGGCAAGTGCTTGCGTTACGTGGTCATGACCTGGGCATTGATCTATGTGGTTCCAGCATAGTTTCTCAATGCGAGCGGCATGATAATTCAGTTTGACGAAGGCCTTTCGTCAGTTTGTATTCAGAACATATTCCACTGACGTACCCCTGACGATTTGTGATATTCAACACGGGGGTATTTTCTTAGGTAATACTGCGGGGTTGTGGATAACTTCGGGTAAACCCTCACTGGAATCGGGTTCATCTCCTATGATCGAAACGTTCTGTGTCTGAACGTTTGACAAGAGAAGAGGGTGCGCCGTGACACGCGGCGTCCAGGAGATGAAGATGAGTTCTGAAACCGATGTCTACAAGAAAATAAGAAGCCACCCCGGCTTCGAGAAACTGGTCCGCACGCGCAGCAGTTATTCCTGGCTGCTGTCGATCGTCGTGCTGGTGCTGTTCTATGGGTTTGTGCTGCTGGTGGCGTTCAATCCGTCGGCCATGGCGGTGCGCCTGGGCGGGGATTCCATGTACACGCTGGGCATCACCTTGATGTTTTCCATGTTTGTGCTGTTCTGGATTCTCACGGCCCTGTATGTCAAGCGCGCGAACAGCGAGTTTGACGACATGCGCGATGCCATCCTGAAGGACGTGACCAAGGGGGGGCGCAAGTGATGCACGCACGCACTTCCCATCGCTGGGCTTCGGCCCTCGTCGGTCTGGGCGCCTTGGCCCTGACCACCGCCGCCTGGGCCGGCGGAGCCATTGACGGCCAGACCGAGAAGCAGCCGCTGAACGTCCACGCCATCGTGATGTTCCTGATCTTCGTGGCGCTGACCATGGGCATCACCGCCTGGGCGTCGGGTCGCAACAAGTCGGCCGCCGATTTCTACACGGCGGGCGGCGGCATCACCGGCTTCCAGAACGGCCTGGCGATCGCGGGCGACTACATGTCGGCCGCCACGCTGCTGGGCCTGACCGCGATGGTCTACACCTCGGGTCTGGACGGCTACATCTACATGATCAGCTTCTTCGTGGGCTGGCCGCTGATCCTGTTCTTGATGGCCGAGCGCCTGCGCAACCTGGGCCGCTTCACCTTCGCGGACATCACCGCCTATCGCCTGGACCAGGGCAAGGTGCGCACGATGGCCTCGATCGGCTCGCTGACCGTGGTGTGCTTCTACCTGATCGCTCAGATGGTGGGCGCGGGCCAGTTGATCAAGCTGCTGTTCGGCCTGGACTACAACATCGCCGTGATCGCCGTGGGCGCGCTGATGATGGTCTACGTCATCAAGGGCGGCATGCTGGCCACCACCTGGGTGCAGATCATCAAGGCCTGCATGCTGATGGCCGGCGGCACGCTGGTGATGTTGCTGGCGATGTCGCAGTTCGGCTTCAGCTATTCCACGCTGCTGGAAAAGGCGGTGGCTGTGCACAAGAGCGGCTGGGCGATCATGAGCCCGGGCAAGCTGACGGCCGATCCGGTGTCTGCCGTGTCGCTGGCCATGGGCCTGATGTTCGGCACCGCCGGTCTGCCGCACATCCTGATGCGCTTCTTCACCGTGACGGACGCCAAGGAAGCGCGCAAGTCGGTGCTGTACGCCTCGGGCTTCATCGCCTACTTCTTCAACGTGATCTTCCTGATGGGCCTGTGCGCCATCCTGATCGTTGGCCAGAACCCCGAGTTCTTCGAGGGCGGCACGGTCGGCGGCAAGCTGATCGGCGGCTCCAACATGGTGGCGATGCACCTGTCCAAGGCGGTCGGCGGCAACCTGCTGCTGGGCTTCCTGGCGGCGGTGGCCTTCGCGACCATCCTGGCGGTGGTGTCGGGGCTGGCGCTGGCCGGTGCCTCGGCGATCTCGCACGACCTGTATGCCCGCGTGATCAAGAAGGGTCAGGCCAACGAGGCCGACGAAATGCGCGTGTCGCGTTTCGCCACCCTGGCGCTGGGCGTGGTGGGCGTGGCCCTGGGCATCCTGTTCGAGAAGCAGAACGTGGCGTTCATGGTCGGCCTGGCCTTCGGCATCGCGGCATCGAGCAACTTCCCGGTGCTGATCCTGTCGATGTACTGGAAGGGCCTGACCACGCGCGGCGCGCTGGCCGGCGGTTACACGGGCCTGTTCCTGGCCGTGGCGCTGGTGGTGCTGTCGAAGTCGGTGTGGGTGACGGTGCTGGGCAATGCGCAGGCCATCTTCCCGTGGGACCAGCCGGCGCTGTTCTCGATGCCGGTGGCCTTCCTGGTGTGCATCGTGGTGTCGCTGCTCGACAGCAGTGCCTCCGCCCGCAAGGAAAAGGAAGCCTTCGACGACCAGTTCGTGCGGGCCCAGACCGGCTACGGTGCGGCTTCGGCTTCGAACCACTGATCGAACGTGCCGGCCTGATGGTCGGTGCTCAAGACAAGGACCACCCTCGGGTGGCCCTTTTTTATCGGCTCAGCGAAGTCACTTGGCCGGCGAGATCCGCACGATGGTGTACTGCCCGCTCACCTTGTCGGCGTCAAACCGCACCTTGTCGCCCACGTTGACGGCTTCCAGCATGGCCGGATCCTTCACGCGGAACACCATGGACATGGCCGGCATGTCGAGGTTCTTGATCTCCTCGTGCTTGAGGCCGATCTTCTGCTGGGCCTTGTCGACCTTGGTCACCTCGCCGTAGGTGCTCTGGGCGAGCGCGGGGGCGCCCATCAGCAGGGCGGCGGTGGCGGCGAGGACGGATTTCCAACGGGTCATGAACGGGTTCTCCTGGTCAGCCTTCAACGGGTCAGGGGGCCGGGCGGACGACACGGGTCTTGGCCGTGCGGGGCAGCACCTTGAGGGAGCCGACCATGCCCTGCTCGTAATGATCCGAGATCAGGCAGGCGAATTGGAACTCGCCGGGGCGGTTGAAGTTCCACACGATTTCACCCTGCTCACCGGGGGCGACGTGCGCCATGTACGGCTCGTCGTGTTCCATGTCGGGGAATTTTTTCATCAGCTCGGCGTGGGCGGCGAGTTCCCCGCGGGTGCCGAGCACGAACTCGTGCTTGTTGACGCCGTCGTTGGGCAGGATCAGGCGCAGCGTGTCGCCTTCGCGCACTTCGAAATGCTCGGGGATGAAGCGCATCTGGTCATCCATGCGGATCGTGAGCGTGCGGCGCACGGCCCGGCGGTCTCCGGCGATGCCCCAGGGCTTCTGCTCCTTCTTCACGGCGGCACCCGTGGGGTGGGCGTTGCCGTGGGCCAGGGCTGTCGAGGGGAAGAGGGGGGTGGCGAGCACGGCGGCGCCCAGGGTCAGCGCGGTCATCAGGGATCGGTTCATGCGGGGTCTCGCTTTCAGCGGTAGCTTTGGTAGGGGCGGGCCAGGCCGTCGCGGGTGACGAGCAGCACGTCGTAGGGGTCGCGGCGGCCGCCGTACTCGGGGCCGTCCATGCCGGGGGCGCCCAGCGGCATGGCGGGCACGGCCAGGCCGACGACCGATGCGGGGCGTTCCTTCAGCAGGCGATGGACCTCCCGCGCCGGCACGTGCCCTTCCAGCACGTAGCCGTCGACGAGGGCCGTGTGGCAGGAGCCGTATTTCAGCGGCATGCCCAGACGCACGCGGGCTTCGGTGTTGCCGCTGGTGTGGACCTCGGTGCGAAAGCCGTTGGCTTCCATGTGGGTGATCCAGTCCTTGCAGCAGCCGCAGGTGGGGCTTTTCCAGACCTGCACCAGGGGTTGAACGGCGGGCTTGGCCCAGGCCCGGCGCGCGGTGCCGGCCAGGGTGACGGCGGCAGCCCCCGCGAGCAGGCCGAACAGGGCGCGGCGGCGGTCCAGTGCCCGCATCGGCGCGGGGGTTGGGGTCGACGGGTGGCGGAGGTCAGAGGTCATGACGGTGCTCCTGGGGTCATGAAGAGGTCGGAAAGGGGGGTCAGTGGGCATGGCCCGATCCGGGTTTGCGCACTTGGACTTCGGTGGCTGGTGGCGCGGAGGCCGGCGCTGGAGACGCCGCGCGCGTGGGAGCCGGCACCGGCCCCGTCCACTCGTGCGCCCGCGTGCCCTTCGGGTGCTGGAACCAGCCCGGATCGCTGTAGTCCCCGGGTTTCTGGTTGCGCCGCACCTTGAGGATGCTGAACATGCCGCCCATCTCGACGCCACCGAAGGGGCCCTGGCCGGTCATCATCGGCGCGGTGTTGTCGGGGATGGGCATTTCCATCTCGCCCATGTCGGCCATGCCGCGCTCGCCCATCACCATGTAGTCGGGGATGAGCTTCGTGATCTTCTTGGCCAGTCCGCTGTGGTCCACGCCGATCAGGTTGGGCACGTTGTGGCCCATGGCGTTCATGGTGTGGTGGCTCTTGTGGCAGTGGAAGG
>CAYYCN010000047.1:0-21990 GCA_964470355.1 uncultured Sphaerotilus sp.
TCCGGCTTCGATCAGCGCTCGCGCGTCCTGCTGAGCATTCAGAAAAACACCTGGCAGCTTGTGAAGTGAGGCCGGCATGAGCTTCTTCGACAGTCCCGGGATGCTGGCCCCGCCACGGGTGACCCGCATCGATCTCTCCAAGGGCGGGTTCATCCTCGCCTGTTCCGAGCCTCTGGGTGAGGTGACGCGTTGTATCGGCGACTGGCTGGAGCAGTGGGCCGAGCGCACGCCCAACCAGCTCTTCCTGGCCGAGCGCGACACCGACGGCGACTGGGTCAAGCTGACCTACGCCGAGGTGCGCGAGCGGGTGGGGCGGATCGCCCAGGGCCTGCTGAACCTGGGACTGGGGCCGACCCAGCCGGTGGTGTGCCTGTCCGACAACAGCCTGGACCAGGCGCTGCTGATGCTGGCCACGCTGCACATCGGGCGGCCCTTTGCCACGGTGTCGAGTGCCTACTCGCGCCTGGCCAAGGACTACACCAAGGTGTCGACCATCCTGAAGGAGCTCTCGCCGGGCGTCGTCTACGCCGGGGATGGCGCGGTGTATGCCGCCGCCATTCGCGCCTCGGCGCCGGGCTGCCCCATCGTGCTCAGCCACAACGCCTATCAGGTGGACGGCAGCATGACGTTTGCCGAGCTGCAGCGCACCCGCGAGACGCCCGCGGTGATGGAGGCTTTTGCCACCCTCACGCCGGACACGCACGCCAAGTACCTGCTGACCTCGGGTTCGACCGGGCGACCCAAGATCGCCATCAACACGCACCGCATGCTCTGCGCCAACCAGAAGCAGGTGCAGATGGCCTGGCCCTTCCTGAAGAACCTGCGCCCGGTGATCGTGGACTGGCTGCCGTGGAGCCACACCTTCGGGGCCAACTACACCTTCAACATGGTGCTGGCCAACGGCGGCAGCTTCTACATCGACGAGGGCCGCCCGGTCCCCGGCCTGATGGAGAAGTCGGTGCGCAACCTGCGCGAGGTGCAGCCCAACCTGTACTTCAACGTGCCGCGCGGCTTTGATGCGCTCACGGCCTTCCTGGAGCAGGACGAGTCCTTCGCCCGCGACTTCTTCGGCCGGCTGCGGGCGGTGTTCTACGCCGCCGCCGCGCTGCCCCAGTCCACCTGGGACCGCCTGGAGCGTTCGGCCCAGCAGGTCATGGGCGAGGACGTGTGGTTCACCTCCGCCTGGGGGGCCACCGAATCCTCGCCGCTGCTGACCATCGTGCACTGGAAGCTCCAGGGCCCTGGCTGCATCGGGCTGCCGGTGGCGGGCACGTCGATCAAGTTCCTGCCCAACGGCGACAAGCTGGAGATGCGCGTCAAGGGCCCGCAGGTCTTCGGCGGCTACCTCAACAACCCGGAGAAGACCGCCGAGGTCTTCGACGAGGACGGCTACTACATGATCGGCGATGCCGGTCTGCTGGTGGATCCGGAGCAGCCGGAGAAGGGCATCGCCTTCAACGGCCGCGTGGCGGAGGACTTCAAGCTCACCACCGGCACCTGGGTGTCGGTGGGCACTTTGCGCGTCAAGGTGGTGACGGCGCTGGCGCCCTACGCGCAGGACGTGGTCATCACCGGCCACGACCGCGACGAGGTGGGCGTGCTGATCTTCCCGAGCCCGGGCGCCAAGGACGTGCCGACCGAGCAGCTGCACGCCCACATCCGCGACGGCCTGCGCAAGCTGCGCAATGAAGGCGGCGGCGGGGCTTCGCAGGCGCCCACCCGGGCGATGCTGCTGGACGAGCCGCCCAACCTCGACGCGGGTGAGATCACCGACAAGGGCTACCTCAACCAGCGTGCCGTGCTGGCCCGCCGCAAGGAGGACGTGATGGTGCTGCACACCGCGTCCCAGCCCGAGCGGGTGATCTTCAGCAAGTAGCGGCCCGCTCCCGCACTCGATTCCGTGTGTCCCTGTTGCCCGCGGCGCTGGCCGCCGCGGGGCTTTTTTCCGCGCCGGGAGGGCGCGGACGGGGGCGGTCGTCCCTTTCATTCGCCTTCGAGGCTGTCATGACCACAAAACTCAAAGTCGCCATCGTCGGCTCCGGCAACATCGGCACCGATCTGATGATCAAGATCCTGCGCCACGGGCGCCACTTGGAGATGGGGGCGATGGTGGGCATCGACGCCGCCTCCGACGGCCTGGCGCGCGCTGCTCGCCTGGGCGTGGCCACCACGCACGAAGGCATCGAGGGCCTGACCCGCCTGCCGGTGTTCGCTGACATCGATTTCGTGTTCGACGCCACCTCGGCCGGCGCACACGTCAAGAACGACGCCTTCCTGCGCACGCTCAAGCCGGGCATCCGCATGATCGACCTGACGCCGGCGGCCATCGGTCCCTACTGCATCCCGGTGGTCAACGGCGAGGCGCACCTGGGCGCGACCAACGTCAACATGGTCACCTGCGGCGGCCAGGCCACGATCCCGATGGTGGCGGCCGTGAACCGCGTGGCCAAGGTGCACTACGGCGAGATCATCGCCAGCATCTCCAGCAAGAGCGCCGGCCCCGGCACGCGCGCCAACATCGACGAGTTCACCGAGACCACGTCCAAGGCCATCGAGGTCATCGGTGGGGCCAAGAAGGGCAAGGCCATCATCGTGCTGAACCCGGCCGAGCCGCCGCTGATCATGCGCGACACGGTCTACTGCCTGAGCGAGATGGCGGACCCCGAGGCGGTCGAAGCCTCAGTCAACGAGATGGTCGCCGCCGTGCAGTCCTACGTGCCGGGCTACCGCCTCAAGCAGCGCGTGCAGTTCGACGTCATCCCGGCCGAGCGGGGCGTGAACATCCCCGGCGTTGGCCCGCGCATGCACGGTCTGAAGACCTCGGTCTTCCTGGAGGTGGAAGGCGCCGCCCACTACCTGCCTGCCTACGCCGGCAACCTGGACATCATGACCAGCGCCGCCCTCAAGACCGCCGAGCGCATGGCCGAGCAGATGCTGGCCGAGGCCGTGTGACGCGTGCACCTTTGATTCACGTGGAGCGGGCCGAGCGCCGGGCCGCTCCCAAGCCGGCCCGCATCCCCTTGGGGGATCGGGCGATGTACCCATCGACCGAGGGGCAAACATGACCAAGAAGCTCTACATCTCGGACGTGACGCTGCGCGACGGCAGCCACGCCATCCGCCACCAGTATTCCGTCGAGCAGGCCAAGGTGATCGCCAAGGCGCTGGACGACGCCAAGGTCGATTCCATCGAGGTCGCGCACGGCGACGGCCTGCAAGGCTCCAGCTTCAACTACGGCTTTGGTGCCCACACCGATCTGGAGTGGATCGAGGCCGTGGCCAGCGTGGTCAAGCACGCCAAGATTGCCACCCTGCTGCTGCCCGGTATCGGCACCGTGCACGACCTCAAGGCTGCCTACGACGCCGGCGCCCGCATCGTGCGTGTGGCCACGCACTGCACCGAGGCCGACGTCTCGCGCCAGCACATCGAATACGCCCGCCATCTGGGCATGGAGGCCGTGGGCTTCCTGATGATGAGCCACATGCAGACGCCGCAGGGCCTGGCCCAGCAGGCCAAGCTGATGGAGAGTTACGGCGCCACCTGCTGCTACGTGGTCGACTCCGGTGGCGCGCTGTCGATGAACGACGTGCGCGACCGCTTCCGCGCCTTCAAGGACACGCTCAAGCCGGAGACGACCACCGGCATCCACGCCCACCACAACCTGAGCCTGGGCGTGGCCAACTCCATCGTCGCGGTGGAAGAGGGCTGCGACCGCATCGACGCCAGCCTGGCCGGCATGGGCGCAGGTGCCGGCAACGCGCCGCTGGAGGTCTTCATCGCCGCCGCCGCGCGCCTGGGCTGGAACCACGGCTGCGACCTCTACAAGCTGATGGACGCGGCCGACGACATCGTGCGCCCGCTGCAGGACCGCCCCGTGCGCGTGGACCGCGAGACGCTGGCGCTGGGCTATGCCGGCGTGTACTCCAGCTTCCTGCGCCACAGCGAGGTGGCGGCGGCCAAGTACGGACTCAAGACCGTGGACATCCTGGTCGAGCTGGGCAAGCGCCGCATGGTCGGCGGTCAGGAAGACATGATCGTCGACGTCGCGCTGGACCTGCTCAAGGCGGTCGAGCACGAGCGCCTGCACGCCATTCCCACCATGAGCGAGGCCGGCTGAGGCCGGGGTTGTCATGAGCGAAACCTCGTTCCAAGTTCGACTCGATCCGGCGGGCGGGTGCTTTTCCTGCGCTCCGAACCAGACGGTGCTGGATGCTGCCATGGCCGCCGGCTACTGGCTGCCGCACCAGTGCCGCTCGGGCACCTGCGGCGCCTGCCGGCTGCCGGTGGTGTCGGGCGCGGTCAGCCACGCGGCGGCCAGCCCCGAGGCCACCGCCGTGGCGGAGACCGCACCGGGCCAATGCCTGGCTTGCCAGGCCCGTCCAACCTCGGACCTGGTGCTGGATGCGCCGACCGTTCCGGCCGAGCCGGGCCAGCGCATCATCCAGGCCGGTGCCCGTGTGACCGACGTGCAGCGCCCCAGCGCCGACGTGACCGTGGTGCGCCTGCAGGTGCCGTCCACCTCGGGCTGGAGCTTCCGCCCCGGCCAGTATGCCGACGTGGTGCTGCGTGACGGCACCCGCCGCAGCTACTCGATGGCCAACGCGCCCGACGCCGACGGCACGATCGAGTGGCACGTCCGCCGCATGGAGGGCGGACGCTTCTCGCCGCACGCCTACGACAAGCTCAAGGCTCGCGATCTGCTGCGCATCGAAGGGCCGTTTGGCAGCTTCGCGCTGCGCTCGGGCACGGCACCGGTCGTGCTGCTGGCGTCCGGCACCGGCTATGCGCCCATCGCCTCGATGCTGAAGGTGCACGCCAAGGAACTGGCCGACCGGGGCGCCGTGCTGTATTGGGGCGGCCGCCGTCTGCAGGACCTCTACGCCGTGCCGTCGGTGGCGCAGTGGGAGGCTGAACATCCTGGTATTCGTCTGGTGCCGGTGTTGTCCGACCCCGGAGCGGTTGCCGATGTCGCCGTCAACGCCGATGCGGGTGCGCCTGCTTCCGCGGCAACCGGCGTGGGTGCCGTTGGATCCACCCGTCTGGGCCTGGTCCACGAGGCCGTGCTGGCCGACCTGCCGGACCTGACCCGGCACGAGGTCTACGCCTGCGGCAACCCGCTGATGATCGAGGCCGCGCGCCGCGACTTCACCGAGCGCGGCGGCCTGGATCCGGCGAACTTCCTCAGCGACGCCTTTGTCATCCGTCCGGCGCAGGGGGGCTGAATGTCGTTCCTTCGTTCCCTCAAACGCTGCGGAGGCTGACATGGACTTTTCCATTGCCGCGATCCTGGCCCAGGACGGCATCACCAACGGCGCGGTCTACGCACTGCTGGCGATGGCGCTGGTGCTGCTGTTTTCGGTCACCCGGGTGATCTTCGTCGCCCAGGGCGAGCTGGTGGCCTTCGGGGCACTGACGCTGGCTGCGCTGCAGGCTGGCCAGGTGCCGGCCACCATCTGGCTGCTGGTTGGCCTGGGCGCTTGCGCCTTCACGCTGGAAGTGGTGTTGGCGCTGTGGCGGGCCCGCAAGGGCCGTTCGACCTCGGTGCACCTGATGGCCTTCAGCCTGGCGGTGAACGTGGTGCTGCCGCTGGGATTGCTGGGCCTGCTCAAGCTGTTCCGCTTCAACGAGGCAGGCCTGTTCCTGCAACTGCTGATGACGCTGGCGCTGGTCGTGCCCATGGGCACGATGATCTACCGCCTGGTGTTCCAGCCGGTGATGCACGCCTCGGTGCTGGTGCTGCTGATCATCTCGGTCGGCGTGCACTTTGTGCTGATGGGTCTGGGCCTGCTGGCCTTCGGGCCGGAAGGCGCGCGCACCGACACACTGACCAGCGCGTCGTGGAATGCCGGGCCGGTGCTGCTCTCGGGGCAGAGCCTGCTGGTCGTGGGCGTGTCGGCTGCGTTGATCGGGGCGCTGTACCTGTTCTTCACGCACACCGTCACCGGCAAGGCGCTGCGCGCCACGGCGGTCAACCGGGCCGGGGCGCGGCTCGTGGGCATCGCGCCCGAGTCGGCCGGCAAGCTGGCCTTCACGCTGGCGAGCCTGCTGGCGGTGCTGGCTGGCGTGCTGATGGGGCCGCTGACCACGGTGCAGTACGACACCGGGTTCCTCATCTGCCTGAAGGGTTTCGTGGCCGCCATCGTCGGTGCGCTGGCGAGCTATCCGCTGGCCGCGGCCGGCGCCGTGCTGGTCGGCCTGATCGAAAGCTACGGGTCGTTCTGGGCCAGCGCCTACAAGGAGGTCATTGTCTTCACGCTGATCATCCCGGTGCTGTTCTGGCGCTCCCTGACCACCCGCCACGTGGAGGAAGAATGAACTTGCGCCTTTCGGGACACGGCCCGGCCGTGATCTTCTTTGCCTTGATGGCGGTGCTGCCGCTGCTGCCCGTGCCGCCGTTCTGGTACACGCTGGGCTGCTACATCGGCGTGTCGGCGGTGGTGGCCATCGGGCTGGTGCTGCTGACGGGCGTGGCGGGGCTGACCTCCTTCGGCCAGGCCGCATTTGTCGGCCTGGGCGCCTACACGACGGCGGTGCTGTGCACGGCGCACGGCTGGTCGCCCTGGATGGGGTTGATCGCCGGCACGGCCTTGTCGGCCACGGCTGCGGCCGCCATCGGCTCGTTGACCGTGCGGCTGTCGGGCCACTTCCTGCCGCTGGCCACCATCGCCTGGGGGCTGTCGCTGTACTACCTGTTCGGCACGGTGGAGTTCCTGGGCAAGTACGACGGGCTGGTGGGCATTCCGCCCATCGCCGTCGGACCCTGGGCGCTGGATGCGCCGGCCAAGCTGTTCGGCCTGATCTGGCTGTGCGTGCTGGCCTGCGTGGTGGTGACGCGCAACGTGCTGGATTCGCGCCCCGGCCGCACCATCCGTGCACTGCACGGCGGGGTGGTCATGGCCGAGGCCATGGGCGCCAACACCGCGCGCTACAAGCTGGTGGCCTTCGTGATCGCGGCCTGCATGGCCAGCGTGGGCGGGTGGCTTTACGCGCACTTGCAGCGCTCCATCAACGCCACGCCCTTCGGTCTGAACGCCGGCATCGAGTACCTGTTCATGACGGTGATCGGCGGTGCGGCGCACGTCTGGGGCGCCATCCTGGGCGCCGGCCTGCTGACTGTGCTCAAAGGCGAGCTGCAGGACTGGTTGCCCAAGCTGATCGGCTCCACCGGCAACTTCGAGGTGGTGGCTTTCGGGCTGATCATCATCCTGGTGCTGCAGGGCGCCAGCCATGGCCTGTGGCCTTGGGTGCAGGCGCTGTGGCGGCGTGGGGTGCCGCACCCGACGGTGTCGCGTGCCCCGGTGGCCGAGCCGCAGGGTTTTGCCGACATGCCCCGGCGTCCCATGCCCGAGCGCGGCAAGGTGGTGCTCGAAGTGCGCCGAGCGCGCAAGCAGTTCGGCGGGCTGGTGGCCGTCAACGACATGGTGTTCGACGTGCACGCGGGTGAGATCGTCGGCCTGATCGGCCCCAACGGCGCGGGCAAGTCGACCATGTTCAACCTCATCACGGGCGTGCTGCCGGTGACTTCGGGCGAGATCCGCTTTCTGGGCGAGCGTGTGGATTCGCGTCCCTCGCGTGAGATCGTGCGGCGCGGCGTGGCGCGCACCTTCCAGCACGTCAAGCTCATGCCCGAGATGACGGTGCTGGAGAACGTGGCCATCGGCGCCTACCTGCGCGGGCACACCGGCATCCTCAGCGCCGCGCTGCGCACCAACCGGGCCGAGGAGGCGCGGCTGCTGCATCTGGCCGCCACCCAACTGCGCCGCGTGGGTCTGGGCGACCTGACGGACCAGCCGGCCGGCAGCCTGGCCCTGGGCCAGCAGCGCATCCTGGAGATCGCCCGCGCGCTGTGCACCGACCCCAGCGTGCTGCTGCTTGACGAGCCGGCCGCCGGCCTGCGCCTGAAGGAAAAGCAGGCCCTGGCCGCGCTGCTCGACCAGTTGCGGCAGGAAGGCATGGCGGTGCTCATCGTCGAGCACGACATGGACTTCCTGATGAACCTGACCGACCGCCTGGTGGTCATGGAATTCGGCACCCGCATCGCCCACGGCACACCTGCCGAGGTGCGCGACGACCCCGAGGTGCTGCGGGCCTACCTGGGCGGAGTGGAGCTGGCATGAACGCGATCGACATGAACAACCCCACCGAGACGACTCCGGCCGTGGCCGTCGCCGAACCCATCCTGTCTACCCGCGACCTGTGCGTGCAGTACGGCCAGGTCCAGGCGCTCATCAACGCCAGCATCGCGGTGCGGCCGGGGCAGATCGTCAGCGTGATCGGGCCCAACGGTGCGGGAAAGTCCAGCCTGCTCAATGCGTTGATGGGCAACCTGCCCGGCAGTGCGCGCGTGCGTGGCGAGATCCGCTACGAAGGCGACGACGTCAGTGATTTGCCCGTGGAACGCAGGGTGGTGCGCGGCCTGGCCCTGGTGCCCGAGTCGCGCGAGCTGTTCAGCTCCATGACCATCGAGGACAACCTGATCCTCGGCGGCTACCTCTACCGCCGCTTTGGCGCGCACGACCGCAACGAGCGCATGGAGGCGATCTACACCACCTTTCCCCGGCTGAAGGAGCGGCGCAAGCAGTTGGCCGGCACCCTGTCGGGCGGAGAGCGCCAGATGCTGGTCATCGGCCGGGCGCTGATGAGCCGGCCCAAGGTGCTGATGCTTGACGAGCCTTCGCTGGGGTTGGCGCCGCTGATCATGACCGAGGTGTTCCGCGTCATCTCCCGCTTGCGGGAGACGGGTGTGGCCACGTTGCTGATCGAGCAGAACTCGCGCGCGGCGCTGCAGGTGTCGGACTACGCCTATGTGCTGGAGCTGGGAGAGACGACGCTGGAAGGGCCGGCGCCCGAGTTGCAGCGCGATCCGAAGGTGATCGAGGCGTATCTGGGGCGGGGGCACTGAGTCGACGTCCGGCGACGTCTGGGGCTGCCGCTGCGGCGCAGGCGTTCAAGCCACCGCCCGCAGCGCTCCCGTCTCGTGCGTTTCCGGGTCCGCTGACCCCCAGAGGTATCCGTCCGGACCCCGCCGCTTGCTTTGGTACATGAGCGCATCGGCCTGCCGGAGCAGGGCATCGAGTGGGTCCGAGGCTTTTCCGCTGCAGATGCCGATGCTGGCCTGGACCTGCAGGTCCGGGCGTTGACGGGGATGCACGCGCCGCACGGCCTGGCACAGGCGTTCGCCCAGCCGTTCGAGGGTGAAGCGGTCCTGAGGCCCGGTGTGCAGAACGGCGAACTCGTCGCCGCCCAGGCGGATGACATGGCCTTCCGTCCCCACCGCCGCCCGCATGCGATCCGCGACCTCGCACAGCACCAGGTCCCCGGCGGCGTGCCCCAGTTCATCGTTGACCGCCTTGAAGCCGTCCAGATCCACGAAGGCCAGGGCCACGGGGTGCTGGGGATCGTGCAGGTGCAGCTCGTTCATCACGGCGTGCAGTCCGAAGCGGTTGAGCAGCCCGGTGAGGGGGTCGAGGCGGGACTGGCGTTCCAGTTCGAGGGCCCGGGCTTCCGCGCCGTCCCGGGCCTGGGAGATGTAGCGCACCAGCAGCACCACGTAGATGGGCATCACCACGGCCATCAGCACGATGCCCGAGGCCAGGTAAGGCATCGCGCGCCACTTTGGGGAAGCCAGCGTGGCCACGGCCATGGCCAATCCCCCGACGCTGGCGCTGAGCACCCCTGCGCGCTGCCCGAAGCGCACGCCGTGGCCGATGCTGGCCAGGGGCCCGCTCCACAGAAAGATCACACACTCGAGTCCCCCCAGCCAGACCAGCAGAGCGATCACCAACTGATCCAGGCCAAGGGCTGCATGGTGGCGCCCAGCGGGCGCCACCGGGGCGCGTTTCACCCAGCACTGCCATCCCAAGGCGATGCCGAGGTAAGCCAGCACGCCGAGGACGAAGGGGCTCCGTGTGACGACGCCGGCCGCATACAGCGTCACGCACATCAGGGCCGCCACAGCCACCGACCGTGTGCGAAACACCGCCTGACCCCGTTCCGTGTCCAGGTGCAGCGGTGACGTGGGCAAGCGCCCTGGGTACTGCAACGACATGCCGTCCAGACCAGAGATCAGGCCCTGGTGCACTGAGTGATTCTTGTGTGGGAGGCCGCTGTCCGTACAGGTGTGTCCGCGGCGGCCGGAGTCGGCATTTTGGGTCCCGATGGACGAAATTCACACTTTGGCCGAGGGGCTGTGTCCGTGAATACTGCACGGTTCCATGCATTGGAACTGATGAGGCCCTCGAACCGGGGGCGCTCAGCTGGCCAGGGCCCGCCCGATCACCAGTCGTTGGATGTCGCTGGCGCCCTCATAGATCTGGCACACGCGCACGTCCCGATAGATGCGCTCCACGGGGAAGTCGCTGACGTATCCGTAACCACCGTGGATCTGAATGGCATCCGAAGCCACCTGCTCGGCGATTTCCGAGGCGAAGAGCTTGGCCATCGAGGCTTCGGTCAGGCACGGCAGGCCGGCGTCGCGCAGCTGGGCGGCGCGCCAGACCAGCAGGCGTGCCGCGTCCACGCGGGTGGCCATGTCGGCCAGTCGGAACTGGACCGCTTGGTGCTCGATGATGGGTTTGCCGAAGGTCTCGCGTTCCTTGGCGTAGCGGATGGCGGCTTCCAGTGCTGCACGGGCCATGCCCACGCTCTGCGCGGCGATGCCGATGCGGCCGGCTTCCAGTTGGGACAGGGCGATCTTGTAGCCTTCACCTTCGGTGCCCATGAGGGCGTCGTGCGGGATCCGGCAGTTCTCGAACAGGATCTGGGCGGTGTCGCTGGCGTGCTGGCCGAGCTTGTGTTCCAGGCGCGCCACGACGTAGCCGGGGGTGCCCGTGGGCACGAGAAAGCACGAGATGCCTTTTTTGCCGGCCGACTTGTCGGTGACCGCCAGCACGATGGCCACGTCGGCGTGCTGGCCCGTGGTGATGAACTGCTTGACCCCGTTGAGTATCCAGTGGTCGCCGTCGCGCTCGGCCCGGGTGCGGATGGCCGAGGCGTCCGATCCCACATGCGGTTCGGTCAGGCAGAAGCAGCCCAGGGCCTGGCCGGTGGCCAGCCGGGGCAGCCAAGCCGTTTTCTGCGCGTCGGTGCCGTATTTCAGGGTGATGCCACAGGCCAGCGAGTTCTGCACACTGACGATGGTGGAGGTGGCGCCGTCGGCGGCGGCGATCTCCTCCAGCGCCAGTGCCAGGGTCAGCGTGTCCAATCCGGCGCCGCCCCATGCCTCTGGGACGGTCATGCCCATGGCCCCCAGCTCACCCAACTCCTTCAGGACCTGGGCGGGAAAGGTGTGATCCCGGTCCCACTGGGCGGCCAGCGGGGCGATGCGTTCCTGCGCGTAGGTGCGGATGGCGTCGCGGATCTGGGTCTGTTCTGGGGTCAGCATCATGGTGGCTTCTCCGGCTTCGGGCGGGGCTCCAGGGTCAGAGGCACTCCAGCGCGATGGCGGTGGCTTCTCCTCCCCCGATGCACAGGCTGGCGACGCCTCGCTTCAGGCCATGGTGGCGCAAGGCCCCCAGCAATGTGACCAGGATGCGGGCGCCAGACGCTCCGATGGGATGACCCAGTGCACAAGCCCCGCCATGCACGTTCACTTTTTCGTGCGGCAGGTCCAGCTCCTTCATGGCCGCCATCGTGACGACCGCAAAGGCTTCGTTGATTTCCCAGAGGTCCACATCCGAGGTGGACCAGCCGCTGCGGTCGAGCACCTGGCGCATGGCCCCGACCGGCGCGGTGGTGAACCAGGCCGGTTCCTGCGCGTGGCTGCCGTGGGCGTGGATGACGGCCACGGGGTCAAGGCTGCGGGCCTCGGCGGTGGAGCGGCGCATCAACACGAGTGCGGCCGCTCCGTCGGAAATGGAGCTTGAATTGGCGGCGGTCACCGTGCCAGTCTTGGAAAAGGCCGGCTTGAGCTTGCTGATCTTGTCGAGCTGGGCTTTCAGCGGCGATTCATCCTGCAGGATCTGGGTATCGCCGCCCCGGCCGGTCACCGTCACGGGGGCGATCTCCCACCGGAAACGGTCTTCGCGGAGGGCCTGCTGCGCGCGGAGGGTCGATGCCGTCGCGTAGGCGTCCTGGGCTTCGCGCGTGAAGGCGTATCGGGCGGCACAGTCTTCTGCAAAAGTGCCCATCAGGCGACCGCGCGACTCCGGGGAGTAGGCGTCTTCCAGCCCGTCGAGAAACATGTGGTCGAGCATTTGCCCGTGGCCCAGGCGCTGACCGGATCGGGCCTTGGGCAGGAGGTAGGGGGCGTTGCTCATCGACTCCATGCCGCCGGCCACCATCACCGAGGCGGAGCCCGCCTTCAGCAGGTCGTGCGCCAGCATGACCGATTTCATGCCCGAGCCACACACCTTGCTGATGGTGGTGCAGCCGGTGGCCTGCGACAGCCCGGCCTGGAGTGCGGCCTGCCGGGCGGGGGCCTGCCCCAGCCCGGCCGCGAGCACGTTGCCCATGAACACTTCGTCCACGGCGTCGACTGGCACCCCGGCGCGTTCGACCGCCGCACGGATGGCGGTCGCTCCCAGGGCGGGGGCGCACAGCGAGGCGAGCTCCCCCTGGAACCCCCCCATGGGCGTTCGGGCAGCGCTGACGATGACGATGGGGTCGGAAGATCGGGTCATGGCAGGAAGGGGTTGAATCTGGAGGGAGGTGTCACTTGGCCGCCATGCGAACGGCGCCGTCGAGGCGGATCACCTCGCCGTTGAGGTAGGGGTTCTCGACGATGGACTGCACGAGCTGGGCATATTCGGTGGCGCGCCCCAGTCGGGAGGGAAAGGGCACCATGGCCCCCAGCGAAGCCTGGACCTCGGCGGGCATGGCGGCCACCATCGGGGTTTCCATGATGCCGGGAGCGATCGCCATCACGCGGATGCCGTTGCGGGCCAGGTCGCGGGCGATGGGCAGGGTCATGCCGACGACACCGCCCTTGGAGGCCGAGTAGGCGGCTTGTCCCATCTGCCCGTCATAAGCCGCCACCGAAGCGGTGTTGATGATCACGCCGCGTTCGCCTTGGGCGTCCGGATCGTTGCGGGACATGGCGCCAGCGGCCAGCCGCAGCATGTTGAAGGTGCCGATCAGGTTGATCTGGAGCACGCGGGTGAACGTTTCCAGCCGGTGCACGCCGTCGCGGCCCACGACCTTTTCGGCTGGGCAGATGCCGGCGCAGTTGACCAGTCCGTGTACGGCTCCGAAATGTTCAAGGGCCAAGGTGAGGCAGGCGCGTGCACTGGCCTCGTCGGCCACGTCGGTGCGCACGAAGCGTGTGCGCTCGCCCAGCGCGTCGGCGTGGGCCCGGCCCGCTGCTTCGTTGAGGTCGGCCAGCACCACGCGCCCGCCCGCCTGGGCCAGCCGCTGGGCGGTGGCCGCTCCCAGCCCGGAGGCCGCGCCCGTGACGATGAAAACGCGATCCTGTACCTGCATGTCCGCTCCCCGAAGGTGAAGTCTGTGGCCTAGAGGGTAGGGGGCGTCCGATGGGGGCGCCATGCCCTCCAGCGTCAGGATGGCGGAGGTGTTTCGCCATCCGGGCGGACCCGGGGCGGCGTGTCGGCGTTCAGGGACGGGTGCGTTGGCGGTAGGCGCCGGGGTTCACGCCGGTCCACTTCTTGAAGGCACGGTAGAACGCGCTGGTCTCCATGAAGCCGAGGGCTTCGCCCACCTGGGCCACGGAGTGATCACCGGATTCCAGCAATTCGATGGCGAGGTCGCATCGCAGTGCGTCCTTGAGGGCCTGGTAGCTGTGGCCTTCTGCTTTCAGGTGGCGCTGGACCGTCGCCGGGGACAGGTGCAGGGCGTGGGCCAACGTGTCCAGGTCCGGCCAGTTCGGCGGGTCCAGGGCACGCAGTCGCCGGCGCACCCGTGCCACCAGGCTGTCCTCGTTGCGAAAACGCACGACGAGGTTGGCCGGGGCGGCCCGCATGAACTCGGGCACGGAGGCGGGCGTTTGCACGCAGCGCAGGTCCAGGCACTCGGCCCCCAGGGCCAGGCGGGTGAGCGGCTGGTCGAACAGCACATGTTCGCAAAAGCGCGTGCGGTAGTCGGCGTCTTCCGACGAGCCCGGGTCGGGGGCCGGGGCCCCGAAGTGCAGGGCGAGCACGGGCAGGCGGCGACCCACCAGCCAGCACGACAGGCCGTGGATCAGGATGAACAGGGCGGCATCGGCGAAGGCGCGACGTGGCGGGGTCGGGGCCTCGTTCGGGGCGTGCCGCGAGGTGCCGTGCACTTCGATCCAGACCCGGGTGTCGTCGTCGACCAGGCGGAGTTCCACCTCATCCAGGGCCAGCCGCAGGAACCGGGTCATGCGCTGCAGGGCCTGGCCCAAGTGTTCGCTGCCCACGCAGGCGTGGGTCATCAGCCGGAAGGCGCCTCGTCGCAGCGGGTGGCGGTCCATGCCGAAGTACTCGTCGTCCATGTGGTCGGCCAGTGCCGTCCACAGGCGGGCGTAGGCAGGTGCGGACACGCGGGAGCGCTCGGAGGCCAGCAGCGAGGCGTCGATGCCGGCCTGGTCGAGCATCGCCTGCGCATCCAGGCCACGTTTTCGGGCTTCATGCAAAGCCTGATGGACCAGGGAGATGCCGATGGTGTCCTTCTCGACGTCACGGCTGCCGGCATGCAGGACCGGGATGTCGCGCGTGTGCGGAGATCGGGACACCGGGGCCGTCATCGGTGCGACCGGGGCTCAGTCCAGACGGGCAAAGGCATCCTCGAGCGCGGCCACGGTGCGGTCCACGTGGTGCCACTTGTCCAGGCCGAACAGACCCAGGCGGAAGGTCTGGAAACCGGCCGGCTCGTCGCATTGCAGCGGCACCCCGGCGGCGGTCTGCAGGCCCAGAGCCAACGTCTTCTTGCCGGTGGCCAGTCCCGGGTCTTGGGTGTGGCACACCACCACGCCGGGCGCCTCGAATCCGGGCGCCGCCACACTGGGATGGCCCAGCCGGGCCATCAGGGCCCGCACGGCGGTGCCCAGTGTGATCTGCTCAGCGCGAACCTTCTCGAAGCCGTAGGCCTGGGTTTCCAGCATCACGTCGCGGGTGCGGGCCAGGGCATCGGTTGGCAGGGTGGTGTGGTAGGCATGGCCGCCGTTTTCATAGGCTTCCATGATCTGCAGCCACTTCTTCAGGTCGCAGGCAAAACTGGTGCTGGTGGTCGTGTCGATGCGCGCGCGGGCCTGTTCACCCAGCAGGACAAAGGCGCAGCCGGGCGAGCCGGTCCATCCCTTCTGCGGAGCGCTGATCAGCACGTCGACACCGGTGGCCTTCATGTCCACCCACATGGCTCCCGAGGCGATGCAGTCCAGCACGAACATCCCGCCCACCGCATGCACGGCATCGGCGACGGCCCGCAGGTAGTCGTCGGGCAGGATCATTCCAGAGGCCGTCTCGACGTGAGGGGCCAAGACCAGATCGGGTTTTTCCGTCGCGATGGTGGCCACGACCTCTTCGATCGGGGCGGGCGCGAAGGCGGCCTGGGGACCATCGGACACCGGGCGGGCCTTGAGCACGGTGCATGACGACGGAATGCCGCCCATGTCGAAAATCTGCGACCAGCGGAAGCTGAACCAGCCGTTGCGGATCACCAGGCATTTGCGCCCAGTGGCGAACTGGCGGGCCACGGCCTCCATGCCGAAGGTGCCGCTGCCGGGCACGACCACCGCGGCTTGGGCCTGGTAGACCGACTTGAGCGTGGCGGAGATGTCGCGCATCACGCCCTGGAAGCGGGCCGACATGTGGTTGAGGGCGCGGTCGGTGTACACGACCGAGTATTCGAGCAGGCCGTCGGGATCGACGTCGGGCAGCAGGGCGGGCATGAAGGTCTCCGGGGTGTCCAGGGGCGCTCGGGGGCGCGTGGCAGATCAGCTTAGCATCGCCCGACGATCGGGCCGTGTCGAAGGGCCCTCTACACTGGGGCTCATGGAAGCTTTTGCCACTTCGGGCCTGCGTGGACTGCTGTTCCTTCTGGGCTCCGCCGGTTTGTTCTGGGTGTCGCGTCACGCGCTGCGCCGTCCGCGCTCGCATGGGTTCTATCGCTTTTTTGCCTGGGAGTGCATCCTGGCGCTGGTGCTGCTGAACTTCCCACACTGGACCGAGGACGCCTTGTCGCCCCGGCAACTGCTGTCGTGGTTCTTGCTGTTCGTGTCGCCGTTCCTCGCGGTGCATGCGGTGCGGTTGCTGCGTCGGGTCGGCCAGCCGAGCGCCGAGCGCAGCGATGCGGAACTGTTCTCGTTCGAGCGCACGTCGCGCGTGGTCACCGCCGGGGTGTACCGGTGGATCCGGCACCCCATGTATGCCGCCTTGCTCTATCTGGCGTGGGGGGCGTTTCTCAAGCACATGAGTGGCCTGACGGTCGTGCTGGTGGCCTTGGCCTCGCTGTGCCTGTGGCTCACGGCCCGGTGTGACGAAATCGAATGCCTGGCCCACTTCGGCGACGAGTACGCCGACTACATGCGGCGCAGCAAACGCTTTGTGCCTGGACTGTTCTGAGTGCCTGAATGAGACGATCGGGGCAGAGGGATGCGGCTCACGCCGAGGATCGGGTGGCTGGCCGTGCCAGCCATTCCGCGAGGCTTTCGTACATGGGCGGAGAGACCAGCCGCGCGACCCCGGTGGAGACCATCGCGCAGGCCATCAGGCTGAGCACCATGGCCTGACCCGCGACCATTTCCATCACGATGATGAAGGCCGTGATGGGGCCTCGCGTGGTGGCGGCCAGAAAGCTGACCATGCCCATGGCGATCAGGGGAATCGACGCGTCTCGGCTCAGTCCGGACAGGCGCGCGATGTCGCCTCCGATGCCTGCGCCGATCGCCAGCGATGGGGCGAACGTGCCGGCCGGAGCCCCGCTCCAGGCCGACAGCCAGGTCGCGCAGAATTTCAGCAGGGGATAGACCCCTGGCAACTCGGCATGTCCTTCCAGCAGCGCCCGGGTCGGCTCATAGCCGGCGCCCGCGGTCAGTTGGCCGGTGCTCAGGCCGATCAGTGCGACGCCCCCTCCGCAACCGGCGGCAAAGCGCACCGGGTACTTCCGGCGCCAAGTGCTGAATCGATCCGGCAGGCCTTGGACCGACAGCACCAGCAACCGTGCAAACAAGCCACCGGCCAGTCCACACGCCAGTGCCACGGCCAGACCCGGGCCCACCAGATCCAGGGTCAATTCTTGAACCCGGAGACGGCCGAAGTAGCTCTCGTTGCCGAAGAAGGTCACCGCCACCAGCCCCGACAGCACGATGCACGAAATCACCAGTGCGCTGTGCGACATGGAGCGCCGGCGCGAGAGCTGTTCAATCGCAAAGATCACTCCTCCCAGCGGTGTGTTGAAGGCGGCGGCGATGCCTGCGGCGGCCCCTGCGACCATCAGATCATGCGCGTCCAGCCCGCAACGCGGAGACAGCCAGCGCCCGGCGTGATTCATCACGCCCGCTCCGACCTGCACCGTCGGGCCTTCGCGGCCGATCGACAGGCCGGCCAACAGGCCCGCCGCGACCAGCCCCACCTTGTGCAGCGAGGTCCGCAGCGAGACCCATCGGGTGGGTGACTCTGTTTGCGACGTGTGTGCGTCCAGCGCGCACATGACCTGGGGAATGCCGGAGCCTCCGGCACTCGGCGCCCAGCGGCGTGTCCACCACACGATTCCGGCTGTGCAGGCGGGGGTCCAGGCCAGAGCGAACAAAGAGCCCCAGATCCCCGATGTGGACAGCGACAAGTGCACCCGACTGGCCCCCTCGGCCAGCAGGGTGAAGGCGACCACGGTCAGGCCGGTGAGCGCCGCATAACTCAGCACGATGGCGCGATCGAGCCATTGGCGCCCGGCCATCAGCTCGTCCCTCAGCGGGTGCAGGTAGACGCGCGCACCCCGCCGCCACGACCGCCACAGGTTCCGGATGCGCGGCGCATGTGCGGAACGCCGCAGGGGGGCGGTGGGCGAATGGCGGGTCACAGCTGTGCCAACGGCACCTTGGCGGCGTTCTCTTCGGGTTGCAATCGGTCGATGAGTCGCAGCAGATCTTGATCCAGGCGTTCCAGGGTGTGGGGATCCAACTCGGACAAGGCTTGGGGCAGCACTCCGGCGAAGGGGCCTGGGGCCCGCTCCAGAACGGCTTGCCCGGCCTCGGTGATGTGCAGGCTCACCGCCCGACGGTCGTCTTCGCGGCGGGTGGTCCGGGCCAGTCCGGCGGACACCATCGACTTGACCAGGTTGCTGGCGGTGGTCTGGTGGATGTCCATGTGCCGGGACAGATCGCTCATGCCCAGGCCGGGGTGGGCCTGAAGGACGCTGAGTGCCCACACCTGCGCCCCGCCAATGCCGGCCCGTTTCTCGACTTGCTGGAAGTGCGTCTTGACAGCATTGAACACCACACGAAAGTGCCGCAGCACGCGCACGGCGGGTGGCTGCTCCGAGGGCGACGAGGGGGGCGCAGGTTCGTCCGTCGCGGTGTCGGGTCGGGTCATGGTCATGCGTGCTCGGGCCGCTGGAAAAGACGGGTCTCAGGAAGGAGAGTGGGCGGCGCCCATTGTATTTGCATCAATGGGATATCCGCCGGCCGTGTTCTTGCATGTGCCTTCGGGAGGGCGATGGGAAGGCCTGCCGCCGGGCCCTGTCGGCAGATCATCGGCCGAGTGGATGGGGTTTGGTTGCAAATCCTGTGATTTGAATAATTTATGGATAAATATGCTGTGTTTGATCGGATAGATTGTCACTGATTCCATGTTTGGTGCTGGGGGTGGTGAAATGAAAGTTGTCGTTCTGGGCGCGGGTGTCATCGGGGTGTCCACGGCGTTCCACTTGGCGCGGCTGGGGGCCGAGGTGGAGGTCATCGAGCGGCAGCCGGGGCCGGCCCTGGAAACCAGCTGGGGCAATGCCGGGCAGATTTCGCCGGGCTACTCCACGCCGTGGGCGGCGCCGGGATTGGTCTGGAAGGCCATGCGCTGGCTGTTCGAGCGGGATGCGCCGCTGGCGATTCGACCTGACGGCACCTTGTTCCAGTGGGAGTGGGTGGCGGCCTTGCTGTCGCAGTGCACGCCGGAGCGCTACGCCGTCAACAAGGAGCGCATGATGCGTCTGGCGGGGTATTCCCGTGACGTGCTGCGCGAGTTGCGCCACGAAACGGGCGTGGCCTACGAGCACCGCACGGGCGGTACGCTGCAGGTGTTTCGCACCGAAGCGCAGACCCTGGCGGTGCAGCGCGACCTTGCCGTGTTGCGCCAGTGCGGCGTGGCGCACGAATGGATGGGTCCGGACGAGCTTTCGCGCGCGGAGCCGGCGCTGGCACAGGTCCAGCACCGGTTGACCGGTGGCCTGCGTCTGCCCGACGACGAAACGGGCGACTGTCATCTGTTCACGCAGGCCCTGACCCGCCAGGCCGAAGCCTTGGGGGTGCGTTTCCACTGGGGCCACGAGCTCGTGGGGGTGCAGCTCGAAGGGGGGCGGGCCGTCGGCGTGCACGTCCGCACGCCGACGGGACGGCACACGCGCGCCGCCGACCGGGTCGTGTTGGCGCTGGGCAGCTATTCGAGGGCGGTCGGGCGCACGCTGGGACTGGAGCTGCCGGTGTATCCGGTCAAGGGGTATTCGCTGACGATCCCGTTGCGCGACGAGACGCGGGCACCGGTGTCCACGGTGCTCGACGAGTCCTTCAAAGTGGCGGTCACCCGGTTTGACCAGCGCCTCCGGGTGGGGGGCATGGCCGAGTTGTCGGGCTTCGACCTCCAGTTGCGCGCTCACCGGCGCGCCACGCTGGAGCGGGTGGTGCAGGATCTCTTTCCGGGTGCGGGCGAGATCGGTGGGGCCCATTTCTGGACCGGGTTGCGTCCCATGACGCCGGACGGTACGCCCATCGTTGGGGCCTGCGGCGTCGAGGGGCTTTATCTGAACACCGGCCACGGCACGTTGGGCTGGACGATGGCGTGTGGTTCCGGGCGCCTGGTGGCCGATCAGGTCATGGGCCGGGCGCCGGAAATCGATCCGGAGGGCCTGTCCCTGGCCCGTTACCGTTCCCCGGTCCGGGTGTGGGCCGGCACTCGCGTGGCGCCCCATCCGGGTTGACCCCGGTGGCCAAAGGCGTCAGTCCAACTGCGCCGTTTTGGCATCGTCGACAGGGCTCGGGTCTCCTAGATTGCCATCAGGAGACCCTCACCATGACCGACCTGTCCGCCGAAGCCCGTGCCCTGGCCCATTACCGTCCCACGCACAAGGTCCGCTTCGTCACCGCCGCCAGCCTGTTCGACGGGCACGATGCGTCCATCAACATCATGCGCCGCATCCTGCAGGGCATGGGCGCGGAGGTGATCCACCTCGGGCACAACCGCTCGGTGGACGAGGTGGTGACGGCCGCGCTGCAGGAAGACGTGCAGGGCATCGCCGTCAGTTCTTACCAGGGCGGGCACGTCGAGTACTTCCGCTACATGGTCGAGTTGCTCCGGCAGCGTGGCGGCGCGCACATCCAGGTGTTTGGCGGCGGTGGCGGCGTGATCGTGCCGGCCGAGATCCGCGAGTTGGACGCCGTGGGCGTGCGCATCTACAGCCCCGAGGACGGCCAGCGCCTGGGCCTGCAGGGCATGATCGGCGAGATGGTGATGCGCTGCGATCGCAGCCTGTCCCCTCATGCCCCTCGATCGCTGGAGGCACTGCAGGTCTCGAACTCAGGGGAAGGCCCGGAGGGCGGAGGTCTTGGGGGCGAAAACCGCGCGATCGAAACCCGCTGGCGCGCTCTGGCCCAGCTCATCACCGCGCTGGACAACGGCGAGGCCGATGCCGAACTGGTGGACGCGGTTCGCCAGGCCGCGCACGCCTGCACCACGCCGGTCATCGGCATCACCGGCACGGGCGGGGCGGGCAAGTCCAGCCTGACCGACGAACTGATCCGCCGCCTGCGTCTGGATCAGGACGATGCGTTGCAGATCGCCGTCATCAGCATCGATCCCTCGCGACGCAAGAGCGGCGGCGCCCTGCTGGGCGACCGCATCCGCATGAACGCCGTGGGGCCGTGGCAGAACGGGGCGCGGGTGTTCATGCGCAGCCTGGCCACACGCGACACCGGCAGCGAGATCAGCGCCGCGCTGCCCGACGTGCTGGCCGCCTGCAAGGCCACCGGCTTCGACCTGATCATTGTCGAGACCTCGGGCATCGGCCAGGGCGACGCGGCGATCGTGCCGCACGTGGACCTGCCGCTGTACGTCATGACGCCCGAGTTCGGCGCGGCCAGCCAGCTGGAGAAGATCGACATGCTCGACTTCGCCGAGTTCGTGGCCATCAACAAGTTCGACCGCAAGGGCTCGCTCGATGCCCTGCGCGACGTGAGCAAGCAGGTGCAGCGCAACCGAGAGGCCTTCCAGCATGTACCGGAGAGCATGCCGGTGTTTGGCACCATGGCCAGCCGCTTCAACGACGACGGCGTGACGGCGCTGTACCAGGCGCTCAAGGGCCGTCTGCTGGACCTGGGGCTGGCGCTGCACGCCGGCCGCCTGCCGGTGGCCCACACCCGCCACAGCACCCACCAGACCCCCACCGTGCCGCCGGCCCGCGTGCGCTATCTGGCTGAGATCGCCGACACCGTGCGCGGCTACAAGGCCCGAGCGCGCGATCAGGCCCGGCTGGCGCGGGAGGCGCAGCAACTGCGGGCCAGCGCGACGATGCTGGCGCAGGCGGCGGCCGAGGCCTGCGGCTGCGGTTCTTCCGCCAACGAATTCGCTGCGGATACCGGCGCCGGGTCCGATGGCACGACCGCCTTGGTCCGCCTGGCCGAGCAGCGCGAATCCCGCCTCTCGCCTGCCGCACGTGCCTTGCTGACCGAGTGGCCCGAGACCGTTCAGGCCTATGCGGGCGACGAGTTCGTCGTGAAGATCCGCGACAAGGAGATCCGCACCGGCCTGATCCACACCTCCCTGTCGGGCAGCAAGATCCGCAAGGTCGCGCTGCCCCGCTACGAGGACCACGGCGAGCTGCTCAAGTGGCTGCTGCTGGAAAACCTGCCCGGCCGCTTCCCCTTCACCGCGGGCGTCT
>CAYYCN010000048.1:0-21758 GCA_964470355.1 uncultured Sphaerotilus sp.
CCTGCAGGTAGATGTTCAGCGGGATCATCCGGCGCTCGATGTAGACGTGCTTGATGAACACGGTGTCTTCATCGACCTGGATCAGGCTGGGGCAGAAGTGCTGCAGCTCGGCGATCAGCTCGTCCTCGAAGCGTGAGCGCGGGAAGGCGACGTTGCTGAATTCCAGCGTGTCGGCCATGCGCCCGACGCGGTCGTGCTGCTTGACCAGCAGGTATTTGCTTTCGATGAGCTCGCGCGTCGTGTCCTTCTGCGGGGGGTAGAAGTCCTTGATGCACTTGAACACGAAGGGGAAGCTGGGCAGGTCGAACACCAGCATCACCATGCCCTTGATGCCGGGGGCGATGCGGAATCGGTCCGTGCTGTGGCGCAGGTGGTAGAGGTAGTCGCGGTAGAAGAGGTTCTTGCCGTGCTTCTGCAGGCCCAGTGCGTTGTAGATCTCGCTGCGGGGCTTGCGCGGCATCATCGAGCGCAGGAACTGCACATAGGCGCTCGGAATCTCCATGTCGACCATGAAGTAGGCCCGCGCGAAGCTGAACAGCACCAGCAGGTCTTCCTCGCCGAAGAGGGCGGCATCGATGATGAGCTGGCCGTGGTCGTTGTGCAGGATGGGCAGTGCAAACGGCATCTCGGTGTAGCCGTTGACGATCTTGCCGACCACATAGGCGCCCTTGTTCCGGAAGAACAAGGAAGCCAGCACCTGGAACTGGAAGTTGGCACGGAACCGGGCGTCGCCCAGGTGCTTGTGGACGGCCTGGAGCACGTCCTCGATGTCACGCTCCAGGTTCTCGAATGGGCGATGCAGCTGAAAGTTCGAGATGATCCGCGCGAGCGTGTCCCTGAGGGTGTCGCGTGTGGGGTAGTAGGCCCGGTAGGTGGGCTTGGCCGCCGGCTCGTCGTTCTCGATGTACTCGGTGCTCACCGCCGGCCGCACGAAGATGAAGTCGTTGCGGAAGTAGCTGTGGTGCAGGATCTTGGTGGTGACCGAGTTGAAGAAGGTCTCGGCCAGTTCCGGCTGGTGGTGGTTGGTCAGCAGGCCGATGTAGTGCAGCTTGATCTGGTGCCAGGTGTCCATCGAAAGATCGGACACCTGGAAGTCCCGTTGAAGGCCCTCTGCCGCTTCGTTGACCCGCAGGTCATAGAACTCGATCCGCTCGCGCTGGGCACGCTGCTGGCCGTGCCAGTCGGCCTGCTCGAAGCGGGCCTTGGCCTGGGCGCTGGTTTCCCGGAACAGGCGGTAGTGGCGGTTGAATCCGGCAATCAGGGCCGAGGCGATGTCGTAGGCGCGGTGGTCGTCGAGCTGCTGCGGATGCATGAGGGCGTCACTGGGAGGAGGCCGGAATCATTCCGGGTGCAACTCCGGATTATCCAGTGACGGCACCGGGCGATCGGCGCAATATCGGGCCTTCACGGCGGCCAGGGCATGCTCGTAGGCCGGGGCGATGTCTTCCGGTCCCTTGGCGGTGATTTCGAGGTCCTTGAGCAGGCCGTTGTGCAGGCCGTAGACCCAGCCGTGCAAGATCACCTCCTGTCCGCGGCGCCAGGCGTCTTCGACCACGGTGGTGCGCGATACGTTGATGGCCTGATCCAGCACGTTGAGTTCGCACAGGGCGTTGATGCGGTCTTCTTCGGGGACGCAGGAGAGGAAGTCCTGGTGGCGGTCCCGAACCTTCTGGACGTGACGAAGCCAGTTGTCGGCCAAACCGACGCGCATGCCGTTGAGCGCGGCGGTCACGCCCCCGCAGTTGGAGTGGCCCACGACGATGATGTGGCGCACCTCCAGCACGTCCACGGCGTACTGGATCACCGACAGTGCGTTGAGGTCGGTCGTGGTGACAACGTTGGCGATGTTGCGGTGCACGAACACGTCGCCGGGCAGCAACCCCACGAGTTCGTTGGCGGGCACGCGGCTGTCGGAACAGCCGATCCAGAGGTATTGCGGCGTCTGCTGCTTGAGGAGGCGGCTGAAGAAACCGGGGTGGGTGCGATCGATTTCAGCGGCCCAGCGGCGGTTGCTGTCGAACAGTTCTTGGAGTTGGGGATCCTGGCTCATGGACGGAATTCTGACGGACACCATTGGCGTGGAGCTTTCGGGGGAACGGCAAGCCATGCCAGTATGTATGGCTTCCGCTTGTGTCGTGCATAGATTTGGGGCTGCCTGGGATGTGGAGGGGTCTAGAGAGACCGCTCCTCGGCGAGCGCGGTCGGGTCGATACACTGGTTCGGGCCGTTCTGCCCCTTGTCTTTTCTCGTCCGAGTCATGCCCATGTTGTCCAGTCCGCCCGCTGATGCCCACACCGCCATGACGTATCCCTGGTCGGATCGGTGCCCGGAGCCTGGGCAGGTGTTGTGCGTTGCTCCAGGGGTGTACTGGGTGCGCATGGGGCTTCCGTTCGCACTGGACCACATCAACCTCTGGCTGCTTCGCGATTGTGTCGAGGGCCGGGAAGGGTGGACCGTGGTCGATTGCGGTATTGGCGACGACCGCACGGTGGCCCTGTGGGAGGCCGTGTTTTCAGCCCATCTGGACGGTTTGCCGGTGCTGCGGGTGCTGGTCACGCACATGCATCCGGACCATGTGGGATCGGCCGGCTGGCTGGTGCGTCGATGGTCCACGCCTGAGCATGAATGCCGCCTGTGGATGAGCGCCACCGATTGGTGCACAGCCCGTCTGGCGCTGCGGGACGAGGGGGGCTTCAGTGGGGAGTCGGCTGCCCGGTTCTACGAATCGCATGGCATGGATGCCGCTACCGTGGCGCGTGTGCGTCGGCGGGGGAGTTTTTTCGCCCGGTTGGTCCCCTCTGTGCCCGACGTGTTTCGGAGACTGCTGGATGGGATGGCCATCCCCATCGGTGGGCACACGTGGACGGCGCGGGTGGGTCACGGGCACGCTCCAGAGCACATCAGCCTGTTCTGTGCAGACCTCAAGGTCCTGATATCGGGTGACATGCTCTTGCCGCGCATCTCGACCAACGTGAGCGTGTTTGCCCAGGAGCCGGAAGCCGATCCTCTGTCGCTTTATCTGGCTTCGCTGGACCGTTTGCTGGCGTTGGATCCCGACACCCTGGTGCTGCCCTCGCATGGGCGACCTTTTGTGGGGTTGGTGCCGCGTGTGCAGGCTTTGCATGCCCACCATGCCGATCGCTTGTCGGATTTACTGAAGGCCTGTGGGGCGGACGAGGTCTGCGCCGCAGACGCGATTGCCGTGCTGTTCCGCCGGCCAATGGATGACCACGATGTCACGTTTGCGATGGGGGAGGCCGTGGCCCACCTGAATGCGCTGTGGCACCAGGGCTTGGTGCGGCGCCGGCGTGACGCGCATGGGGTGTGGCGGTTCAGTTGTCCTTGAACAGCCCGAGGCGGTCCACCAGCTCGCGGGCAAATTCCAGGTAGGCCTGGGCACCTTTGGAAGAGGGGTCGAACACGACCCCCGGAAGCCCGTAAGAGGGGGCTTCGGCCAGCCGCACGTTGCGCGGAATGACGCTGTTGAACACCTTCTCGCCGAAGTGGGTCTTGAGCTGTTCGCTGACCTGCTGCTGCAACGTGATGCGGGGATCGAACATCACGCGAAGCAGGCCGATGAGCTGCAGGTCGCGGTTCAGGTTGCCGTAGATCTGCTTGATGGTGTTGACCAGGTCGGACAGGCCTTCCAAGGCAAAGTACTCGCACTGCATCGGCACGATGACGCCGTGGGCACAGTTGAGTCCGTTGAGGGTGAGCAGACTCAGAGAGGGGGGGCAATCGATGAGGACGATGTCATAGTCCTGAGCCACGGCGTGCAGGGCGTGCTTGAGGCGACGGTCGCGTTGCTCCAGGGACACGAGTTCGATTTCTGCGCCGGCCAGTTCGCGATTGGCTCCCAGCACGTCATAGCCCACCCGTTCAGAGCGCTGACGGGCTTCCTGGACGCTTGCGCTGCCGATCAGCACGTCGTAGATGGACGCGGGCATGTCTCTTTTGTCGATGCCGGAGCCCATGGTCGCGTTGCCTTGGGGATCCAGATCCACCACCAGCACACGTTGCTGGATGCGGGCCAGGCCGGCAGCCAGGTTGACGGTGGTGGTCGTCTTGCCGACGCCGCCCTTTTGGTTTGCGATGCAGAAGATTCGGGCCATGGATTCCGGTGCGCAGATCCGTTGGAAGGGACGGGTGATTGTCGGGGCAACGCCGCCATCAAGCGAGGGCAACGAAGCGGCTCGGTCTCAGGGGCGGGGCTGAATCCAGACCAGGCAACGTTCTGCTTCCAGCCCGGGAACGTGCAGGGGTTCCACGTGAAACACTTGGGCGTTTGAGGGCAGGGCATCAATCTCGGCTTGGGGTGTCTGGCCCTTCATGGCCATCCATACGCCGCCAGCCTTCAGCAAGGGGTGGGTCAGGTGAATGAGGTCAGGCAGGGATGAAAACGCGCGCGAGGTGATGACGTCAAAGCGGGTGTCGGCCATGTCTTCGACACGGCTGTGACGTGCCTGCAAGTTTGCAATGCCCAGTTCTGCACCGACCTGCCGGATGAAGCCGGCCTTTTTGGCGACGGTGTCTACGCACGTGACGTGCAGGTTCGGCACGATCAAGGCCAGCACCACCCCGGGGAGGCCTCCGCCGCTGCCCACATCCAGCAAGGAGGCTGGGATGAGGGGATCCAGGGCCTCGAGGTGCTTTCGCAACGGTGCCACGACGGAAAGGCTGTCAAGCAGGTGGTGTGTCAGCGCGTGCCGGCGATCTCGGATGGCGGTGAGGTTGTAGACCTTGTTCCATTGCAGCAGCAGGTCCAGATACGCCAGCAGCCGGTCGACCTGGGGGGCGTCCAGATGCAGGCCCATGGACTGTGCGCCGTCGCTCAGCGTTTCGCGTTCCTGGAGATCGGAGGGGCTCATGGCGTCGTGGTGTCGGACGGGTTCGGGGTGGCGGAAACTTCAGTTCGGAGATTGTCAAACCCCTTGAAGCGACCCTTCTTGAGGTGGACAAGCAAAAGTGAAATGGCAGCGGGTGTGACGCCGGAGACCCGACTGGCTTGCCCCAGGGTTTCAGGCCGATGCTTGGTCAGCTTTTGCCGGACTTCGAACGACAGCGCGGTGACTTGGGCATAGTCCAGGTCGGGGGGCAGCTGCAGATGTTCGAACGCGGCGGCGCGTTGCACCTCATCGTTTTGCTTGTCGATGTATCCGGCGTATTTGGTGGCGATCTCCACCTGCTCGATGACCGCGTCGGCCAGAGCGTCGCCCCATTCGGCACGCAGTGCGGCGCGCGAGCCCTGCTGAGGGGTTATGGCCTCGTCGGATGCTGTGCCTGCCGTGGTGGCTCGGTGCTCTTCAACGGCTTTCTGTATTTGGCTGAGGGTGTCGTATCCGATTCCGGGGCGGCGCAGGAGATCGGCCAGGTTGTATTCCCGCTCGATGGCTTGGCCAATCAGGGGCTCGGCCACTGCGGCAGGAAAGATGCCCGGATGAATCCAGGTGCTCTTCAGCCGAGCTGTTTCACGTGAAACAGCGTCGCGCTTTCGATTGAAGGCATCCCATCGGATGCTGTCCACCAGCCCGAGGTTCCACCCGATCTCGGTCAGCCGCATGTCGGCATTGTCTTCGCGCAGCTGAAGGCGGAACTCCGCACGGCTGGTGAACATGCGGTAGGGTTCGGTCACGCCTTTGGTGATCAGATCGTCCACCATGACGCCCAGATAGGCCTGATCTCGACGCAGGGACAGCGGGTCCTTGCCCTGCGCCTGGAGGGCGGCATTGACGCCTGCGTAGAGACCCTGGGCAGCGGCTTCTTCGTAACCTGTGGTGCCGTTGATCTGTCCGGCAAAGAACAAGCCCTGGATCTGCCGGGTCTCGAACGTGGAGCGCAGTTCTCGTGGATCGAAGTAGTCGTACTCGATGGCGTAGCCCGGGCGCAGGATGTAGGCGTTTTCCAGCCCAGGCATGGTCCGCACGGCTGCCAGTTGAATGTCGAAGGGCAGGGAGGTGGAGATGCCGTTCGGATAGAACTCGTGTGTGGTCAGCCCTTCAGGCTCCAGGAAGATCTGGTGGCTGTCCTTGTCGGCAAAGCGGTTGATCTTGTCCTCGATGCTGGGGCAGTACCGGGGTCCCACGCCTTCGATCACGCCCGTGAACATCGGGCTGCGGTCGAAGCCGGAGCGCAGGACGTCGTGGGTGCGCTCATTGGTGGCGGTGATCCAGCAGGGCAACTGCTGCGGGTGCTGATCTGCCGAACCGAGAAAGCTGAACACCGGGATCGGCCCGGTGGGTGGCGAGCCATCGGTGCCGGGCATGCCATCACCGGGCTGTTCGATGCACTTTGAAAAATCGATCGATCGGCCGTCGATGCGGGGGGGCGTTCCAGTCTTCAAGCGGCCTTGTGGCAGCCTGAGCTCCTTCAGGCGGGCTGAAAGGCTGACGGCTGGAGGGTCTCCGGCCCGACCCGCCGGGTGGTTCTGGAGTCCCACATGCACCTTGCCGTCGAGGAACGTGCCGGCGGTCAGAACCACAGCACGCGCGCGGAAGCGCACACCGATCTGGGTGACCGCACCCACGACACGATCGCCTTCCACCATGAGGTCATCGACCGCTTGTTGGAAGATCCAGAGGTTGGTTTGGTTCTCCAGGCGCCGACGAATGGCCGCCTTGTAGAGAATGCGATCGGCCTGTGCGCGCGTGGCACGCACCGCGGGGCCTTTGCTGCCGTTGAGGATGCGAAACTGGATGCCCGACTCGTCGGTGGCGGCCGCCATCGCTCCGCCCAGCGCGTCCACCTCCTTGACCAAGTGACCTTTGCCGATGCCACCGATCGAGGGGTTGCAACTCATCTGGCCGAGGGTTTCGATGTTATGTGTCAACAGCAGGGTGGCACATCCCATGCGCGCGGCGGCCAGGGCCGCTTCGGTGCCGGCGTGGCCACCGCCGACGACGATCACATCGAATTCTTGGGGATACAGCATCAGGGCACCTCGGACCGCGCCAGCAAAAAAACCCGCCGAGCGAGAGCGCTTGGCGGGAGGTGTTCAGAGAAGACTCTTATTTTAGTGATGCGGGATGTGGCCCGTCATCGTTGCGGATTTGGTCGAGGTGTTGCCGGTTCAGGGCTCTTCCCGCGATGCTGTTTCACGTGAAACCAACGCTGGATCTGGGCCCGACGAAGCGGTGTCCGACTCTCGCCAAGTCAGCCACAACCGAAGATCGAACTCGTACTGGTGGTACTCGGGCTCTATGTGGGTGCACAACGCATAGAACGCCTTGTCATGCGCTTTCTCGCGCAGGTGGGCCAGTTCGTGCACGACGATCATCTTCAGAAATTCGGGCGGCGCTTGGCGGAACACCTGGGCCACGCGGATCTCGCGCTTGGCCTTGAGCTTGCCGCCCTGTATGCGTGAGATGGCCGTGTGGGTCCCCAAGGCGTTGCGGATGATGTGCAGCTTGGCGTCGTAGGTGACCTTCGACAACGGGGGGCTGCTGCGAAGGAACCGGTCCTTGAGCTCCTGTGTGTAGTCGTAGAGCGCACGGTCGGTCTGCACGACATGGTGCGTGGGGTAGCGCTGATGGAGGTGCCCACCCAGGCGGCCTGTGTCGATCAGTGTCTGGACCTGATGGAGCAGCGTGCCGGGGTAACCCGCCAGATAGGGCAAACGTGCGGCCACAGCGGGATCGGCTGTCAGAGGAACCGCAGGAGACTTGCGCGCCATGGACCGCTCAAGGGCGCCAGTGACGGTACAAGGTGACGACCGATTCGGGGACCTGTCGACTCCACTCATCGCGCTGAGCCGGCGTTTCGACCAGTGCGGCGTCTTCGGGCGACAGACCGTCGCCCCCCAGCAGGGCCACGGGGCGCAGAGCCAGCGCCACTTCGGCCTCTTCCAGGTGGCTTTCCCACTGGTTGGACACGAGACCCAGACCGTGCAGGAAGCCCAGGCTCCACAACTGGGCATCGACCAGCACGGTGTCGTCGTCTTCGGCCATGCCAAACAGCGGTTCCAGGGATTCGACGTCCTTGCGGAACTGTTGGTCGAGCTGGGCCAGCCAGCGCATGATGAGCAATGCGCAGCGTTTGTGCTGCTTGCCGCTGCTGAACGGGGGGGCGTCCTCGGGCGCACTGCCCCAGATCAGGGGCATCCAGGTTTCGGTGGGCGGCAACTCAGGTGAGACCAGCAAGGCGGTCAGGTAGCCGTCCAGGCACTCCAGATCCATGGCTCCCTCGGTCGGCACCTCGGCGAGCATTTCTTCGAGTTTGTCGACTTCCTCATCGGTGAGGGGATCGTGCGGGAGGGTGGGGTTGTACTGGGCGTAGTTCACGGCCTGTTTCCGGCTTGAGTGGGATCGCGGCACCTTAACATCGCCGGGTCATGGAATGCCGTTCCCATTGCGGCGCGTGTTGCATCGCGCCGTCGATCTCCAGTCCGATTCCGGGCATGCCGCAAGGCAAGCCGGCCGGGGTGTCCTGCGTGCAATTGGATGATCAGCTGCGCTGTCGTCTGTTTGGACAGGCCGGGCGGCCGGCCGTGTGCCGAGGTCTTCAGCCCAGCGAGGACATGTGTGGAGATCGCCGCGAACAGGCCTTGCGCTGGCTGGGTGTGCTGGAAGAGCAGACCCGTCCTTGATGAGGCCATGGGGCCGATTCAGTTGGGCAGAAACAGTGCAGGATCGACCATCGCACCGTTGAGATTGACCGACCAGTGCAGGTGCGGGCCGGTCACACGGCCCGTGGCACCGACCTTGCCCAGGACCTGTCCAGTTTCCAGCCAATCCCCCACCTTCGCGTCGATGGCACTCAGGTGGCAGTACATGCTGAGCAAGCCGCGGCCGTGGTCCAGCCAGACGGTTTGACCGTTGAAGAAATAGTCGCCCGTGTCGATCACCCGTCCGGGCAAAGGGGCACGGATGGGGGTGCCGGTGGGGGCTGCGATGTCCATGCCGCTGTGCGGATTGCGGGACTGTCCGTTAAACACACGGCGCAGTCCGAAGGAACTGGAGCGTGGACCGGGGAGGGGCGGCTGCATGCGCAGTCGCACGGGGTCGAGATCGGTGGAGTGTGTCTTCATCACCCCCTGGGCCCGGGCCGCCTCGCGCGTGTAGCGCGCCATGTCGGCCGCCGACAGTTCCACGTGCTTGGGCGAAACCTTCAGGGTCTGGGTCGCGTAATCCTTGGGGGTGATGGCGAGGGTGCGGGTGCTCTCGATGCCGTCTTGTTCGATGCGCAGGTTCAGCCGGTCCGGCGCCTGGATCTGCAGGCCCAGGCCCACGACGGTGACCCAGCGTTCGGGGGTCCCCATCACCAGCAGGGGACGGGCTTCAGCACCACTCCCCAGCCAGGCACGGGGCCGGGCGATCGATGCCCCCAGGTCGACCTCGGCCACCCCCCCGGGCACGGCGGCCTGGTGGGGCATGACCGAGGCGGGGAGGATGGGGGCCGCACGGTCTGCTTCCCGTGCCGTTTGGGACCTCGCTCCCGGACTCACCAGAGCGCTGGCACCGAGGACCACCGCCACCAGCAGCGCCCGTCGTGGCAGGGGGAACAGGACAGGGGTCCGTTGAGACGTGGCGACAGAACACATGGTGGGCCTGATCCGGGAAGGCTTCGAAGGCGCCGAGTGTGCCTCAGGTGCCCACGGCCTCTGGGTGATGACCCCCCCACCACCGGTCGAAGAAGTAGTGGGCCACCGTGTTGACGACGGGTTCCACGACCGTGATGGCGCCGGCCATCTGCCAGTTTCCGGTGAGGCTGTAGCTCACGCCGAAGGCGATGCCCACGTGCATGACGCCGAATGTGGCGGACTTGGCCATGGTGATCTCCTTTGGATGTGGACTGCGATGGAAAGCAGTTTGGCAGGAAGAGATCGGTTGGCAAAAGCAATTCAATCAATGCTGGCGATAGTTTTCATGGCGAGCATGAAGGCGGCGGGATTTTCCGCGGCGACTCAGCGCCACCCACTCCACGAGGCTCCAGAGCACGATCGGTCCCAGTGCCGTCCAGGACAGTCGGGGCCAGCGGGCGGAGGGTTTGGGCATGGGGGGCTCCCGGGCGGAGGAGGGGGTGAAACGCACCAGCTTGAGGACCTTGCGTGACTTCCTGGTGGCACTTCGATGACGTTGTTCGATTGTTGCCACCTGTGCTGGGTGGGGGCCATCACAGCGGGTAAATCGGCCTAAGCTGTGGAATTCCCGTTTCCGTTGGGTCGCTTTCCTTGTCTGCACGATCCCCTTCCGAGCCGTTGTCCACGCCAGATCGGTGGGATCTGGCTGAACTGGCCACCCTGCAGGATCTGGTGGCGGGGTCTGCGGGGCAACTGCAGAGCTGGAGCCTGGGTGAGGTGAGGGTGGAGGGCCGGACTTTTCCCCTGCAGGCGTATGCCCTGGGGCCGGATCGCCAGGATGTGCCGGCGGTGGGTTTTTTTGGCGGGGTGCATGGCCTGGAGCGTATCGGCTCAGAGGTGGTCATTGCCTACATGCGCAGCCTGGTGGGGCGTTTGGCGTGGGATGAAGTGCTTCGGCTCCAGTTGGAGCGGGTGCGGTTGATCTTCATGCCCGTGGTGAATCCCGGTGGGGTGTGGCTGGGCACCCGGGCCAATCCGGCCGGTGTGGATCTGATGCGCAACGCGCCGGTCGAGGCGGTGGACCGGGTGCCGTTCTGGGTGGGGGGGCAGCAGTGGAGCGCTGCTTTGCCCTGGTATCGGGGGGCTTTCGGCGCACCGATGGAGCCCGAAGCCGCGGCGTTGTGCGGACTGGTGGAGCGTGAGTTGCTGGGGCGGTCGTTTGCCCTGGCGCTGGACTGCCACTCGGGCTTCGGCGTGAACGACCGCATCTGGTTTCCCCATGCCCATACGGCCACGCCCATCGAACACTTGCCGGAACTGCTGGCCCTCAAGGGACTGATCGATGATGCCATTCCGCACCACGCCTACCTGCTGGAGCCCCAGAGCCGGCACTACTTGGCGCACGGGGATTTGTGGGACCACCTGTATCTGCAATCGCAGGCGCGGCGGGACGGGCTGTTCCTGCCGCTCACGCTGGAGATGGGTTCGTGGCTGTGGGTCAAGAAGAACCCGCGCCAACTGTTCAACCGCCATGGCCTTTTCAACCCCCTGATCCACCACCGACAGCACCGCGTGCTGCGGCGGCACCTGACCTGCATGGACACCTTGGTGCGGGCCGCCATTGGCCATGCACGCTGGTGCCCCGAGCCGTCGCGCCGCGAACCGCTGCGGCGTCAGGCCCTGGACCTCTGGTACACGCGCCACCCTTGCCCATGATCGACGTCACGCCTGAAAAGCGCCCTGCACCCCGACACTGGATCCTCCTGCGAGGATTGGCACGAGAGGCTCGCCATTGGGGGCCTTTGCCGGACCTGTTGCAGCAGGCCCTGCCGGGGGTGGTCGTCCACACCCCGGACCTTCCGGGCAACGGCGATCGGTACCGGGACACCAGCCCGCGCAGCGTCGAAGCCTTGATGGAATCGGTGCGTGGCACGCTGTGGGCGCAGGGGGTGTCGGCCCCACATGCCTTGCTGGGCATGTCGCTGGGCGCCATGGTGGCGCTGGAGTGGGCACGGCGTCATCCCCAGGAGGTGGAGCGGGCGGTGCTCATCAACACCAGCGTGCGACCTTTCAGTCCTCCGCACCAGCGCCTGCTGCCCCGCAACCTGCCCGTGCTTCTGAAGGGCCTGATGGACCCGGCCAATGCCGAAGCCTGGGAGCGCACGATCCTGCAACTCACCACGCGGCAATGGCCTCAGTCGTCCCCGACCACCCAGGCCTTGTTGCGAGACTGGGTGCGTTGGCGTCGGGAGCAGCCGGTCACGGTGGGCAACACCCTGCGACAGTTGGCGGCAGCGGCCCGATACCGGGCCCCCGCCCAACCCCCAGCGGTGCCGTTGCTGTTGCTGGTCGGGGATGAAGATCAGTTGGTCAGCCCGCGCTGTTCGGAGGCACTGGCGCGGGCGTGGGGGTTGCCCATTCGCCACCATCCGCGGGCAGGACATGACCTGTCGGTCGACGATCCGCACTGGGTGGTTCGCCAGGTGCAGGCGTGGGAGGCGCCCGCCGGCCCGGGTCCTCAGGGCGTTCCTGGCGGCGACTCGGGGGGAGAGGTCAGGCCTTCTTCAGGAAGCAGGCCTTGAGCATGTAGCTGCTGCCCTCGACCTTGCAGTCGACCTCGTGGTCTCCGCCCACCAGGCGGATGCTCTTGACTTTGGTGCCCTGCTTGAGGGTGATGGACGAACCCTTGACCTTCAGGTCCTTGATCAACACGACTGCATCTCCATCGGCCAGCACCGTGCCGTTGGCGTCCTTGACCACGGCATCGACGTCATCCTCGCCACCGGCGGCTGCATCGGCAGACCACTCATGGCCGCAGTCGGCGCAGACCAGCAGGGCCCCGTCGGGATAGGTGTTCTCCTGGGCACATTGCGGGCAGGCGGGGGTCGTGGACATGGGGATCTCCTGAGCATGACCGTTCAGAGCGGTCCAAGGGAAAACCCCGGATTATCGAGGCTGCGGACCGAGGGCCCTGGCACGGATCCGGGGGGAACGGCGCCCTGCCGGCTTTCCGGTCTGCGGGTGGCGCTGGCGTGATGGAGGTCATCGACGCATGAAAAACCGGTCGATCACTCGCCAACGGGGAGGGGATTCCCCCTCCGCAGGGGACCAGTAGGGCCGGGTCCGGTGGGTGCTGCCGGACTGGGGGGCCCAGCGCCGGGGCACCTCGTCGGTGCCGACCATGAAGGCCTCGATGCCCTCCGGTCCGACCTTGAAGCGCAGAAAGCCCTTGTGTCCTTGCAGGGACAGTGCGCTGGACGTGTTGTTGCTGGCACGCCCGGTGAAGCGGCTGAGCAAGGCCATGAACGTGCCGACGACGCCCCCGGACAGCACCGTCGCCAAGGTCAACCCCACCGTGGCCAGGGCGAGGCCTCGGCCCAAAGTGACCAGGGGTTCGGCCAGCCACGCGGCAGCCAGCCCGGACCACCGGGGGGCTTCAGCGGACACGTTCGGCCAGCACATCTGCAGGGCGGGGTATCCGATGCCGACCCGAAGCCCCCAGGCCAACGCCATGAGGCCCCCCAGCAGGGCGGTGCCCCACAAGCGATCTCCCCAACCGGCGCGGACCGGGTCGTTGTCGGTGGTCAGGAACAGCGCTGTGGTGGCCAGCCCCGCATGGGCCGCCATCGACCACGGGGACGACAGCACCCGCAGCAGCCAGGGACCGGTGTCGCCGGGTGTCAGTCCGGCCACCAGCAGCAAGGCCCCCACCATGGCGGAAAACGCCAGGTTGGAGCGGTGCCAGGGTTCCCCGCGGGGGCGCAGCAGCGCGAGCACGTTGCCCCAGGCCTGTCGACGACTGGTGTCGATGTCCGGGTAGCAGCGCGCCTGGGCACGGCCGGCCCGTTCGCCCTGAGTGGGCCGGAAGCACAGGCCGACGGCTTCGGCCGTCTTGAGGTCGGGCAGTCGGCCCAACACCACGCGGCCTTGCAGCTCCTCCTGTGCGGCCCCGGGCTCGCTGGCCCACTGCAGCACCTTGGGTTCCAGCACCTCGCGGCTGTGTGTGGCGTGCCCGAAGGCGCCACCGCACCCGCAGGTGACCACGTCGGTGCTGAAGCCGGACGGCGGGGCACTGTCGAGGCGTTCGCGGCTGTAGTGGTGAAGGTCTCCCGCCAGCCGCAGGCGCACATGCACCCCGCGCTGGGCCAGCAGGTGCTCCAGGCGTTGGTAGCGCAGGGGATAGGCTTCGCGTTCTTCCTGCTTCAGGGGGCGGGTCCAGTAAGGCTCCGGATAGATCAGGACCGCGTGGGATCCGGGGGCGATGGACCCGTTCTCGATCAGCGCGTTGAAGGCCTCGAACTGGGTGCGGTCCAGGTCTCCCGTCAAGGCGAAGTCGAAGCCCAGCACGATCCAGTCGTGCGGCAGCGCAAAGGCAAAGTAGGTGCGGCGCTGGGGCGCGCGGGCGCCGATCAGGCCGGCCTTCTCGTCGTTGACGAAATACCGACAGAAGGTGGAGGCACTATCGAACCAGTCGTGGTTCTGTGGAATGGCCGCCACCAGCTTGTGATCGGGGCCCCAGGGGGCTTCGTGTGCCAGGTGCTTTGGGGCGTCGCGGTAGCGGCTGGCGGGGTCGCGTGCCAACTCGAACATCTCCACGAGCCGCGACTGGTAGAGCTCGGGGCTGGCGCCCGGATAGGCCAGGTCGCCGCCGAGGATGAGCAGCCGACCTTCCGGCAGCGGAGACGGTGCGTCCTCGGCCGACAGTTCGGCGCTCAGGACCCCGCGTGCGACTGTGTAAGTCGCGCTGCCGCCGTCGCCGGTATCGGCGAGAAAGTCGAACCAGAAACTCGAGTCGGCTCCTTCGGCCAGCCCGGTGAGGTCGGTCAGCTCCAGCGGGCCTCGGAAGGTCTCTCGGCGGTCGAGGTTGCGCAGCAGGTTGGTGGACCACAGCTGCTGCTGGGCGATGGTGCGCAAGCCGATCGGGGCGTACCACGCCACGGGCCGCCGCGCGTCGGGGGGCACGTGGCGGCCGAAACGCTCGCGCGTCATCGGGCGCGGCCGGTCAGGAGGCCGTGGGGGCCTCGGTTTCGATGTCGGTGTCGGGGTCTTCGTGGCGAACCACGGTCACCGGCACGCTGGCGTGCTGCACCACCCACTGGCTGACCGTGCCCAGACGGGCCGCCCCCAGCAGGTTCACGCCCTGGCTGCCCATCACGATCATTTCGCAGCCGCAGCGCTCGGCCACGTCCACGATCTGCGGGCCGGGCTCGCCGAGCGCGATCTCGCACTCCAGTGGCACGCCGGCGGCGCTGAGCAGCCCGCGCGCCGGCGCGATGGCGTCTTCCGCGGCATCGTGGCTGGCGCTGGCGAGCGTGTCCATGTCGCGGGTCATCACGACCTCGTAGAGATGGGGCGCTTCCTGGACATTGGTCAGCACGCACGAGACGGCCAGTCCCTGGTGACGCAGAGCCAGCACGTGGCGGACGGCGTCCAGCGATGCTTGCGAACCGTCGACGGGGATGAGGATGTGCATGAGCGGGAACTCCTGGTCAGGCGAGCGCCACGTGGCGCCCGGCAGGCTTCAACTGTACGTCGCGTTTCGGGACGGCGAGATGTCCAGGCTCAGTGAACCCCATGAAGGCCCCGTTCCACAGAAAACGGGGCCTGTGGCCCCGTGGATTCTGAGTGCGCCACCGCGGCGGTGTTCAGGCCGCCTGGTTGTACTTCTCTGGCGAGCAAATCATGTCGGAGGAGATGCAGTTCTCCTCGATCAGCCGCGACAGCTCCCGGAAGGTGAGCGACAAGTTGCGCGTGTGCAGGCCGGTGTTGGTCAACCACAGGGGCACCGTGTCCTGATCGCCTGGGTTCAGTCGGCGCGAGGGGGTGCTCCAAGCCTGGATGGCCTGTGCCATGCGATAGGCGCGGCAACCCGCCGTGTTGTCTCCCGGCTCGAAATTGCGGTGGCCGTTGTTGAGCTTGGTCAGCGTGTCCGAGTAGGTCAGCTGGGTGAGCAGGCAGCTTTCCCACTGGGTGACGGCCGAGTAGTACAGGGCCGTGCGGGGGTTGTGCAGGGCCGTCTTCGAGAGGTATTGCAGGCTGGACGCCCGGGCCTGTTCATAGATCGTCCAGCAGGCGTAGGCCCGGTGCAGCAGCGTGACGGCGTACTGTCGAGACTGTCCAGTGAAGTGCTTTTCGTAGATCTGGAACAGCTTGTCCGTGTGCAGCCATTCGACGGTGATGGGCGCCAGATAAGCCAGGTCGGGAATCTCCGCCGCCGTGAATTCCGCAATGCCGGGTGCGATCACCCGGTTGAGCAGCGACGGATTCCAAGTGAAGGCCATGGCGAGATCCTCATTTTTATGGGGCCGCCGGACGGCTTGCCGGTGGCGGGCGGCCCGCTGAATGTGATAAACAATCTGTTACTTACAAATTGTTTCGGCGAATCGTACCAGCTTTCCCCGCATTTGAGGGGGTTCCAGAGTCTTTACAAGACTTCATCTCTCTTCACCCCGCAAGGGTCATCGGTCCGTCCCAGGGGCCGTTGAAGGGAGGTGGAATCAAACGGAAGAAGGGATCTGCCATGCACGATTGGAAGCGATGGGCCCGCTGGGGCGTTCTGGCCTCGGCGGTGGTGGCGCTCACGGGGTGCTGTGTCTTTCCGCCGTTCTACGTGGGCCTGTGCGGGCCGGGCGGGCCTGGACGGGGCGGCGAGGATCGGGGAGGGCCGGGCCGAGGGGGCCCTGGGGGCGAGCGCCACCATTGGCGCGGAGCGGCTCAGAGCCCCGAGGGCACCGGTCTGGCGACCTGGGTGCCCGAGGAGGCACCCCAAACCCAGGCGGCTGCTGCGTCGCGTTGATCGTCAGGGGGTCTTCTTGCGTGCCCGGGGGTGGGCGGCGTCGTACACCCGGGCCAGGTGCTGGAAGTCCAGGCGTGTGTAGACCTGGGTGGTGCGGACCTGGGCATGTCCCAGCAGTTCCTGCACGCCGCGCAGATCACCGCTGGACTGCAGGACGTGCGATGCACAGCTGTGGCGCAGCATGTGGGGATGGACGTGCTGTGGCAACCCGGCCAGGAGGGCCCGGCGTGCCAGGCGTCGGCGCAACTGTCCGTCGCTGAGGCGGCCACCGAGCCGGCTGGTGAACAGCGCACGTTCCCCCGAAGGGGCCCAACCGTTGCGCACCGTCAGCCAGGCCCGCACCGATGCCACGGCGGCCTGGCCCACGGGCACTGTGCGACGTCGACTGCCTTTGCCCAGCACGTGGGCCAACCCCTCTTCGAGGTCCAGCCAGCCCTTGGCCTGGGCACCGGCCTGCACGTCCAGGCCGATGAGCTCCGCCACACGAAGGCCACAGCCGTACAACAGTTCCACCATGGCGTGATCACGCAGATCCAGCCGGGGATCGGTGGTGTCGTCGTGGGTCTCCGCCAAGGCCACGGCCTGGTCCACCGGCAGGGCTTTGGGCAGGGGCTGCGCGCCCTTGGGGGGCCGGATGCCGGCGACCGGATTGGCCGGCACGCGTCCTTCGTGTCCCAGCCAGCGGTAAAACCCCCGCCAGCCGGCCAGATGGATGGCCACCGAGCGGGACCCCAGACCCCTTCCGTGCAACTGGGCGGCCCAGCGGCGGATGTGCAGGGGCTGCACGGCGGTCAGAGACAGCGCCTGGGCCTGGGCAAAGGATTCCAGCCGTTCCAGGGCCGAGGCGTACAGGATCAGTGTCCGGTCCGCCAGTCGCCGCTGCACGCGCTGGTGTTCCAGAAAGGCCGCGATGTCTGGGTGGGGCATGGCGCCGTCTTGGCCCGTGTGCGGGGCTCCGGTCAGGGGGTGGCCGGCAGCACTCGCGTGAGGGCCGCGCTGGCCAGTTCTCCCACGCGGGAGAGGAATTCCGTGCCCATGTCCGCCGTGTAGCGCGTGGGATCGGGCGAGCCCAGCACCAGCAGTCCGAAGGTCGGGGCGCTCACGTCCCGGCGCAGCGGCACCAGGGCCAGCGAGGTCACGGACTCGCTTTCCGGCAGCCACTGCATGGCTTCGAAGCGTGCGTTGGCGCCGCAGTACGGCGCCGAGAGCTGTTGCGCAAAGGCCTGCACTTCCGGGCTCACGCCCAGGGCAAACGGTTCTTGCGTGTATTCGGGGCGCACGGACCAGACGCGGATCGCGGCCGAGGGGATCAGGAACTGCTCCTTGAGATCCAGCACCATCAGGTCGGGCAGGTCGCGCGGGTCTTCGCACAGCATCAGGTTGCGCGTCCAGCCGTGCAGGCGATCCATCAGGCCGGCGTTTTCCTGACCGTGGCGGATCATGTCCATGATGCGCCGTTCCAGGCCTCGGATGCGATCGCGCAGCATTTCCATCTGGCGCTGCTGCAGCGAGACGGCGCGTGCGCCGTGCGGATTGGCCAGCTCGACACTGGCGAGCAGTTCGGCGTGGCGCTCGAAAAAGCCGGGCGTGTGGGCCAGATAGTTGGCGATCTCGTCTTCGGTGATGCCGGGGATACTGCTCATGGCGAGGTGGGGGGATTCGTTCATTCGGAAAGGATTCATCAGGCCGGGGGGAGGGCGAGTTCACCCTCGAACACACGCACTGCCGGGCCGGTCATCAGCACCGGGTGGCCGATGCCGGCCCACTCGATCGTGAGTTCGCCGCCGTGGGTTTCGACGTCGACCCGCGCGTCCAGCCAACCCAGGCGGATGCCGGCCACCACGGCGGCGCAGGCACCCGTGCCGCAGGCCAGTGTTTCGCCGGCGCCGCGCTCGTAGACACGCAGGCGGATGCGGCTGCGCGAGACGACCTGCATGAAACCGGCGTTGACATGCCGGGCAAACCGCGGGTGGGCCTCGACCCAGGGGCCGAGGGTGGCGACGGGGGCGGTGTCGACGTCGTCCACGCGCTGCACGGCGTGCGGGTTGCCCATGGACACCACGGCGACTTCGCAGGAGGGGGCCGCAGTGTGGGTTCCGTCCGGTGCGGCCTGCGCAGAGCCTTGCAGCGACCACAACTCGAAGCCGTTGCACAGGCGAGGGGTCAGGCCCTGGGCCTCAAAGGGCAGGCGGCTGTGTTCGAACACGGGCTGGTTCATGTCCACCGTGACGCGGCCGTCGGCCTGCATGCGCAGCTCGATGCGGTTGTTGACGGTTTCGACGTGCACCACGTCGCGGTCGGTCAGGCCTGCGTCGCGCACGTAGCGCATGAAGCAGCGTGCGCCGTTGCCGCAGTGCTCCACCTCTTCGCCGGTGCCGCCGTTGAAGATGCGGTAGCGGAAGTCCACGCCGGGCGTGGTGCTGCGCTCCACCACCAGGATCTGGTCGGCGCCCACGCCGAAGCGGCGGTCACCGAGGAAACGCAGCTGCGCCTCGTTCAGGGCCAGCGGTTCGCGGGTGGCGTCGAGCACGACAAAGTCGTTGCCCAGACCGTGCATCTTGGTGAAACGCAGATTCATTTTTGAATTATCGCGGCTGGGATCGTGTTCGTCCGGCTCAGTACAGGCCAGGCTGGCCCTCCGGGCGCGTCTTGAAGCGCTTGTGCACCCACAGGTATTGGGCGGGGTTCTCGCGGATGCGGTCCTCGATCCAGCGGTTCATGCGGGCGGTGTCGGTTTCGGCGTCGTCGGTGGGGAAGTCGGTCCAGGGCTCGGTGTAGCGCACGCGCCAGCCTTCGTTGCCGGGCAGCATCTCCACGAGCAGGGGCTGCACCACCATGTCGAGCATGCGGGCCATGCGCGAGGGCGCCAGCAGCGTGGCCGCGGGCACGCCGAAGAAGGGCACAAAGGCCGCGTCGCGCGCGCCGAAGTCCATGTCCGGCAGGTTGAAGAATGCTTCGCCGCGCTTGATGGCTCGGATCAACGGCTTGGCACCGTCGCTGCGCGGATAGATGTGCGAGTTGCGAAAGCGCAGGCGGCCCTTGCGCATGGCCTCGTCCATCACGGCATTGGTCTGCACCTGGTAGATCGAGCCGGCCGGCTGGTTCTGGAACAGCACGATCGACTGGCCGGCCACGTCCAGGCCCAGGAAGTGTGGGGTGAGCCACATCACCGGGCGGGAGTTGTTTTCGGCCAGATGCACGTCGCCTTCGACGTGGATCAGGCGCTTGAGCCGCTCCTCGCTGGCATACCAGAGCATGCCGCGGTCGAGGAAGCTGCAGGCCAGCCAGCTGAAATGCTCGCGGGCCAGGGCTTCGCGTTCGGCGGCCGACTTTTCGGGGAAGCACAGCTCCAGGTTGCGCAGCGCCACGCGGCGGCGCGACTTGCCCAGCCTCCACAGCAGCGCGCCAAGCCCTCGGCCCAGCGCCCGCTGCCCGGACAGAGGCAACCAGTGCACCGTCCACAGCAGCCCGAGGAAGGCGCGTGCGGCGCCGTTCTCCAGCGCGCGGGACCTCACGAGGCAGCTCCCGGCGCAGCGGGCTCGGTCGGCTGGCTGCGGGGCGGCTTGTAGCGGTTGTAGGACCACAAGTACTGGTCCGGGCAGGCGCGGATGAGCGTCTCCATCTCGCGGTTGACGGCGGTGGCTGCGGCCGCCATGTCTTCGGCTGGCGGCATGGGTTGAGCGGGTGGCGTCACGTGAATGACGTAGCCGCGCCCGTCCGGCAGGCGTTCACAACGGAACAGCAGCCACGCCGCGCCCGTCTGTTGCACCAGCCGCGCCGACAGCGTGATGGTGTAGGCCTCGCGCCCAAAAAAGGGCGCCCACACGCCCATGCCTTCCGGCGGCACTTGATCGGGCAGCAGGCCCACCGTGCCGCCCTGACGCAGGGCTCGGATCATCTGGCGCACACCCGACAGCGACGCGGGTGCCGTCAGCAGTCCGGGCCGGTTGCGCGATTCGGCCACGAGGTCGTGCAGCCAAGGCTGGCGCGAGGGGCGGAACATCACCGTGATGGGGCTGCGCTCGCCGAAGCGTTCCGCATAGGCCTGCGCGATCACCTCGAAGCAGCCCAGGTGCGGCGTGAGCATGACCAGGCCCTTGCCAGCGGCCAGCGCCTGTTCCAGGTGCTCCAGCCCTTCCCAGCGGACGATGTCGCCCAGCAGCCGGTCTGCGGGGCGGCACCACAACCAGGGCAGCTCGGCCAACATGCGGCCGGTGTGGGCCACGGCCCCGCGCGCCTGGGACCAGCTCAGCCCGGCCTGCTCGACGTGGGCGTGCATGCGGCGACGGTAGGTCGGCGAAACCCAATAGGTTAGCCAACCCATGCCGGACCCCAATCGGTGCAAAAGCGGCAGGGAAAGCCTGGAAGCCCCACGAAAGAGTTTTTCAATCACAGCACTAAAATCGGCCCATCGCCGAGTTAAGGAACAACTTGCGGGGCGACAGGATGGCCCAGGCCGCCTGCATCTTCCACCCGGAAGATCCACAAATGCCGCTAAAGCGTTCGCCGCAGTTCTCCTCTCGGATTCCACGGCGACGCAACCGACACCGGTGCAACCGCATTCAATTCGACCCAGGAGTGTAAAAGTGGCGAACGACTTTCTCTTCACCTCGGAGTCCGTCTCCGAAGGTCACCCCGACAAGGTGGCCGACCAGATCTCTGACGCGATTCTCGACGCGATCCTTGCCCAGGATCCGCGCTCGCGCGTCGCGGCCGAGACTTTGTGCAACACCGGCCTCGTCGTGCTGGCCGGCGAGATCACCACGCAGGCCAACGTCGACTACATCCAGGTCGCCCGCGACACCATCAAGCGCATCGGCTACGACAACACCGAGTACGGCATCGACTACAAGGGTTGTGCCGTGCTGGTGGCCTACGACAAGCAGTCCAACGACATCGCACAGGGCGTGGACCACGCCTCCGACGATTACCTGAACACCGGTGCCGGCGACCAGGGCCTGATGTTTGGCTATGCCTGCGACGAGACGCCGGACCTGATGCCTGCGCCGATCTACTACGCGCACCGCCTGGTCGAGCGCCAGGCGCAACTGCGCAAGGATGGTCGCCTGCCTTTCCTGCGCCCGGACGCCAAGGGACAGGTGACGATGCGTTATGTGGACGGCAAGCCGCACAGCATCGACACCGTCGTGCTGTCCACGCAGCACAGCCCGGATCAATCCGAGTCCCCGACCAAGATGAAGGACAGCTTCATCGAGGCCGTGATCGAAGAGATCATCAAGCCGGTGCTGCCCAAGGAGTGGCTGCAGGACACCAAGTACCTGATCAACCCGACCGGCCGCTTTGTCATCGGCGGCCCGCAGGGTGACTGTGGCCTGACCGGCCGCAAGATCATTGTGGACACCTACGGCGGCGCCTGCCCGCACGGGGGAGGCGCTTTCTCGGGCAAGGATCCGACCAAGGTGGACCGCTCGGCCGCCTACGCCGCCC
>CAYYCN010000049.1:0-20782 GCA_964470355.1 uncultured Sphaerotilus sp.
GTGTGAAGGCCGAAGATAGTTCTCTCAAAAACATCCGTTTATGAGAGATACCAAATGTCATTTTCAGAAGACGACTGCACCAGTTGATTGGGCGTAATGGCTGTTGTGCAGCCAGCTCCTGACAGTTCAATATCAGAAGTGATCTGCACCAATCTCGACTATGCTCAATACTCGTGTGGGCTCTGTTGCAAAAATCGTGAAGCTTGAGCATGCTTGGCGGAGATTGGACGGACGGAACGATGACGGATTTCAAGTGGCGCCATTTCCAGGGTGATGTGATCCTGTGGGCGGTGCGCTGGTATTGTCGCTATCCGATCAGCTATCGCGACCTTGAGGAAATGCTGGCGGAACGCGGCATTTCAGTCGACCATACGACGATCTATCGCTGGGTCCAGTGCTACGCCCCGGAGATGGAGAAGCGGCTGCGCTGGTTCTGGCGGCGTGGCTTTGATCCGAGCTGGCGCCTGGATGAAACCTACGTCAAGGTGCGGGGCAAGTGGACCTACCTGTACCGGGCAGTCGACAAGCGGGGCGACACGATCGATTTCTACCTGTCGCCGACCCGCAGCGCCAAGGCAGCGAAGCGGTTCCTGGGCAAGGCCCTGCGAGGCCTGAAGCACTGGGAAAAGCCTGCCACGCTCAATACCGACAAAGCGCCGAGCTATGGTGCAGCGATCACCGAATTGAAGCGCGAAGGAAAGCTGGACCGGGAGACGGCCCACCGGCAGGTGAAGTATCTCAATAACGTGATCGAGGCCGATCACGGAAAGCTCAAGATACTGATCAAGCCGGTGCGCGGTTTCAAATCGATCCCCACGGCCTATGCCACGATCAAGGGATTCGAAGTCATGCGAGCCCTGCGCAAAGGACAGGCTCGCCCCTGGTGCCTGCAGCCCGGCATCAGGGGCGAGGTGCGCCTTGTGGAGAGAGCTTTTGGCATTGGGCCCTCGGCGCTGACGGAGGCCATGGGCATGCTCAACCACCATTTCGCAGCAGCCGCCTGATCGGCGCAGAGCGACAGCCTACCTCTGACTGCCGCCAATCTTTGCAACAGAGCCGCCTACGCCATCGGCCGCGAGGCCAGCGCGCACCTGGGCCTGCCGTGGTCGCACGAAGTCGCGATGTCGCTGGTCGGTCTGAACTCGCACGACGGCTATCGCCTCATGCGCGAGGCCTTCGGCCCGGATTTCCCGGTGGACGCGCACATGGCCGAGTTCGGGCGCCGCTACGAAGCCGCCATCGACGAGGGCCGTTTCGAGCTCAAGCCCGGCGTGCACGAGCTGTTCGACGTGCTGGACTTGCATGGCCTGCGCCGAGCCGTGGCCACCTCCACACGCCGCAGTCGCGCCATTCCCAAACTGGATCGCGTGGGCGTGTGGCCACGTCTGCACGGCCTGGTCGGCGGGGACGAGGTCGCACGCGGCAAGCCCGCCCCCGACATTTATCTGGCCGCCGCCCGGCTGCTGGACGTGCCCATCACCGAATGCCTGGTGCTGGAGGACTCCAACACCGGTGCACGCGGCGGCCTGGCCTCGGGCGCCCGCGTGATCGTGGTGCCCGACCTGATCGCCCCGGCCGAAGACGTCCTGGCCAGAGGCGCCACCGTCCTGGACAGCCTGTTCGGGGTCATCGAGGTGGTCAAGGCTTCTGCTTCACCTTCCACTGCCTGACCGCCTGCATCGTGCGTTCGACGTGCCCCTCCGGGTTCAGGCTGGCGTAGGCTTCAATGACCTTGCCGTCCGGCGCGATCACGTAGGAGATGCGGTCGGCCACGTTGGGCGCCAGCAAAAATCCGGCGTCATAGGCCTGGATGATGCGGCCGTCGTCCGCCCCCACCGCGAACTGGTTTCGGCACGCCTCGACACTGAATTTCTGAAGCGTCTCGATGTCGTCGTTGGAAATGCCGATCACCGTGGCGCCCAGCCGGTTGAACTCGGGCGTCGCCTCGGCAAACAGGTGCGCCTCCACGGTGCAGCCGCTGGTGAACGCCTTGGGATAGAAGTACACGACCACCGGGCCCCTCTTGAGCGCTTCCGCGAGCCGGAAGGTGAAGGGGCGCCCGCCCAAGGCGGCGGGGGTCGTGAACACCGGGGCAGGACTCCCCACCGACAGCGCGGCAACGGCGGGCTCGGGCGCCCCAGCCAACAGAACGGCCAGCCCCGCCATGAGGCCCAGCGAGCGAACGACTGGCATGCGTCACCTCCAGGAACCGATGAAGCCCTCATGGTGCCCGATCGGCAAGTCCCCGGCCCGAACGGGCCCTTCCGGCACCACCCAGCAAAGCACACACACGGTCCCGCCGCGCTCAGACCCCGCCAGCCCGGGCTCGCCAGGCCTGAGGGGTCATGCCGTACTGACGCCGGAAGGTGTGGATGAAATGGCTCGCCCCGCTGAAACCACAGGCCCAGGCCACCTCCTTGCCGGCCAGGTCGCTTTCGGTCAGCAGGCGGGCGGCACGTTCCATGCGAAGGCGCTGGATCAGTCCGGACACCGACTCACCGAGGTGGCGGCGTGTGAGGTAGGACAGGTGGTCCGGGGTGCAGCCACATTGGGCGGCCAGCTGGGCCACGCTGAACGCATGGTCGCCCAACTGGTTCTGGATCAGCCGGCGGGCCCGCGCCAGCAGGGGCGGCTCGAGGGGCGCCCGTGGGGCCGCCTCTGCCTCGTCGATCACACGCAGCAGGGCCGCCAGTGCGGTCGCCACCAGTGCGCAGGCCTGAGCCGGTCCCCAGCGTGACGGAGTCGCCACGCCCAATCGCGCCGCATCGGCCAGCCAGTCCTGGATGCGGGTGGCCTCCGGATGGCGCCGCCCTTCCAGGTGCAGGATGTCGGGCAGGCCCGGCACCGCCTCGTGCGCCAGGTGACAGGACAGCAAGCCCGCATCCGCATGGACCACCACGTTGCGGAACGCCTGGTCGGGCGCCGGCCCGTCCGCAGACACACGCTCTTCGTGCAGAACCTGCGGCGGGACCACCAGGGCCTCGCCAGGCCGCAACGTGAGCGCCCCGTTCGGAAACGTGAATTCCGTGCGGCCCCGCTGTTGCAGGAACAGTTCGGCCTGCACATGGAAATGCCCTCGTCCACCGGACACCAGCGCCCCCACCGGGTCGGGCAGGTGCACGGTCAACACGCCACGGAGGGCGCGCTGCGCGAAGTCCACCAAGATGTCGTGCAAGAGCTGCGCGTCTTCAGGACCGGAATGCAGCCCCTCCGGCGACAGCCGCCGCTGCGCACAGGGATCCCGGATTTCCGATATCGATAGAGGATTTCTCACAGCGGTTCTCCTGGCCGCCGACGGGCCCGATGCCTAAGCTCCATGCTGCTTTCCGTGCCGAAGGCCGAAGGCCCGTGAGAGGTCAGTGTGCCTGAGCCCCGTCCCGGAAAGCGGCATCAGAAGTCTTGTCCCCACCGCCCATGAATCCTGCCATCGACTCCCACCTCCCACCCGTGCCTTGGGCACCGCGCACCTTGTCCCACGCCCGGCGCGCCACACGGGCCCAGTTCGCCGGCCTCGGTCTGTGCATGGGCATGTGGGGGGTGCACATTCCTTCGCTCAAGGCGCAATACGGCCTGCACGAGGGCACGCTGGCTCTGGTGCTGCTGTCGATGGCTTTGGGCGCCCTGCTGTCGCTGTCCTTCGCCGGGCGTGTGGTGAACCGTCTCGGGGTGGCCCGCACCTGCGCGATGGCCAGCACGACCATGGCGGTGCTGTTCGCGCTGGCCCTGCTCTGGCCGGGGCTGGGCTGGCTGCTGCCCGCGATGCTCGTGTGCGGGGCGGCGCAAAGCCTGCTCGACGTGGCCATCAACGCCGAAGGCACGACACTGGAAGTACTGGGCCAACGCCCGGTGATGAGCCAGTTGCACGGCATGTTCAGCGTCGGTGGCATGGCCGGGGCGGCCCTCGGCGCGGCCTTGATCCGCGCCGGCATGACCCCGGAGCACCAACTGGCCCTGACCGGGGCCGCCGTCGTGCTGATGAGCCTGCTCGCCGTTCGCCACATGCTGCCCATCAAGGCCCACCAAGAAGACAGCGACGCCCCCCAGACCCACTTCATCTGGCCCCGGGGTGTGCTCCTGCTCATCGGTTTGCTGATCTTTGCCGGCATGACCGCCGAAGGCGTCATGTACGACTGGAGCGTGCTTTACCTCAAGCAGGAGCTGGGCATGACGCAGGACCTGGCCGCCGTCGGATACGCCGCCTTCGCCGGTGCCATGGCCCTGGCCCGACTCACCGGTGACGCCCTGCGCGCCCGACAGCCCGCCGCGACGCTCCTGCGGGGCGGCGCCCTCCTGACCGGCGTGGCCATGGCGGTGGTGTTGATCAGCGGGGTGCCGTGGCTGTCGATGCTGGGCTACATCTGCGTGGGTGCCGGCCTCGCGCTGGTGGTGCCGATGCTCTACAACGCGGCCAGCCAGGTGCCGGGCACCAGCCGTGCTGCGGCGATCGCATCGGTGTCGTCGATCGGCTATGCCGGCTTCCTCATCGGCCCGCCACTGATCGGGGCCATCGCCCACGCCGCCTCGCTCACCTGGGCCATGGGCGTGATCGTCGTGGCCGCGGCCTTGCTGGCCTGGGGATCGGGACGGATCGGGCTGGAAACGCCTCAGAAAACCTGAGGTTTCCTGCGCAGCGTTCAGAATTCGGGGTTTTCCACGCGGACGCCCTGCGGCGCTGCGTCCCGACCCATTGCCGCTTCCCGCCATGACCTATTCCGTCAAGGAAATCTTCTACACCTTGCAGGGCGAGGGCGCCCAGGCCGGCCGGCCCGCGGTGTTCTGCCGCTTCGCCGGCTGCAACCTGTGGAGCGGCCGCGAGGCGGACCGGGATCAGGCCGCCTGCCGCTTCTGCGACACGGATTTTGTGGGAACCGACGGCACGCTGGGTGGCAAGTACCCCAGCGCCCCAGCGCTGGCCGAGGTCGTGGCGGCCCAGTGGCCCGCCCACGCCGCCCCCGGCCTGGTGGTGCTGACCGGCGGAGAGCCCCTGCTCCAGGTCGACACCGCCTTGATCCAGGCCCTGCACGCCGCAGGCTTCACGATCGCCGTGGAAACCAACGGCACCGTCGCAGCGCCTCCTGGCCTGGACTGGATCTGCGTGAGCCCCAAGGCCGGCAATCCGCTGGTCCAGACCTGTGGACACGAACTCAAGGTCGTCGTGCCGCAAGCAGGGTTGGACCTGGATGCGTTGGCGCAATTGCCCTTCACAAATCACTTCCTGCAGCCCATGGACGGCCCCAGCGGCACGGACAATACGCGATTGGCCATTGACCACTGCCTGCGCGACCCGCGCTGGCGCCTGAGTGTGCAGACGCACAAGGTGATCGGCATACGCTGACAGAGGCCTTCGTCGGCCCCACCGTCTCCGCCCCTTCGCGCCGATCCAACCGCGCGCCGCTTTCAGCCCGGACCATGAACTACACCCTCAGCCAGCGCTTCTATTTCGAAGCCGCTCACACCCTCAAGCGCTACATCGACGCGGAACCCAGCCGCCGCATCCATGGCCACACGTACCTGGCCACCGTCTCGCTGTCGGCCACGCCCGATGCAGACACCGGCATGGTGGTGGATCTCGGCCACCTGCGCCGCGAGATTGAAATCATCCGCGAGCGCCTGGATCACCGGTTCCTCGACGAAATTGAAGACCTCGGCCCCGGCACGCTGGAAAACCTCTGCACCTGGCTGTGGAAGGCTTTCGAGGCGATCTACGCCGACAAGGTCGTCGCCATCGAGGTGCGCCGCGAGGCCAGCGGCGATGCGTGTCGCCTGACACGCTGACTCGCCTCTGGTCAAATCGTGCCCATGTGGTTCCAATAGGAACCGCGCGCCGTGCCCCGCATGGCGCCGTTCAGTTCAGGTGGTTTCGTGCAGGACCTTTTCTGCACCGGCATTCTCCCCCTGCTTGCCCTGCGCCGAATCGCAAAGGCCGTTGCATGCCGTTGCGATCCACCTGTCTGTCCCGTGTCCATGTCACAAGAAGAACGTTCGCTCTCGGGCCTGGAGGCCCTCCGGTTTCTCTGCGCCACCTCGGTCCTGCTCTGGCACTACAACCACTTTTTCGTGGTGGGGCAAACCCACGTTCACTTCACCCGTGAACTTCAACCCTTATACCCTTTCCTGAAACCGTTCTACGAGGCCGGCTGGTTGGGCGTCCAGGTGTTTTGGGCCATTTCCGGATTCATATTCTTCTGGAAATATGCCCAACCTCTTCAATCCGGCTCCGTATCCCTCTGGAAATTTGCAGCCCTCCGATTTTCAAGGCTTTATCCGCTGCATTTTCTGACGCTGCTGGCGGTCATTCCCATGGTGCTGATCTATCGCAGTCGGCACGGCACCGACTATATATATCAGCACAACGACTGGAGCCATTTGGTTCTTCAGTTGTTGATGGCCAGCGACTGGAGGGGTCAAAACGACTGGTCATTCAATGGCCCCATCTGGAGCGTATCCATCGAAGTGATGGTTTATGCTTTGTTTTACACCGCCTGCCGGTGGCTGCACTGGACGCGATGGTGGCAGGTGCTGGTGGTGATCGCCGCCACGGGAGCCCTGTATGCCAGCCATCGATTCGAACACCCGGTGGTGCAGTGCCTGTTCTTCTTTTACCTGGGCGCACTGACGCAGATCCTCCACCGTGAGCTGATGCGGTGCTCGTCCGCGATCCGCAGGGGATTCTGGGGCGCCGCCCTGAGCGTGTGGGCCACAGCCAGCGTCGTCCTGGCCGACGGCCGGATCCGCCCGATGATCTATGTGGCCGTCGTGGTGCCGTTTGTCATGATCCTGGTGCTGGATTTTGTGCAACCGCGCACAAATGGCGGACAGCGACTGCTCACACACTTGGGTCACACGACGTATTCCAGCTACCTGCTGAACTTCCCCCTTCAACTGCTGTTCATGCTGCTCGTGGGGGGGCAGGTGGATCCGCACCGGCTCTACAGCCCGGTGTCGCTGCTGACGTACCTGGGTGTCACGTTCGTGTTGGCGGCCGCGTCCTACCACCGGGTGGAGGTGCCGTTGCAGCGGTTCCTGCGAATCAGGCTGCGACTCCAACGCCCATGAAAAAAGGCCGCTCAGCGGCCTGGTGGGAAGGGGTCAGCAGTCCGCTCAACCCTGTTGTTGGCGAGAACGGCGCTTGGCGATCGCACCGACAACGCCCAGGCCGGCCAGCATCAGGGCATAGGTCTCGGGTTCCGGAACTGCGGCGGCCACACCCAACTGCACGGCGGACAGCACCGGATAGGCCCCCATCGTCGGGGACGAGATCGAGAAACTGCGGAAGTATTCACCCGCATCGGCCTGGAATCCGACAAAAGCCAACGATTGCGAGGCCGAGGTGGGGGCGAGGGTCAATTGGTAGGTGTCGAGCGTCGTGGTGATGGAGAAGTTCACCGTGGAGGTCTGCGCACCCAGATAACCGAACCGAAACCCCAGCAGGTTGGAATCGTTGGTCACCGCGCCCAGAATGGGATTGGCGGCATACACGCTTTCCACCGGGTTGTAAGGGGCGGCGGCAGTGCCCAGCAGCCAACCAGCTGCATCGGCAAAGGTCAGGCCGCGATCGGTGAAGGTCACGCCATTGGCCGGTGTGAGGCCATCGCCCACCAGAGCGGTCACGTCGGCCGCGGTGGTGGTCTGGGTGAGGGTTCCGGCAACGGAGAACACCGAGTAATCTTCGGTGGACTGAACAGCAGCGCCAGCACTCAGGGACGAGACCGCCAGGAAAGCCGCCACAGCCACGGCGCGAAAGGGAGTATTCATGCTCAGTTAACCCTCAAATTTGTTTAGGTAAACTTAAGTGTAGAGAGCTGAATCTCGGCGGTCACCCCCAGATTCAAGGGGGTCCACCCACCCCGGTTTCAAATACGCCGACGATTCGAAAAAAACCCTTTTCCAGCCGCCCCAGATACTGACCCGGCGGGGTTTCCCTCACCACGTTTCCAGGGGCGCAAGACGATCGCCAATCCGCCCGCCCAGCACACGGCCACGCCCAAGGTCGCCATCAATCGCGCCGGGGGCTCGGTGGGCAACCAGGCATGAAGCGGCCAGGCGCTCAAGACCACCGGCAGGAATCCCGCGCCCACCAGCAACGGCAGGCGGACACGCCCCCAGAGCCGGTTGTGGTGCACCAGCAGCGCCCCATTGACCACCGTACCCAGCACCAGGGCCGCCGCCAGACCGGCCACACCGAAACGCCAGGCCAGCAGGGGCAAGGCCACGGCGTTGGCCACGTTGCCCAAGGTTTCGCACAGGAACGGCAACCGCGTGTCACCGGTGGCATGGTTGTAACGGGCCAGCATCGTGTTCCAGCCCGCCAGGACCAGCGCGACGCTGTACCAGGCCAGCACGGCATCCACCGACGCCAGACCTTGCACCCGCGGAAAGAGCAAGACCATGGCGGCCGGTGACGCCAGGAGCATCGCGATCGCCGCCGGGGTGGCGATCACCGTGTTGAGTGCCAGGCCTTGTCGCAGCACCTGCAGTCGGTCGGCGGCGCTGCTGCGTGACATCAGGCTCAGCACCACCTGATTGACAGACATCAGCGCCACAAGCGGCAGGTTGATCAACTTGCGCGCCAGGTTGAGCACGGTGAGCACGCCTTCGCCCAGCCACGTGGCGACCATGCGCTCCAGCAGCATCAGGGCCTGTCCCCCCGCCGCGCTGCCAAACAACGGTGCCGCCAGGCGGCCGGCTTCTCCCATGGCCGTGAGGCAGGACCGCCAGGAAGGCCAGGTCAGGCCCTGCTTCCAGACGCCCGGCACCATCACCAGGGCGGTGGCCCAAGCCCCCACCACAAAGGCCTGGGCCAGTTGCAGCTCGTCGGCGCCTTGCCGATGCCACGCCAGCCAGACCACCGCCGGCAGGTTGAAGATCAACGAGGCGAAGCCGGGCAGGACGAACCGCCCCCGCGCCTGCAAGGACACGCTCCACAGGGCCTGCAGCAGCATGGCGGGCAAGGTCCAGGCGAGCAGCGACAGGCTTTGGGCCACCATCGGCACCCGGGAAGACGACAGCCCCGGCCCGATGAGCGGGGTCAACCACGCAGCGCCCAGCCCCAGGACCCAAGCCAGCAGCATGCCCGACAAGGCCAACCCGACAGACAGCGCACCCAGCCAGTCCTTGCGCTGCGCGTCGTCTCGCGTCTGCCACGACGCCATCAGGGCCGACGACAGCAGCCCCCCGGCGAGCATCGTGCGCAGGGCTTCCGGTATGAACAGGGCCACGAGAAACCCGTCCGTGCGCGCCCCCGCCCCCCAGGCGTCCACCAGCAGCCACTCCCGGCCCAATCCCGCCACCAGGCCGGTCAGCGTGACCAGCGTGAGCATTCCCGCAGAACCGATCACCGCCGTGCCCTCAATGCAGGAACGTGAACAGGCCCTTGCCGCCCACCTTGTAGTTCAGGTTGCGAGCCCGCTTGCCGGCGGGCTTGGCGGCGTGCCCGGCCACGATGGTGTAGGGCTCCACCGCCTTGCTCACGGTCGTGTTGGGAGACACCACGGCCCCTTCGCCCACGTGGGCGCCCGGCAGGATCAAGGCCCTCGACGTGATCCATGCCCAGTCATCGATGCGCACCGGCGCCGACACCGACCAGAATTCCGGTGCGTCCAGATCGTGCCCCCCCGCAATGATCAGCACATGGGACGCCACCGTCACGTGGTGACCGATGGTCAGGCCCGAGCGCGCGTCGACCTGGCAGTGCCAGCCGATGCAACTGTCGTCGCCCATGACCAGGCTCTCGATGCCCAGCACCTCGGTGTGGCGCCAGATCGTGGATCCCTTGCCGATGCGGGCCCCGCCCAGACGCAACCAGGCCAGCCTCACGTTGTGGCTGGGAATCTTGTTGATGGCGATGTTGTAGATCTGCTCCCACACCCGGCGCACGCGATCGACCAGCGTCGGCCAGTTCCGGCCGTAATCGGGCAGCTTCTTGCCCGGCATCTGGTCGGCCAGGTGGGCGTACAGCCGCCGGGCCAGGGGATGGGTGATGCGCTTGCGGATGTCCAGCACCGCGATGTGGACGACCGTTTCGTCCGCCCCTCGCCCCTGGGACTCAAAAAACACGTCGTTCTGCAGACCCCAGTCATAAGCCTCGACCAGTTCGGTCGACGTGACACCCAGTTCCTCCGCAAGCGCCGGCAGGCGTTCGCGCAGATTGTGGCTGTGGAAGATGCGGTGTTTCATGGTCGCGGCTTTCGGGCGGAATCAACGGGTGATGCGGTGGGCGAAGGCGTCGGCGCAGCGGACCGGGCCTCCAGAAGACTCAGGGACAAGATGAGCCAGAACAAAGTGATCAACACCTGCGTGAAGCCGAAGTAGTGGTCCACGAAGCCGGTGGCCAGCGCCGCCAGCACGGTGCCGACGGTGCCGATGCGCAAGGCATTGGCCGGCGTGATGCGCAGGAAGGGACCAACCATGCGGACCTCGCGCCACCACGCCAGCGTCACGGCCAGGAACAGCAGCATGCCGGGCAGCCCCAGCTTGAACCAGTAGCCCAGCCAGAGATTGGAGATGCCGTAGATCCCCGCCCCCGTGGCCGGCAACTCGGCCTTGAACCCGAGGCCGAGGGGATACCGGCGCACGTTCTCCAGAAAATGGGCGTACTCCTCGAAACGCACCCCCGTGCTGGCGTCGTTGGAAGACACCAGGGAGGTGAAGCGCTGCAGGGCCGGCGGGTACAGGAACACCAGCACCACCGCCATCAGGACCGCCAGGAACAGCCCGCGACCCGCGTACGGGGTGCGCTGGGCCACCAGCCACATCACCAGCACCCCCAGGGACAACAAGGCCCCCCGGGAGCCGGAAAACACGATGCCGGCCACGCTGCCCAGGAACACCCACAGGCCGAGCGCGCGCATCCCGCCCCGGCTGACCACCGCCGTGAACAGGCCCAACGGCGCCGCCAGCAGCAACGCCCCGCCGGTGGAATTCGGATGCACCCAGGGCGAGGCCATGCGCCCGTAGTCGGACGAAAAAATGACCTCGATGGCCTCCGGGCGTCCGTACTGGAGCGCCGTGAGGAACGGGATCATCAGGCGAGCATCTCGTCCCACCAGGAAAAATCCCAACGAAATCGCCACCAGCAGGCCAAATCCCAGCAGCAGGCACAGCATCACCCGGCGGCGATCCCCCTCGTCGCGCACCAGCCAGGGCACCAGGAACACCGGCGAGACATTGAGCACCCAGCGCACCCAGTTGACCGGCCCGATGCCCTCTGCGGCCACGGTCAGGAACTGGCCGGCCACGAGAGGCACCACCGTCCACACCACCAGCCAGCGCATGGCACGCTCCGTCCGCCCCCCTTGTGGCCACGTCAAACGCCCCAGGCTCCACTGCAGGGCAACCCCAATCCACGTGAGCGCCAGCACGGCCTCGGAGGTCGTGATGCGCACCCCCAGGGTCACCGTCATCCAGGGCAAGGCCGGTGCCAGGAGGCAAAAAATCAGCAGTCCCCGCAGGGGCCGCGCCAGCACGGACACCGCCAACAGGGCCGCCGCCCCCACCGCCAGGGCCGCGGGCGCCCCCAGAGACCACGCCAGAAGCGCGAACAATCCCCCCAGCAGGGCGGGAAACACCGTGGAGGCACCCATCACGGTCACGGAACCGACACCCCATTCGCAGACGCCCGACCCGGAAGTCCGGCATAGACACGCTCCAGCTGATCGGCCGAGCGCGACCAGTCGAAATGCGCGGTCACGTGCGCCCGGGCGGCTTCACCCCAGGTGCGCGCAGCCTCCGGGTGGGTCAAGGCATGCACCAGGGCCTGCGCCAGGGCCTCGGGGGTCTCCCCCACCTGCGCGTGCACGCCCGCCACCGCATCAAGGCCCGTCAGGCCCTCGGGTGTGCACACCAACGGCAAACCCGCCGCCATCGCCTCCAGCACCTTGAGCTTGGAGCCGCCGCCAAACCGCAAGGGAGCAAAGAACACGGCCGAGCTGGCCTGCACCTTCGGCAGATCGGCCACATAGCCTTCAAACTGGATGCGCGGATCGGCGTAGCGCTGGCGCCAGCCCGGTGGCAAGCCATGGCCGCAAACCCGGAACCGCGCCTGCGGCACCTGCGCCCAGACCTTCGGCCAGACGGTTTCCAACGCCCACTCGACGGCATCGACATTGGCCGCGTATTCGTAGTTGCCCAAGAACAGCACCGTGCCGCTGTGCACGTCGGGACGCACCCCGGCGAACGCCTGGGTGTCCACCCCGTTGGCCACCACGGCCGTGGGCCGACCGCTGATGCGGCCCAGCGACACCGCATCGGACTCGGTCACGGCCACCACCGAGGCGGCTTGGGACAGCACCTTCTTTTCCCAGCGCCCCGCCCGGAACTGGTCGTAGCGGGCCAACGGACGCAGGACCCGGGGCCACTTGCCGTAGGTGGCCCCGCCCAATTCAGACTCCACGTTGTGCTCGGTCATCACGAACGGCAGGCGACGGCGTCTCAACTCCGCCTCGAACGGCTCGAAACCGTAGCTGTGCTCGATCTGGATCACGTCCCAAGGTCCCGCGTCGAGCAGCGCCTTGAAGCGTTCTTCCAGGGCCGGTGCGTGGCCGTTGACCACCGTCAGCAGGGGTTGCGACGACACGGCCGCGTGCCACAGCGTGACCGGATGGCGCAACGGCCGGCGTGGCAGGACGATGACCTGCTCCACCAGCGGCGCCAACGACTGATCCATCGACGCTTCCGCCGGGGTCTTGGACTGCACCAGCAGGGTCAGGCGGTGTCCGCGCTGGCTCAACTGCCGGATCAAATGGAACTGCCGGGCCTTCCCACCGCTGGTGATGGGCCATGGCAGGTAAGGCAGCGTCCACAGCATGCGAAGAGAACGGGTCATGACTCCACCACCAGTTGAAGGGACGTCTGCACAGGGATCTGGACCCCCTCATCCCCGCCGGCCAACGCCCGCTGAGTGCCTTGCAAGGGCTGGAACACCGTGGCGCTGCGCACCGCGGGCAGGCGCAGCAAGCCTGCCTCCGCCGCCCAGACCATCCAGAGCCGGCGTCCGTCCTGGCGCCGCCATCCGATGACGACCAGGCCCTCCGGAGCTGCAGCCAACGACAACGCCAGTGCCGGCTCGGGCTGCAGGCCGGCGCCGCAAATGTCGAGGAACCGCTGGAGGGCGTGATACACCGGCTTGGGCTCGCCATTGCGGCGCAGCAGTCCGTACGAGCGGTCCCGCCGGGTGGCCCGCTCGTCCAGGTCAGCCAAGGTGAACAGGAAGATGCGGTCGTAATCCAGCGCCGACATCAACGCCAGACGGCGCAAGGTTTCGTCGGCCTGGCCCAGCTCACCCACGATGGGCTGTTCATCGCGCGGGGCTTCGTAGCTGGACCACCCCCATTCGGTGGCCCAGATCTGGCGAGCGCCGGAAGTCCGCAGCCACTCGTGGGCGTGACGCACCCGCTGCACCAGGTCACGGGGCTGGGCTTCGGACCCTTCGGCATGGGCGGTGTACGGGTGATAAGCCACGATCAGGTCGTGCTGGAACACCCCCAGGCGGCCCAGGGCCTCCAGCATGAGGGTGTTCTCGCCGTCCATTTCGCTGAAATAGGCCATGCCGGCCAAGGCCACGGGCTTGTCGGGAGCGGCGGCCCGCAAGGCCTGCACGCTGGGGACCAGCATGCGGTAGTAGGCCTGAGGATCCGGGCGTGGAGCCCAAAAGCCCAGCAGGTTCGGCTCGTTCCAGACCTGCCAGACGTCTACGTTCGGGTAGCGGCGGGCCAGCATCGCCATGCGCTGGGCCAGCAGCCCCATGTCCACCGGCGGAAACTTGTCGTGGTACTGCTCGTAGCGATCCCCGGCGGCCACGCTGGACGCGAACCGCGGGGTGCCGACCACACTGGTGATGCTGTGCAAACCGGCGCCCTGGACCAGGGACATCATGCGATCGATGGGCTCGAACCGGTACCGACCGGGCTCGGGCTCCAGGATCATCCAGTGCACATTCAGACGCACCCAATTCAGCCCCAGGGCCTGGAGACGCTCCACCTGAAGCTGCGCCACCTCCGGCGCAAACCACTGAAACTGTGCATTGACCCCCAGAAACCGGCGCCATTCGACCGCCCGGGCCGGCGTCAGCACCATCGGTGCCAGGCGCGACCACGGCCATGCCGCTTGAGCCACCGGCACCAAAGGCATGACCGACAACGCCCGCAGCCAGGCGCGGCGGCGCTCCGTTCGAAGAGCCGATGCGGCCCGGGCCTCATGATCGACCATGCCTCAGCGCTCCCCGGCCCAGGCCGCCGGGGCCTCGAACACCCCGGTCGAGGCTGGACCCGCCACCCGATCCGCCACGAGCGATTCGAAATAGCGCCGAAAGGCCACCCCCGTTGAAGCCCAGTGGCGCTGCCCAGCCAACCGTTGCGCGGCCTGCGCCCAATCCACCGCACGCTGCGGATCCCGGACCGCCACCGCCAGGGCATCGGCCAGCGGATTCACCTGGCCCTGCGGATACGCCAGCCCGTTGCCATGCCCGATCTCTTCAGCAAAGGCCCGCGCGTTGGACGTGATGGCCCCGCGCCCACACGCCGTGGCCCAGGCCAGGGCACCGCTGGTGCCCCGCATCTGCCCCAGCCAGGACAATTTGCGCGATTCGCGGTAGGGCAGCACCATCACGTGGTGCCGCTGGATGAGAGCGGGAATGTCACGCTCCTCGACATCCAGTTGCCAGTCGATCTGATCCTGCAGGCCCGCCGCCGCCACCCGCTCCCGCAACTCTTCCAGGTAACTGCGACGCCCGCCAAACGCGATGTCCGGCGCCGTCCCCCCGGCGATGGTCAGGCGGGCCTGACGGGCCTGGCTGGCCAGGAACGGCGCGCGCTGACGCAGCAGGACCATGGCCTCGATGAGATCCTCGATGCCCTTGCCCGCGTAGATGAATCCGAAGTAGAGAAACCGGATGACCCCCAAATCCGGCAGCGGGGCCGATGGCAGGTCGAGAATGCCGTGGGGGATCGTGCGCACCTTCTCGGGGGCCAGTTGCATGCGGCGCACGAGGTGGGTCCGACCAGTGGAGGTCAGGGTCACCACGCCGTCCAGTCGCGCGGCCAATGCGCGCTCGGCCCGCAGCGTGTGCGGATCGGCCAGCAGCGCCAGCCCCTTCTTCATGGCGCCCGGCATGCGCGCCACCCCATCCAACGCATGCCAGAGCGGGTGCACCGGGCGCCACACCAGTCGCTCCGGATCGTGAACCGTGGCCGACAGGCGCGGCCGCCGCCCGTCCTTCAATTCAGCCAACGCCGACAAAGCCAGGAATTCCCGCTGTCGCCCGCCCCCCAGTTCGGCATGCACCACATCGATTCCACGCCAGTCCGTGCGACGCACCCAATCGCGCGCCTCGGCCAGCGAGGAGAAATGGTCCTCCGTCCCCAGGGGAGCCTGCACCTGCACGCCACAGGACGCCACCGCTTGGCGCCAGTGCTGTGCATAGTCGGCAATCCCGGTCCGCTGCGGCGGCAAGGGTGAAAGCAGTACCAGCTTCACAGAGCCTCCCTCAGGTTCGGAAAAACCGCAGCACGTGGGCCGGCGCTTCAAATCGGCGTCGGTTGAGCACCACCCCGTCCACTCGATGGAACGCCGTGCGCAGCACCTCCAGCGTGTTGTCCACCGTGGGCACCAGGCTGGCGCGAGCCTCCACCACCAGCACGATCTGGTCCGCACGGCCCAGCAGGGCAAAGGCATCGCGGTTGCGCAGCAGATCCGGCGCCTCCACGATGACCACCTCACCCGGCGCCGCCACCGCCGCGGCCGCGTCAGACGCATGGCGCACCCTCACCCCCTGCCCTTGCAAGGCCTGCGCGAGATGCTGCGCCAGGAACGACACCCCTTCGCCCCGGCGGGACGAAGTCAGCCCCAGCACAAGACCAGACGACTTCGCCTGATCCATCGGCAACGTGCCGCAGATGCGGTGCAGGCTGGCGTGGAACTCGTTGTCCCCGCCGGTGGAGCCAATGTCCTTGACCGTCGACCACAGCGGCACACCAAAACGCTCCGGAATGCGCCCGCCATCGTGGATGCGGCGATCGGTCAGCAGGCCCAGATAAATGGCCAGCCCCCCCACCAAAGCACCGACGGGCAAAGCCAGCAGAATCATCAGCAGCCGCTTGGGCGCGGCCCGTGCCGGAGTGAATGTGGCGTCTTCCACCACGGCGATGTTGTTGATCCGGCTGTGATCCAGCGCCTGGTCGATGCGCACCTTCTCCAGGCTGTCCAGATACAGCAGGCGACTCTTCTCCGCCACCTGCAACGCCTGCTCCAGACGGCCCAGCTCGGGTTCGCTGTCGAGGACCTGGCGGCGCGTGTCCAGCAACTGAGCCAGTTCCTTGTCATGGCCCGCCAACAGCGCCGTCAACTCCTGCAGGCGCACGGACTTTTCCACCTCGTTGCGCGCCAGCAGGACCCCCAGCTCGCTCGGCACCCGCTTCTCGCTCTGCTGGGTGTTGCGCTCCAGGCCCTGGAGCTGCCGCTCCATCGCGGCGATGCTCTGATCCAGCGACACCACCGCGGGCGCCTGTTCCTTGTAGACCTGAAGGGCCTCCACACGCTGGCGCTTGAGCTCGGCGAGCTGCTGGTTCTGCGCCATCCAGGCCGGACCCAACCCCACCTCACGCTCCGCCACCACCTCCTGGCCAAAGCTGCGCGCCTGATGCTTGGCATAGCTCACACCACGCTGCAAGGCCGCATGCTCGGTCACGGCCTCTGCACGCCGATCCCGCACTTCGTTGATGCGCTTGGTGATCGCGCTCAGCCGCTCGGCGGCACTGACACCGTTGATGCGCTCCAGCGCCGATCGGATCTGGGCCTTGAGCGCCGAGATCTGGCGATCGGCATCCCCCGCCTTGGTTTCATAGAACGTGATCAGGCTGGAACGGCCCAACACCGCCGTGCGCTCGTCCACATAGGTCTGGATCCAGGTTCTCAGCACCTTTTGCGCCACCACCGGATCACCCCATGAGAAACGCAGCTCGATCACATTGGATCCGACCCCATGGGAAACCGTGAGCTTGTCTTCGAACAGGTCGACCAGACGGTCTTCCTCGCTGCGAGGCTCCATGAGGCCCACCGCAGCCAACACCGAGGTGGCCGCCCCCTGCATCGCCTGCCCGGCCGACTTCATCGCAGACTTGAGACCCGCCAGGATCCCCTTGTCCTCCGGCTGCGCAGCCAGGTCCTTCATGTGCGCCTGGACCACCTTGCGGATCACCGTGCGTCCGGTGAGGATCTTTTCCTCATCGACGATGGGATCGCGCTGGGTCGAAAACGGGGCCACGGCCTGACGCTCCCCCACCTCCACCGGCACGGTCAGGTTCTCACGACCGGCCTTGACCAACAAACGGGCCTGAGAATCGTAACGAGATGGCAACAGGAAGGCCCCGACCACCATCAAGGCCGCCGTGACCCACAGCGCCACAAAAAACGGCTTGCGATAGATGTAGAACAGTCGGACGATGTCCCGAACGGAGCGAATATCGATCATGATTTTGGGGTCCGACCTGTTTACTTGTACCGGGTTTCGCCCCAGCCGTAGCTGATGCCCAGTGAACGGGCAAAAGGCAATATCTGATTGATGTAGACCTGCACCCCGTCACCCATGTTGCCGGCGGCAGACTTGGGAATGAAAAGAATGTCGCCCCGCTGGAAAACCAGGGTCGAGAATCCCCCTTCCTCGGCTTCGAGCATGCGGCTGAAATCGATGATGTAGAGGCGATACCGCTGGCGGTCATCCAGGCGCAGCAGCGCCACCCGACTGGGATCGGCATCCGGCAACAAGCCACCGGAAGCAAACAGCCCCTGCTGGACCGTGGCCACCGCCGACAGATCGAGAGGCCCGGGCATGCGCACGGCCCCGCCCACCACCACCTTACTGCTGGGCGACGACACGACGTTGACCGTGACATCGGGCTCCCGGTAAATGGCGTCCAGTTTGGACCTCAAATATTGAGCCACTTCATCGGGTGTTTTTCCAGCGGCCTGGACACGTCCGGCATGGCGGTAGGAAAAACTCCCGTCCGATCGCACCACATACAGATTCGACGTGCCCGCGTCGGGCTGTCCGCGGGACACCCGCTCTTCCTCCAGCGCATCACGGACCACACGCAGCGTGTCCCCTGCGTGAATCCGGGTGGCGGGGCTGGCCATCTGGTCCATTTCCGCCGCCGACAGGACCCGGGCCTGCGCCACGTCGTCGGGCGGCGTCAGGTTCCCCATGGGCGTGCACGCAGACAGGACCGTCAGCAGCAGCCCCGGATAGATCATGAACCAGGTTTTCATATCGCCCACATTGCCTTCAACACATTGCCCGTCAGGAAGCCAGCCGCTGACTCAAGGCCCGATCGGCCTCGGTCTCTGCCAGCCCCCCGCCACTCCAGCGCACGTACTGACGCCAGCGCAGATAGCGCCTGCGCATCTCCTCGACACGCGGACGCCTCAGCCACGGCACGCCGAACTTGCGGAAAAACCGCAGCATGCTGCGCAGGTGGATGCGCGCCGACGTGGACCAGATGCCCTGCGCGCTGTGCCGCTGGTGGTCATGCACCAACTCGATGTACGGCACCGCCCGGACCTGCCAGCCGTGAATCCAGATGCGCGCACACAGGTCGACCTCCTCCAAGTAGAGGAAGTAGCCCTCGTCCATGCCGCCGAGTTTCATGTACACGGAGCGCCGGACCACAAACCCCGTGCCCATGACCCAATCGGACGAAAAAATGCCCCCATTCCATGCACTGCGCATGAGGTGGGAATCCGACAGGGACTGAAACAGGGGCGATCGACCGATCGGCGACCGCCGGACCAGGATATCGATGAGCGAATAAAATCGCCGAGCAGAATACTGAAGACTGCCGTCCGGATTGATCAGCCGAAGGCCCATCAATCCCATGGACGGATTTCCGCGAAACAAGGCACGAATTTCTTCCACCTGGTTTCTGAGAAAATAAGTATCGGGATTGAGAACCAGAACCAACTCGGCATCCACCAAGGACATGCCAAAATTGACCCCCGCACCGAATCCACCATTGCGGATGGATTGATAAAATCGAATCCCCACCGGCAGTTCCGCGCGCAACCGCACCCCGGAATCATCCGGTGAACCATTGTCGACCACCACGATCGACTCGGGCGCCGCCATTTGGTGCTCAAGCAATGACGCCACGCACCGAAGTGTCAAATCCGTGGTTCGATAATTGACAATGACAACACCGAAGCGATCGTCCACGGCCAAGCCTGTGGACAACCGCTCTCCCCCAATGTCGGGCATCCTGCTTCTCCAGCAATACCTTGGATGCCGCCGTATTACGCTGACGCCGATCCATTGCGAATGAATGGATACGCCTCGACGGGATTGTTCTTCTGACCACACCCGGAGCGGGACGCCCTCAACGCCCAGCCCTGAGACCTGCCTCAGTCAGTGAAGGAATGATACCCGGTTTTTCCTTAAGTTACGAACAGACACGCTTCTACACCATAGCCGAGTGCCGGATGTGCAAAAGAGCATGGCCCGCAGGGCTTTGACGTCACGCGTGCCCACCCCCCCGCCCGCGCGACCCACACTGGTGAACCGCCCCTCACAGGAGTCCCCATGTCCACGACACGCCCCTCGCTCGACTGGGCACGTCTGACAGAACAACTGCCCGACGCCCTCGTTTGCTCCGACACGCAAGGTGTCATCGTCGGCTGGAACGGCGCAGCCCAGGCGCTGTTCGGGCACACCGCCGCCGAGGCCCTGGGCCAAAGCCTGGATCTCATCATTCCCGAACGACTTCGAGCGGCCCACTGGGCAGGTTTCGACCGGGCCCTGGCCCAAGGCCGGACCGTCCATGGACACGGTGCCATCCTCACCCGCGCCGTGACCCGCAGCGGGGACACGATCTACGTCGAGATGAGCTTTGCCATCCTCACCCGGGAAGACGGGCAGGTGACGGGAGCGGTCTCCATGGCCCGCGATGCCACCCAGCGTCACCAGGAACAGCGCGAGCTGAAGGCGCGCCTGGCCGCGTTGGAGCAGGCCGCCCGCCCCTGACGACCCAAGCGCCGCCGCCGGCAACGCCAGGACCGTGTCAAAAAACCGTTCGGCCCTTCTGGCCGTCCACAACCGGTTGCGTCACGCCCGAAATGCGAAAATCATCCATCGTCCCTGCGCCCCCTCTGAGAGGACTTCGCATGCGTCTCGTGCCCGGCGTTCCCCACGATCCATTCCCGCCCGCGATCCTCGACATCGAAGCCTCCGGCTTTGGTCGGGGCAGCTATCCGATCGAGATCGGCTTCGTGCTGAACGACGGCCGCACGTGGTGCAGCCTCCTGCGGCCACAACCCGACTGGCAACACTGGGACCCCAGCGCCGCCGAAGTCCACGGCATCCGCCGCGAGCTGCTCGCCCAGCACGGCCGCAGCGTGGCCGAGGTGTGCGACGCGCTCGACAGCCACCTGCGCGGCCAGACCGTCTACTCCGACGGCTGGGCCCACGACTACACCTGGCTCAACATCCTCTACGACGCCGCCGACCGCAGCCCCAGCTTCAAGCTCGACAACCTGCGATCGCTGCTGGACGAAACCCAAGCCGCCCGCTGGCACGACGTGAAGCGGCACGTGTCCGAACGCATGAACCTGCAACGCCACCGCGCCAGCGCCGACGCCCGGCTGCTGCAGCAGACCTTGGCTGAGGTGAAGGGGTGCGCGGACATGCAGGCGTCGGCGGTGACGTGAACCGGCATGCGCCAAACCTGCCTTTGTACCGCCTCGACTGCGACTGGAGATACTCACCACAGGTCAGACCGGCAGCAGGCAAACTCGATAACTC
>CAYYCN010000050.1:0-20696 GCA_964470355.1 uncultured Sphaerotilus sp.
CCACGAAGTCCGGGTGCTGGATCAGGTTTTCCAGGAACTGCAGGTTGGTGGCCACGCCGCGAATGCGGAACTCGCGCAGCGCGCGGTCCATGCGCTGGGTGGTTTCCTTGGCGGTCGGCGCCCAGGCCGTGACCTTGACCAGCAGCGAGTCGTAGTAGGGCGTGATGACCGCGCCGCCGTAGGCCGTGCCGGCGTCCAGGCGGATGCCGAAGCCGGCTGCGCTGCGGTAGGCGGCCAAGCGGCCGTAGTCGGGCAGGAAGCCGTTTTCCGGGTCTTCGGTGGTGACGCGGCATTGCAGGGCGGCACCGTTGAGCGGGATCTGTTCCTGCGGGGGCACGCCGGTTTCTTCGTGCACGCCGATGTGGCCACCCTCGGTGATGCGGATCTGCGCCTTGACGATGTCCACGCCGGTGATCATTTCGGTCACGGTGTGCTCGACCTGGATGCGCGGGTTGACCTCGATGAAGTAGACGGCGTTGGTGTCTGCGTCCATCAGGAACTCGACCGTGCCGGCGTGGGTGTAGCCCACGCTGCGCATCAGGCGCAGGGCGTGGCCGCAAAGGTCGGCGCGGGCGGCATCGTCCAGATAGGGCGCGGGGGCGCGCTCCACCACCTTCTGGTTGCGGCGCTGGGCCGTGCAGTCGCGCTCGAACAGGTGCACGACGTTGCCGTGCTCGTCGCCCAGGATCTGCACCTCGACGTGGCGGGCGCGGCGGATCAGCTTCTCGAAATAGACCTCGTCGTTGCCGAAGGCGGCCAGGGCCTCGCGGCGGGCGGCTTCCAGCGCGGCGGGCAGCTCAGCGGCGTTCTCAATCACGCGCATGCCGCGACCGCCACCGCCCCAGCTCGCCTTGAGCATGACTGGGAAGCCGACGCCTTCCGCTGCGGCGATGCACTCGTTCACGTCCATCGGCAGCGGTGGCGTGGCGGGCATGACAGGCACACCGGCGGCCACGGCGGCGTGGCGCGCGGCGACCTTGTTGCCCAGCGTGCGCATCACCTCGGGCTTGGGTCCGATCCAGCGGATGCCGGCGGCGATCACCTTCTCGGCGAAGTCCGGGTTTTCAGACAGGAAGCCGTAGCCGGGGTGGATGGCGTCCACGCCCGCCTGCAGGGCGATGCGCAGGATGTCGTCGCCGTCCAGGTAGGCCGCCAGCGGCTTCTGGCCTTCACCGACGAGGTAGCTCTCGTCGGCCTTGAAGCGGTGCAGCGCCTGGCGGTCCTGCTGCGAGTAGATCGCCACGGTGCGCATGCGCATCTCGGAGGCGGCGCGCATCACGCGGATGGCGATCTCGGAGCGGTTGGCGATCAGGATGGATCGGATGGGACGGGCTTCGACAGGTGCGGTCATGGTGGTGGCCTGAACGGCGTGGAGTCAAGGAAACCGGTGGACCCGAGGGTGTGGGTCAATCGGAAGATTATGCTTCAGTCGATAAAAAGTTATGCAAACTATGAATGACAAATGAGGCATTCATTCGATTCACCACGCCCCCTCTGCCGGCGCGCCTCTTGTTTCGAGTATCAATCTTTGATAATTTGAGCGGCCCATTCAGAACAGGAGCATTGCCATGCCGTCGAGCTATGTGATCGGGAAGCACTTCGAAGCCTTCGTGAAGGAGCAGGTGACTCAAGGGCGCTACGCCAGTGCGAGCGAGGTCATCCGCGACGGCCTGCGCGTGCTGGAAGAGCGCGCCACGTACCGGGCGTTGAAGCTGGAGGCGCTGCGCGCCGAGATCGAGAAGGGGGCAAACAGCGGACCGGGGATTCCCGCTGAGGACGTGTTTGCCGATGTGCGGGCTCGCATCCTTGCGGCTGGTGATTCGTCGCCATGAACGTGACGTTCTCTGGCGCTGCGAGATCGGACCTGATCGATATTGCCCTGTACATCGCGCAGGACAACCAGGCGCGCGCCTTGTCGTTTGTGGACGAGTTGGCGGCGCATTGCCGACGGCTCGGTCAGCACCCTGGCATTGGTTCGGCGCGTCCGCAACTGGGTGCGGGCATCCGCGTCATTCCCCATGGGCGTTACCTGATCTTCTATCGCCAGCAGGGTGACGAATTGCGCGTCGAGCGCATCCTGCACGGTGCCCGCGACGTGGATGGCGAAGATTTTGAGTAGCCACCGGGAGGTTCAAGTGGCCAGGTGAATGGGGCCCGCCACAACGGCCGGCGTGCAGTGGCCGGCCGGGCTGGATCGATGATCCGCCCGGCGCCGGACCCCACTCAGTGAGGGATCATCCAGGTCAGGTGGTAAGCCTGCAGGTAGGTGATCACGCCCACGATGGTGGCGAAGAACAGGCTGTGCTTGAGGGTGAAGCGGAACAGGTCCGACTCCTTGCCCACCAGGCCCACGGCGGCGCAGGCCACGGCGATCGATTGCGGCGAGATCATCTTGCCGGTCACGCCGCCGGTGGTGTTGGCGGCCACCATCAGCGTGTCGCTCAGGCCCAACTGGTGCGCGGTGGTCGCCTGCAGCGAACCGAACAGCGCGTTGGCCGAGGTGTCGGAGCCCGTCAGGAACACGCCCAGCCAGCCCAGGAAGGGCGAGAAGAACGGGAACGCAGCGCCCGTGCCGGCCAGCACCAGGGCCAGCGTCGACGACAGGCCTGAGTAGTTCGCCACAAAAGCAAACGCCAGCACCATGCCGATCGAGTAGATCGGGCGCTTGAGTTCGCCCAGCACTTCGCCGAAGGTGCGCAGGCCGTCCATCGGCTTCATGCGCAGCACGGCCATGGAGATGATCGCGGCCAGCAGAATGGCCGAGCCGGTGGCCGAGAACAGGTCCAGCTTGTAGACCGCCTCGTAGGCCTTGTCCGAGGCGACGATCGGGGCGGTCTTGATGACCAGGTTGTGCAGGTGCGGCACTTCGAACTTGAAGACCCACGAGGCCAGCGCACCGCCCTTGTCGAACATCATCTTGAAGGGCTTCAGGCTCCAGATCGTGACCAGCACGGTCAGGATCACGAACGGCGACCAGGCCTTGGCGATCTGGCCGGCGGTGTAACCCGTCGGGCGGCCAGCTTGGCTGCGGTCGGAGGCGATCGGGGCACCGGCCACGGCCGTGGCGCCCACGCCGCCGGCGGTGGCGAAGCGGAAGGTTTCCTTCGGACGCCAGACCTTCAGGAACAACGTCAGGCAGATCAGGCTGACCAGCGCGGAGGTGATGTCCGGCAGCTCAGGGCCGAGGTGCGAAGCGGTGAAGTACTGCGTCACGGCAAAGCTGCCGCCGGCCACCAGCACGGCGGGCCAGGTGTCCTTCACGCCCTTGAGGCCGTTCATCATGAACACCAGCCAGAACGGCACGAACAGCGACAGCAGCGGCAACTGGTGGCCGGCCATCTTGCCGATCAGGAAGGGGTCGATGCCCGTGACCTTGCCGGCCACCAGGATGGGGATGCCCATGGCGCCGAAGGCCACCGGGGCCGTGTTGGCGATCAGGCACAGGCCGGCGGCGTACAGCGGGTTGAAGCCCAGGCCCACCAGCAGCGCGGCGGTGATGGCCACCGGGGCACCGAAGCCCGCAGCCCCTTCGAGGAAGGCGCCGAAGGCGAAGCCCACCAGCAGCATCTGCAGGCGCTGGTCATCGGTGATGGACAGGATCGACGCGCGGATGATGTCGAACTGGCCCGTCTTGACCGTGACCTTGTACAGGAACACCGAGCACACGATGATCCAGGCGATCGGCCACAGGCCGTACATGAAGCCGTAGCCGGCCGAGGCCAGTGCCATGTCCACCGGCATGCCGTAGAAGCCGATGGCGATGACGAGCGACAGCACCACGGTGATGGTGCCGGCGATGTGGCCCTTCATGCGCAGCACGGCCAGCGCGATGAAGAAGAAGACGACGGGAATGACCGCGACCAGCGCCGACAACGCGAGGTTGCCGGCGGGGTCGTAGTTCTGCAGCCAGGTGGGCATGGAAGGATCTCCTGCGGAAAGAGGAAGAGGTCGGGAAACCGGTGAAGAAATGAGAAAGGTCGGGGAGGTGGCGCGGTCTGGGGCTCAGATCGGGTGAAGCGTGACGGGGGTCTTTCAGCGTGGGGGCGTGGCCGCCGGGGTGGCGCTGGCGCACTCGTCGAGCAGCGCTTCCAGGCTTCGGTAGGGGAAGCCGGCGTGCGAGTTCAGCCCGATCTGGCAGGTGCGGCTGCACGACACGCCCGTCCCGCAGGCCGGCGGCAGTGCAGGCACCAGGCGCTTGAGGCTGTTGGCGTTGAGTTCGGGCAGCGTGAAACCCTTGTCGCCGGCGAAGCCGCAGCACGCGATGTCGGGCACGGTGACTTCGGTGGCGCACTGCTTGGCCAAGGCCACGAGCTTGCTGCCCGCACCCAGCTTGGACGTGCTGCACGGCACGTGCACCGCGAGTTGTCCGACCTTGGGCTGGATGTCCAGCCGCGGTGCGACGACGTCGGCCATGTAGCTCACGGCGTCGTGCAGCTTCAGGCGGGCGTCGAGCCGGCCGGCGCGCTGCTGTTCGATCAGGCGCAGCGAGCACGGGGCGTTGTCCAGGTAGACCGGAATGCGTCCGCCGTCGCTGGCCTGGAGCAGGGCCTGCTCGGTGCGGCGCAGCGCGTTGCGTGCGGCCTGGTGCGCGCCCTTGCTGTCGAAGGGCTGGCCGCAGCACAGGCTGTCGCCGTCCTCGGGGCGGACCGCCTGGATGCCGGCCTTGCTGAGCAGGCGCAGCGTCGGGTCGGCCAGGTTGTCGCCGCCCTCGGGGCTTTCCGCGAAGACGCGGTTGACGCAGGAGCTGAAGTAGACGACCTGTTCCGGTTGGCCTGCCGCGCCTTGGGCCACGGCCGACGCCGGTGCGGCGCTGCCGGACTTGGGGGTCTCGGACGCACGGACGGTGACCGCCGGCTGAGCCATCGGTCGCGAGGCCGGGCCTGGCGTTCCGGCCGGCGCCACCGGCACGACCGGGATCACGCGGTTCACGGCCTGGTTCAGCGCGGTGGTCGTTTGGGTGCCGAGCACACCGCGCGCCAGCTTGAGCACTCCCAGGCCGGCGCGGGCGGTGCCGAGCACGGCGCCCAGGTGGGACTCGACCGTGTTCGCCAAGCCCGTGTGGCGGGCCTCGCCGCGCAGTTGCCGGATCAGGTCACCGGTGTTGATGCCCACCGGGCAGCGCGTGGCGCACATGCCGGTGGCGGCGCAGGTGTCGATGCCGGCCCAGCCGTAGTCGGCTTCCAGGCTCGCCAGTTCGGTCGGATTGGAGCCGTCGCGGCGCAGTTGCTGGATGCGGCGCCAGGCCACGATGCGCTGGCGCGGCGTGAGCGACAGGCCATTGGACGGGCATGCCGGCTCGCAAAAACCGCACTCGATGCAGCGGTCCACCAGTGGATCGGCGGCGGGCATGGCCTTGAGCGCCTTGAGGTGGATCTGCTCGTCGCGGCTGATGATGACGTCGGGGTTGAGCAGGCCTTCGGGGTCGAAAAGCTGCTTGATCTCGACCATCACGGCGTAGGCCTCGTCGCCCCACTCCATCTTCACGAAGGGCGCGACGTTGCGGCCGGTGCCGTGCTCGGCCTTGAGCGAGCCGCCGAACTCCACGGCCACCAGTTCGCTCACCTCGTCCATGAAGTCGCTGTAGCGCTGGACTTCGGTGGTCGTGTCGAAGCTGGGGGCAAAGACGAAGTGCAGGTTGCCGTCGAGCGCGTGGCCGAAGATGAGGGCCTCGGTGTAGCCGTGCTTGTCGAACAGGGCGGTCAGGCGCAGCACACCCTCGGCCAGCTTTTCGACCGGGAAGGCCACGTCCTCGATGACGCAGGTGGTGCCCACGGCGCGTTGGGCGCCCACGGCGGGGAACAGGCCCTTGCGCACGGCCCAGTAGGTTTCGCACACGGCCGGGTCGGTCGAGAAGCCGCTGTCGGCGGCCGGGCGGAAACCCGCCAGCGTGGCGCCGATGGCGTCGCAGCGCTCGGCCAACTCGGCGGCGTCGGCGCCGCGGGTCTCGATCAGCAGGGCGGCGGCGCTGGGTGCGGGCTCGCCGTACAGGAAGGCCGGCAGCCCCTTCTTGCCCTGGATGGCCAGGATGGAGCGGCGGTCCACCAGCTCCACGGCGTCCACGGCACCGCCGTCCTTCAGGGCCGTGACGGCGCGGCAGCAGTCTTCCAGCTCGCTGAACAGCACCAGGCAGGACGCCTTGTGCGGGTGGTCGGGCACCGTGTGGTACGTGATGCTGGAGATGAAACCCAGCGTGCCCTCGGAGCCGATCATCAGGTGCGCCAGCATGTCGACCGGGTCGACGAAGTCGATCAGCGCGTTGATGCCGTAGCCGGTGGTGTTCTTCAGGCGGTACTTGCGGCGGACCTTGGCTTCCAGTTCGGGCTGGCTGCGGATGCGGTCCGACAGGGTGGTCAGGCGACCCAGCAGGGCGGCGTGCGACTGGCGGAAGGCGGCCACGCTGGCGAGGTCGGCGGTGTCGAGCACGGTGCCGTCGCCCAGCATCACCCGCATGGCGGCCAGCGTGTGATAGCCGTTCTGCTCGGTGCCGCAGCACATGCCCGAGCTGTTGTTGGCCGCCATGCCGCCGATGCGCGCGGTGGCGATCGATGCCGGGTCCGGACCGATCTTGCGGCCCCAGCGGCGCAGCGCGTCGTTGGCGTGCTGGCCGATCACGCCGGGCTGCAGGCGGATGCGGGCGCCGTCGTCCAGCACCTCGATGCCCGTCCAGCCTTCCTGGATCACCACCAGCACCGAGTCGCTCACCGCCTGGCCCGACAGGCTGGTGCCGGCCGCGCGCAGGGTCACGGCCACGCCGTGGGTATGGGCCAGGGCCAGCACCGTCGACACCTCGGCCTCGCTGCGCGCCAGCACCACGATCTGCGGCACCAGACGGTAGAAGCTGCCGTCCGTGCCGTAGGCCAGCGTGCGCAACGGGTCGGTGACGAGCCGCTCGGCCGGGACGTGCTGAGCGAGTGCATTCAGGAAGGCATGGTGCTGGGGTGACATGCGTGCGACGATTTGGTTAATTGGTCAGGCCAATAAATGAATCAATGGGGCGCTAATCTATGAGTCGTTGGTGATAAGGTCAACGGAAGAGGCTCGGGTATAACCCTAGGTTCAATCAAAATAGTTAATTGGTCAGACCAATGTTGATGCGATTTCCTACGTGTTGTTGCGGTGTCGTATCATTGGTATGACCAATTTGATGCCAATGGGGGTATCTTTCGGCCCCCTCCCATGCCATGCCTGAATCGAGCTCTGTTGCCCTCAAGCCGCTGAACGTCACGCGCCTGTCCGACCAGATCGTTCAGCAGATCGAAACGATGATCCTGGAGGGCTCGTTCAAGCCGGGGGACCGCCTGCCGCCGGAGCGTCAACTGGCCGAGCAACTGGGGGTGTCGCGGCCGTCGCTGCGGGAGGCGATCCAGAAGCTGTCGGTGCGCGGTTTGCTCAGCTCGAAGCAGGGCGGCGGCACCTATGTCACCAGCCGCCTGGACGCCGGCTTTGCCGATCCGTGGCAGGAGATGCTGGGCTCCCACCCGGAGCTGCACCGCGACGTGCTGGAGTTCCGCCGCATGCTCGAAGGCACGGTGGCGCAGATGGCCGCCGAGCGGGCCACCGAGGCCGACCTGGATCGCATCGGCGGCCTGTTTGCGCAGATGGAGGCCGCGCACGGCGGGCAGGGGCTGGAACTCACCTCCGACGTGGACGTGAAGTTCCACCAGGCGCTGGCCGATGCGGCGCACAACGTGCTGCTCACACACGTGGCCTCCAGCCTGCTGAACATGCTGCACACCCACGTGCACGACAACATCGCCAACCTGTTTGCGGCCGGCACCGTCTCGCAGCAGTTGCTGGACCAGCACCGTGCGGTGTGGCAGTCGGTGCGCGAGCGCAACGGACCGGCCGCCCGCGCCGCCGCCGAGGCGCACATCGATTTCATCGACCAGACCCTGACGCGCCTGCGCGAAGCCTCCGTGCGGCAGGAGCGCTCCTTGCGCCGAAGCACCACCTAAGCGAAGGGTCATGCGCGGAGGGTGGGTGACTGTATAAAAATACAGTCATGTCTTCCGAGTTTCCCCACGATCCCTTTCCGCCGGACGACTTCACCGAAGGCGAGCCCGTGCCGGCCGTGCGACCGGTGCCCGTCGTCAAGGGGCGGGGCACGGGCTGGCGCGAGCCGCACCGCTTCGAGTCTTCACAGCGAGAGGCTTGGGACGATGGCTGGGGCACGCTCGACCCACAGGTCCACACCGTGGACGACACGGCGGCGGATGTCCCCGGCGCTTCGATCCTGACCGAGGTCCGCGAGGAACGGGCCGGCCAGATCCTGGCCCAGAACGATTCCCCGGACCTGCCGTTCGAGTTGTCGATCAATCCTTATCGGGGCTGTGAGCATGGCTGCATCTACTGCTACGCCCGGCCCACCCACAGCTACCTGAACCTGTCGCCGGGACTGGACTTCGAGACCCGCCTGGTGGCCAAGGTCAACGCGGCCGAGCGCCTGCGTGTGGCGTTCAACGCACCGGGTTATGTGCCGCGCCCCCTCAACCTGGGTTCGGCCACCGATGCCTACCAGCCGGTGGAGCGCCGCCTGCGCCTGACGCGGCAGGTGATCGAGGTGCTGCACGAGTTCCAGCACCCGTTTTCCGTGGTGACCAAGTCGGGCGGCATCGTGCGTGATCTGGATCTGCTGGCCGACATGGCGCAGCGGCGGCAGGTGCTGGTCTTCATCAGCGTGACCACGCTGGACAACGACCTGTCGCGCCGACTGGAGCCCCGGGCCAGTGCGCCGGCCCGGCGCATCGCGGCCATCCGGGCGCTGTCGGAAGCGGGCGTGCCGGTGGGCGTCAATGTGGCGCCCATCATCCCCTTCCTCAACGAGCCGGAGATCGAGCAGATCCTGGCCGCCGCCGCCGAAGCCGGCGCCTGCAGTGCCCACTGGACGGTGGTGCGCCTGCCCTGGGAGGTGGCGCCGATGTTCGAGCGGTGGCTGCAGCAGCATGTGCCCGACAAGGCCGCACGGGTCATGGCCCGGGTCCGCGAGATGCGGGGCGGTCAGGCCTATGAAGCCGATTTCCGCACCCGCATGAAGGGCCACGGCGTGTGGGCGCAACTCATCCGCCAGCGGGTGTTGAAGGCGGCGGCGCGCCATGGGCTGGATCGGGGTCTGCCGACGCTGGATTTTTCGGCCTTTCGGCCACGGCGGGCGCAGGCGGACCTGTTCTGAGCCCGCGAGCCGGCGGGGCGTCCTGGCCGTGGCAGAGATTTCGTGCCGAACCCGACATCCGCGCCGAGCCTGCGTTGCGCACCCCGATCGCTTCCGATAGGGTGTCGCCCTGTCTGGAACAAGGGAGATGAGGGATGAGCGGCTTGCTGGCCTTGCTGGATGACGTGGCAGGCATTGCCAAGGTGGCGGCGGCTTCGGTCGACGACATCGCCGGGCAGGCCGCCAAGGCCGGGGCCAAGGCCGCCGGCGCGGTGATCGACGATGCGGCGGTCACGCCCAAGTACGTGGACGGCTTTGCGCCCGCGCGCGAAATCCCCATCGTGGCCAAGATCGCGTATGGCTCCATCCGCAACAAGCTGCTGTTCCTGCTGCCGGCGGCCATGCTGCTGTCGGCGTATGCGCCTTGGGCGATCATGCCGCTGCTGATGGTGGGCGGTGCCTACCTGTGCTTCGAGGGCGCCGAAAAGGTCTGGCACACCCTCCATCCTTCGCACGATGGGGATGAAGGGTCGCAGGACGCGCCCGGCCACGCCAGTGCCGAGCACCTCGAAGCCGAGAAGGTGGCCGGGGCGGTCAAGACCGACTTCATCCTGTCCGCCGAAATCATGACCATCGCGCTGGCGGAGCTGCCCGAGGGGCAGCCGGTGTGGATGGCGGCCCTGACGCTGGCGGTGGTCGCCATCGGCATCACGGTGGCCGTGTACGGCGGGGTGGCGCTCATCGTCAAGCTCGACGACGTCGGCCTGTGGCTGGCGCGGGTGGGGCGTCTGGGCCTGGTGCGGGCGTTCGGACACGGGCTGGTGGCCTTCATGCCCCGGTTCATGCAGGCGCTGATGGTCGTGGGCACGGCAGCGATGATCTGGGTGGGCGGCTCCATCGTGTTGCACGGCCTGGGCGAGCTCGGCCTGCACGGGCCCTACGACTGGATTCATCACCAGGCGCAAGCGGCGGCGCTCGCTGTGCCGCAGGCCGCGGGTCTGGTGGAGTGGGCCGTGACCGCCGCGCTCGATGGCGTGGTGGGGCTGGCGCTGGGCCTGGTGCTGATCCCTGTGGCCCACTGGGTGATCAACCCGCTGATCGGGCTGTGGCGCAAGCCGGCGCATTGAGCACCGGTTGAAGGCCGGTTCACGGAGTCTGACCGGCTGCTGGCGGGTGCCGGTGGCGGACCGTTGGGCGCCGGAGGCTTCCGTCAGCCCTGGCGCACCGAGGATCCCCGCACGATCATCTCGCCGTCCAGCACCACGCGCCGCGCGGGGCGCTGGGGCTCGTCGATGCGCTGCAGCAGCAGTTCGGCGGCGTTGCGCCCGATCTCGTAGGTCGGCTGGGCGATGACCGTGACGCCGGGCGAGGGCAGGGCGGTCCAGTCGTTGTTGTCGAAGCCGGCGAGCATCACCTCGTCGGGCACGCGCAGGCCGGCGGCCTGCAGGGCCTGCCAGGCGCCCAGCAGCAGCAAGCCGTTGGTGGCGAGGATGGCGTCCGGGCGGGGCCCTTGGGACAGCAGGGCGGTGATCGCGGTGCGGCCGTCTTCCGCCGTGGGGGCCTGGCGCAGCACCGTCTGAGGGCTCAGGCCCCGGGCCTGCAGCACCGCTTCGCAGGCCGCCACGCGCTCGCGGCCGGTGCCGCTGCGCGAGCCCGACAGCACGGCGATCCGGCGGGCGCCCTGGTCCAGCAGGTGTTCGGTCAGGCGGCGGGCTGCGCCGGTGTTGTCCAGCAGCACCGCGTCATGGGCTGCTGCGCCGGGGCGCGAGGGGCCATCGGGCGCCCGGTCGACCAGCGTGATCGGAAAGGGCCACGACTCCCGGGTCAGCCGGGCCGCCAGGTCCAGCGAGGGCGACAGGATCACGCCGCTGGCCTGTTCGTCGGCCATCAGCTCCAGATAGGAGCGCTCCTTGGCCGGATCCTCGTCGGTGTTGCACAGGATCAGGCGCAGGCCCCGGCGGTAGGCGGCGTCTTCCACCGCGCGGCTGACATCGGTGAAGAAGGGGTTGCGGATGTCTGACACGATCAGCCCGATCAGCGAAGCCCGCTGCTGGCGCAGGCGACGCGCAGCGAGGTTGGGCCGGTAGCCCAGATCGGCAATGGCCTGCAGCACCCGGTCGCGTAGGACCGGTCGCACGGCCTCCGGGTCCGAAAGCACGCGCGAGACCGTCGTGGTGGACACGCCGGCGCGTTCGGCCACGTCCTTGATGCTGGCGGCGGAGCGGGGGAGCGTTGTCATGGGGGCGAGGTTAATGCAGCCGATCGTTGGCGGGAAGATGATTTGGTATCGTTTCCACAAATGATGCTGTGATGGCCTGTGTTTGTGGATTTGCCCTGGCTCAAGTCATCGGTGTTTACCCTGAATTTCACTTCAATTGACTGGAAATCAACAGGGCTCCGTCCAATAATTGATTTTGGTATCGATACCAAAACAGGCGAGCCCCACCATGAACACTCCCATCGAAGTGCGCCTCGGCGCCGCACCCCACAGCCGCGAGGACGCCGTGCGCGCGGCCGGCGCGCTGCTGGTGCAGTCCGGCTTCTGTCAGCCGGCCTATGTCGACAGCCTCCTGCAGCGCGAGCGCGTGGCCCACACCTACCTGGGCCAGGGCATCGCCATTCCGCACGGCATGGTCGAGGACAAGCACATGGTGCGTCGCACCGGCTTGGCGGTGCTGCAGATCCCGGGCGGCGTGACCTGGAACGACGGCGACCAGGTGGTGCGTCTGGTGGTGGCCATTTCGGCCTCTTCCGACCAGCACATCGAGGTGCTGCGCCGCCTGACGCGCCTGATGCGCGACGGCCCGCGCATCGAGCGCCTGTGCACCACGGCCGATGCCGACGAGATCGTGCGGGCACTGTCCAGCGACGCCAGTGAACCGGCGGCCGTGACCGCGCAGGCTGGGGTGGCCGTGGCCGACTTCGCGCTGGGCCAGGACCTCGCGCTGAACTACCCCAACGGTCTGCATGCCCGTCCGGCCGGACAGTGGGCCGAGGTGGCGCGGCGTTTTGCCGCCGAACTCCGTGTGCGCCATGGCGATGCCGTCGCCGATGCCAAGAACCTGGCCGCGCTGCTGAGCTTGGGCGCGGCGCGTGGGGCGGTGCTGCACCTGTCCGCACAGGGCCCGGACGCCGCCGCTGCGCTGGCCGCATTGCGCGACACCATCACCCGCCTGGGCGATGAGGAAACCCGCCAGGCCGAGCTGGCCGCCACGCGTCAGGCGCAAGCCGAGGGCCTGGGCCGTGAGTTGGGCCATTGGCAGCCCGAGGCCCTGCAGACGCTGACCGGCATTGCCGCCAGCCCGGGTCTGGTGATCGGCACGCTGGCGCTGGCCGAGGCGCAGGTGCTGGAAGTGGCCGACGCCCCGGCCGGATTTGCCGCCGACGCGGCACTGCTGGACCGGGCGCTGGTCGCCGCCCAGGCCCAGCTGTTGCAGTTGGCCGATGCGTCCCAGGCCCAAGGCCGCCTGGAGCAGTCGCACATCTTCCGGGCCCACGCGCAGTTGCTGCAGGATGCCGAACTGCTGCGCCAGGTCACCCGCGAGGTTGTTCAGGGGCACGGCGCGGCCTGGGCCTGGCGCCATGCGCTGGCCGACCGCGTGTCTGCCCAGCGCGCCGTGGCCGATCCGACCCTGTCGGCCCGCGCCGCCGACTTGCAGGACGCCGGTGACCGCGTGCTGCGCCACCTGCTGGGCCGTGGTGACGAGGCCGACACCCCGCACGGCGCCTGGCCCGACGACGCCATCCTGCTGGCCGACGACCTGAGCCCCTCCGTCACCGCCCAGATCGACACGACCCGCGTGCGCGGTTTCTGCACGGCCCGTGGCGGCCCGACTGCTCACACCGCCATCCTGGCGCGTGCGCTGGGCATGCCCGCCGTGGTCGCGGCCGGTCCCGAGGTGCTCGCTGCGGCTGTGGGACGCAAGGCCATCCTCGACGGTTACCGCGGCCGCCTCTACATCGACCCGACCGAAACCGCGCTGATGCAGGCCGACGCGATGATCCAGCGCCTGGCCCGCCGCCGCGCCGAGGAGTCGCGCACCCGGCTGCTGCCGGCCACCACGCTCGACGGCCACACGCTGGAAGTCGCTGCCAACGCCAACCGCGCCGACCAGGCCGCCACCGCCCTGAGCGCTGGTGCCGACGGCGTGGGCCTGATGCGCACCGAGTTCCTGTTCCTGGAGCGCGACCACATTCCCGACGAGGCCGAGCAGTACGTCGTCTACCGCGAAATGATCGAGGCCCTGCACGGCAAGCCGCTGGTGGTGCGCACGCTCGACATCGGCGGCGACAAGCAGGTGCCGCACCTGCATCTGCCCAAGGAAGAAAACCCCTTCCTCGGCGTGCGCGGCGCCCGCCTGAGCCTGCAGCGCGACGATCTGCTGGTGCCGCAACTGCGCGCCCTGTACCGCGCCGCGCAGCACGGACCGCTGTCGATCATGTTCCCGATGATCAGCACGCTGGCCGAGGTCAAGGAGCTGCGTCGCCGCATGGAAGAGGTGCGCGTGTCGCTGAACGCGCCCGTGGTGCCGGTGGGCATCATGATCGAGGTGCCCTCGGCGGCGCTGATGGCCGACCGGCTCTCCGAGCACGTCGACTTTTTCTCGATTGGCACCAACGACCTGACGCAGTACACGCTGGCCGTGGACCGCCAGCACCCCGATCTGGCCGGCATGGCCGACAGCCTGCATCCCGCCGTGCTGCGCCTGATCGCGCAGACCGTCGCGGGTGCGGCACGCCACGGCCGCTGGGTCGGCGTGTGCGGCGGCCTGGCGGGCGAGCCGCTGGGTGCGGCGCTGCTGGCCGGCCTGGGCGTGCAGGAACTGAGCATGAGCACCGGCGACATCGGCGGCATCAAGGCCCTGCTGCGCCGCCACCACCTGTCCGACCTGCAGGCCCTGGCCCAGCGCGCGCTGGACATGGACAGCGCCGACGACGTGCGTTCCCTGGCTGCGGCGTTGCGCCCGGCCGCCCCCCTGAGCGAGGAAGCCTGACATGGCCCGAGTCTTCACCCTGACCCTCAACCCGGCCATCGACCAGACGGTCCGGCTGGATCACCTGGTGCCCGGCGCCGTGCACCGCGCCCATGGCCAGCAGAGCGAGGCCGGCGGCAAGGGCATTGGCGTGGCCGCCGTGCTGGCCGCGCTGGGCGTGCCGGTGACGGCCGCCGGCTGGCTGGGTGCCGAGAACCCGGCGCTGTTCGAGGCCGCCTTTGCCGCGAACGGCATCCGCGACGGCATGCTGCGTCTGCCCGGCGCCACCCGCACCAACATCAAGCTGGCCGATGCCCAGCGCGGCGATTCCACCGACATCAACCTGCCCGGCATCACGCTGGGCGACGAGGCCCGCGCCCGCGCCGAAGCCGATCTGCTGGCCTCCGTGATCACGCAGATCCAGCCGGGCGACTGGTGCGAGCTGGCCGGCAGCCTGCCGCCCGGCGTCGACACCGGCACCTGGTGCCGTCTGGCCGATGCGCTCACCGCCTGCGGTGCGCAGCTGATGGTCGACATCGGCGGGGCCGAGCTGGGCGAGCTGCTGCAGCACCTGCGCCGTCCGCCGGCGTTTCTCAAGCCCAACCGGGCCGAGCTCGAAGCCCTGATGGGCCGTCCGCTCGACACGGTCGAGGCGGTGGCCGAGGCGGCGCAGGAACTGCTGAAGCACGGCGTGCCGCGTGTGGTGGTCTCGCTGGGCTGCGACGGTGCCGTCATCGTCGGTGATGGCGGCCAATGGCTGGCCCTGCCGCCCAAGGTGCCGGTGGCCACCACCGTCGGCGCCGGAGACGCCCTCGTTGCCGGCACGCTCGCGGCCCTGATCGAAGGTCGAACCTTCCCCGACGCCGCCGTGTTCGGCATGGCCTGTGCGGCGGCGCGCATCCAGCGCATCGCCCCCGGCCTGCCGCCGCGCGACCACATCGACGCCCTGGCTGCCCAGGTGCAGCTGCGTTCCCTCTGATCACCAGGAGTCCTTCACCATGGCACGACTCATCGCCATCACCGCCTCCCAGGCGGGGCCGGCCCACGGTTTCTTGCTGGGCGAGGCGCTGCGCGCCGCCGCCACCCCGCTGGGTCACGAGATCCAGGTCCGCATCCACAGCACCCTGGGCACCCAGGGCGGTTTCAGCGCCGAGGACCTGGCGCAGGCCCAGGCCATCGTCATCGCCGCCGATCAGCCGGTGGACCGCACCGGCCTGCCCGCCGAGAAGGTGCTGGAGGTCACGCCGGCCGACGTGTTCGCCAACCCGGGTCAGGTGATCCGTCAGGCGCTGGAGCGTGTGGGCGTGTCTGCCGGATCGGCTGCACCTGCGGGCCAGGCGTGGCCGGCTTCTGCAGCGGCCGCTGTGGCTGCCGGGGTGCCCTCCGTCGCACAGGCAGCTGGGACTTCCTCTTCCGCAGGCGCTTCGCTGCCCGGATCGGCGGCAGCCGCCGTCGCGCCCGCGTCGCCCGCAGCCGGCCCCTCTGGCCCGCTGAAGATCGTGGCCATCACCTCCTGCCCGACCGGCGTGGCGCACACTTTCATGGCCGCCGAAGGTCTGGAGCAGGGCGCCAAGGCGCTGGGGCACCGCATCAAGGTCGAGACACAGGGCTCGGTGGGCGCCCAGAACCGCCTGACCGACGCCGAGATCGCCGAAGCCGATCTGGTGGTGATCGCCGCCGACACCGGCGTGGACCGCAGCCGCTTCCACGGCAAGCGTCTGTATGCCACCAGCACCAAGGCCGCCATCCACGACGCGGCGGCGGTGTTCGCGCAGGCCCAGGCTCAGGCGGAGGTCTGGGGCGTCGACGCAGCAGGCGCTGCCACGGGCGCGGCGGCCGCAGGTGGGGCCGCCACCGGCGCACGCGCTGGCCTGCCCTCACACACCGAGTTCAAGAAGGAGCGCACTGGCGCCTACAAGCACCTGATGACCGGCGTGTCGTTCATGCTGCCCTTCGTGGTGGCGGGCGGTCTGCTGATCGCGCTGGCGTTTGCGCTGGGTGGCATCTATGTCTACGACGACGCCCACAAGGACACGCTGGGCTGGGTGCTGTTCCAGATCGGTGCCAAGGCGGGCTTTGCGCTGATGGTGCCGGTGCTGGCGGGTTACATCGCCTACTCGATCGCCGACCGGCCGGGCATCGCGCCGGGGATGATCGGCGGCATGCTGGCGGGCATCGTCGGCGCGGGTTTCCTGGGCGGCATCGTCGCGGGCTTTCTGGCTGGCTACTCGGTGCTGTGGCTCAACCGCACGATCCAGCTGCCGCGCACGCTGGAAGGCCTTAAGCCGGTGCTGATCCTGCCGCTGCTGGGTTCGGCCGTGGTGGGCGTGGCGATGATGATGGTCATCGGCGGTCCGGTGGCCTCGATCATGGCGGGCCTGACCGAGTGGCTTAAGGGCATGCAGAGCGAATCGGCCGTGGTGCTGGGCCTGATCCTGGGCGCGATGATGGCCACCGACATGGGCGGTCCGATCAACAAGGCGGCCTACGTGTTCTCGACCTCGCTGATCGCATCGGGCGTGGCCATGCCGATGGCGGCCGCCATGGCGGCTGGCATGGTGCCGCCGCTGGGTATCGCGCTGGCGTGCTGGCTGTTCCGCAGCCGCTTCAGCGACGAGGAGCGTGAAGCCTCCAAGGCCGCAGCCGTGCTGGGCCTGGCCTTCATCACCGAGGGCGCCATTCCCTACGTGGCGCGTGATCCGCTGCGCGTGATCCCGGCGTGCATGCTGGGATCGGCCGTGGCCGGGGGGCTGTCGATGTTCTGGCAGATCGGCCTGCAGGCGCCGCACGGGGGCGTGTTCGTGCTGGCCATCCCGAATGCCGTCAACCACGTCGGCCTGTACGCCGTGGCGATCCTGGCGGGCATGGTGGTGACGGCGCTGGCGCTGGGGGTGCTCAAGAAGCCGGTGGCCGCGACGACGACCGTGGCGGCCTGAGCGACACGGAGCGGCAGACGACTCCCCTTGGTGGGGCCGTCTCCCCATGAAAAGGGCCCCGCTGGTCGGGGCCCTGCTGTTGGAGGGAGTTCAATCCCGCCCGTGCGCTCAGATGCGCAACGCCAGGCCGCCGGAGGTGCGACCGCCTTCCGCCGGCATGACCATGCGTGTGCCCTTGGTGCAGTAGCGGTCGCGCATCTCGCTGGCCTTGGCGAGCATGGGCTCGTACAGGTCGATGCGCTTGCGGTAGCGTTGCAGCACCATCACGGCCAGGTCGATGAGCTTGGGGTTGAGGGTCTTTTCGCCTTCGGTGATCAGGGCTGCGACGGCCGCTTGCGGCGATCCCTTGGCGCTGAGCGAAACCGCCTTTTCGGCCGAGGCGTTGGTGGCCGTGAACTGTTCGCGGATGAGCTCCTGGTAGGACTCCGCCCCGATCGCCGAGGCGCACAGCAACTCTGTCGAGCTCTTGGAGGCGCAGAAGCGCTTGCCCACCTTGATCACCCAGAGTTCGGCATCCGGCAACTGGATCTCGGTGCGGGACAGGCGCGTCAGCAGGGCCAGCAGGTTGCCAGCGGCCTCGAAGTCGAAATCTTCGGCCAGCACCTCTTCGGAGATGTCCTTGACCTGGCGCACGACCACGGCCACCTGCCGCGCGACGAGCGTCTGCAGCACCGCGGCGATGTCGCGGAAGCGGCGCAGGCGCACGCTGTCGGGGTTTCTCTCGAACTGGTGGTTGATGTTGTCGATGGCCCGCTGCATGCCGCGCGTGTCGCCCCGGTCGAACTTCATCAAGACCAGCTGCACCAGCGACTGCAGGTCGAACATCTTGCTGCTGATGCCCAGCGAGGTGGCCCGGTCCAGTGCCCGTTCGGCCTCGTCGAACTCGCCGTTGTAGAAGCTCAGCATGCCCTGCTTTTGCAGTCGCGAGATGCTCGACGGGGTGATCTCGCAGGCCCGGCGGTAGGTTTCCAGCGCACCGGCGAAGTCACCGCCTTCCATCTGGACGCGGCCCATCACGTCGTAGGCGTCCGCGTAGCCCGGGTTGTCGGCGATGAGCGACTCGAGCGTGCGGCGACCCTGCTGGGCCGATCCCCCGGCGATCTCGGCGCGGGCGATGCCCAGCTTGGCCCAGGGCAGGGCGCGGGTCTCGCGCACGGCTTCAAACATGCGCCGTGCGGCATCGTGGTCCCCGATGCGCAGGTACAGCTCTGCGCCCACGCGGGCGGCGTAGAGCCAGTATTCGTCGCGGGTGGAGAAGCGCGTCTCGCACAGGTGGGCGGCATCCTCGAAGCGGTTTTCCTCGATGGCGGTGAAGATGTCCTGCAGCACACGCTTGCGGCGGCGGGCCTCTTTCAGCCGGTTGCCCAGCATGTGCGAGTTGTGGGGCTTGAGCAGGTAGCTGTCGAGGGCCGATTCGGCGGCCTCGGCCACCTTGGCATAGGTCGCTTCGCCGGTCACCATGATGAACACGGTGTAGAACGGCAGCAGGTTGTTGCGGCGCAGGTCGTCGAGCAGGTCCTGCCCGCCCATGACCTCGTCGTCGAAGTGCTGCTCGCACAGGACGATGTCGAACTGGCGGTCCTCCAGAATGCGGCGGGCTTCCACGGCGCGCCCGCACTGCATGACGGCCTTGAGGCCAAAGTCCCGCAGCATCGACATCAGCACGCTGCGCGAGGTCGGATTGCCGTCGATGACAAGTGCGCGGCACTCGTGGATGGTGGAGTCCAGGGGGATCATGGGATGCGGCTACCGTGGGTGTTTTGCAGGCTTGTAGTCGGTATCGGAGCCGGGTTTTCCGACTTGAGGCCCACAAACGAAAAAGCCACCGGAAGGGGCTCCCGGTGGCTTCGGACAGGTCGGTGTGCGCGGCTGGGCCGCGGACTCAGGCAATCACTTGAACAGATCCTTGACCTTGTCCGTCCAGCTCTTGGCGTTGGGTGAGTGCTTTTCGCCCCCCTTCTTGAACGATTCGTCGAGCTCCTTGAGCAGCTTGCGCTGGTGTTCGGTGAGCTTGACGGGCGTCTCGACGGAGATGTGGCAGTACAGGTCGCCCGGATAGTTCGAGCGCACGCCCTTGACACCCTTGCCACGCAGGCGGAAGGTCTTGCCGTGCTGGGTGCCTTCGGGCAGTTCGATCTCGGCCTGGCCGGCCAGGGTCGGCACCTGGATGGGGCCGCCCAGGGTGGCGGTGGTCAGGCCCACGGGCACCGTGCAGTGCAGGTCGTCGCCGTCGCGCTCGAAGATCTCGTGCGCGCGGATGCGGATCTCGACGTACAGGTCGCCTGCTGGCCCCCCCTGGGTGCCCGGCTCGCCATGGCCACGCAGGGCGATGCGCTGGCCTTCGTTGATGCCCGCCGGGATCTTGACCTCCAGCGTCTTCTGCTTCTTGATCTTGCCCGCGCCGTTGCAGCTGGTGCAGGGCTCGGGAATGATCTTGCCGGTGCCGTGGCAGTGCGGGCAGGTCTGCTGGATGCTGAAGAAACCCTGGCGCAGGTGCACCGTGCCCGAACCGTGACAGGTCGTGCAGGTCTTGGGGCTGGTGCCGGGCTTGGCGCCGGTGCCGTGGCAGGTGTCGCACTCTTCCCAGCTGGGAATGCGGATCTGCGTTTCCTTGCCGTGGGCGGCTTCTTCGAGCGTGATCTCCATGGCATAGGACAGGTCCGCGCCGCGGTAGACCTGCTGGCCCCCGCCGCGACGGCCCCCACCGCCCTGCTGGCCGAAGATGTCGCCGAAGATGTCACCGAAGGCCTCGGCAAATCCGCCGTAGCCTTCGGGGCCGCCGCGTCCGCCACCCATGTTGGGGTCGACGCCGGCGTGGCCATACTGGTCGTAAGCCGCGCGCTTTTGCGCGTCCGAGAGCATCTCGTAGGCCTCCTTGACCTCCTTGAACTTCTCTTCGGCTTCCTTGGCCTTGTCCCCCTGGTTGCGATCCGGGTGGAACTTCATCGCCAGCTTGCGATAGGCCTTCTTGAGTTCTTCCTCGGTGGCCGTCTTGGCGACCCCCAGGACTTCGTAATAGTCACGCTTGGCCATGGATTCGGTCCGCGTTGCTTGTGTTGAACAGGAACGGGAACGCCGCGAAGGGGAGAAGGGCTTGGAGCCCTGCTTCACCCGAACGCGGCGCGTGGATCAGGCGCGCCCCGAAGGGCCGCCCGCTGATCACTTCTTGACTTCCTTGAACTCGGCGTCGACCACGTCGTCGTCGTTGCCCTTGGCGTCGGCCTTGGGGGCTTCACCGGCGTCGGTGGCACCCGCACCGGCGGCACCTGCGGCGGCCTGCTGGTCGGCGTACATCTTTTCGCCCAGCTTCTGGCTGGAGGTCATCAGGGCTTCGGTCTTGGCTTCGATGTCGGCCTTGTCGTCGCCCTTGAGGGCTTCTTCCAGGTCCTTGATCGAAGCTTCGATCTTGTCCTTTTCACCCGCGTCGAGCTTGTCACCGTACTCGGTCAGCGACTTCTTGACCGAGTGCACCATGGCGTCGCCCTGGTTCTTGGCCTGGACGATTTCGAGCTTCTTCTTGTCCTCGGCGGCGTTGAGCTCGGCGTCCTTCACCATCTTCTGGATTTCCTCCTCGGACAGACCCGAGTTGGCCTTGATGGTGATCTTGTTTTCCTTGCCCGTGCCCTTGTCCTTGGCGCC
>CAYYCN010000051.1:0-20610 GCA_964470355.1 uncultured Sphaerotilus sp.
GCAGGTCCTCGAACAGCTGGGCGGCCAGGCGCACGGCGGCGGCGGCCATGCTGATCGAATGGGCGCCGATCTCGGTCGAAGTGCGCACCTCCTTGGCCACCGAGAACGAGCGCTGGAACAGCTGATGCAGCGTCGTGCCCAGCGTGCCAGCCGCGTCGGCTTCGCGCACGGCCTGCTTCATCTGCCCGAGGATCTGCGGTTCGCCCAGCACCATCGAATCCAGCCCGCTGGCCACGCGGAACGCGTGACGTGCGGCCTCGTGGCGCTGCAGCACATGGGTGTGGCGCAGCAGGTCGTCGGCGCTGACCTGTCCGTGGGCGGCCAGCCACTCGACCGCGGGTCGCACCAGATGCTGGCTGCGCGCGGGGTCCGTGGCGATGTACAGCTCCGTGCGGTTGCAGGTGGACAGCAGCGCGGCCTCGGGGGACAGGCGGTGCAGCCCGTCGCGCAGGCCGCGCAGGGCCGGCGAGAGCTGTTCCAGCGAGAACGCGAACCTGCCGCGCAGATCGACCGGCGCGGTGTGGTGGTTCAGGCTGAGGGCGATGACGGACATGGAACGCGATTGTAAGATTGCCGCCCCTCCTGCTCCGGCGTTTCGAGCAGGGGAATCACTAAAATTGACTTGCATCAGGATTGACGAGGCGATGTGCCTTGCGCCTGGGGACTTCCGATGGGCTTTCTGGAATCTCTGAACCACCTCGCCAACCTGTTTCTTCTGCCGGTGATGCTGGCGGCGGTGGTGTCGGGGGCGGCCAAGACGCTGTGGTGGACCGAGCTTCGGTCGCAGTCTTGGCGGGCCCTGTTCGGGGCGGCGGCGGCCGTGGGGTGTGCGATCGTGCTGGTGGGCCTGGGACTGACCGGACACGACGGACGCATGGGCACCTATTTGGCCCTGGTGATCGGTGTGGCGGTCGCGGTCTGGTGGATGGGGTTCGGGTCCGGGCGTCGGGCCTGAGCTTGTTTCACGCGACGTCGTTCAGCCGGTGGGTGGCACTGCCTGCGCCCACACAGTCCCGCACCGTCCGTGAAGTGGGGCCCAGGACCATGGCGTCGGCGGGCACGTCCCGTGACACGATCGCGCCCGGGCCGATGCGTGCGCGGTCTCCGATCTGAACGCCCCCGATCACCATGCAGCCATAGGCCAGGACGACGTCGTCCCCGATGACGGGCAATCCTGCGCCGGCTCCCACATCCTGGGTGTTGAAGCCGCGACCGGTGTTGCATTGTCCGTAGATGTGGCAACGGGCGCCGATGTGTCCATCCAGCGTGACGCCGTTGGCGTGGCTGATGATGGCGGCCGGCCCGATGACGGTCTGGGGCGAGATTTCCATGCGGGTGGTGTAGACCTTGAACATGTAGAGCGAGCGGGCGAGGTTGCGCCAGCCCCGGGTGTACGCCAGGTGCGACAGTCGGTAGAGCACCAGGCCGAGGAAGTTGGGCAGCAAGAACCAGTACAGCCTCCGCGCCAGCGATGGGTGTTCCTCGACCACGAAGTGGCGGAGCATGGCGTCGTAGTCGCTGCGAATGAGGGCGCGTGTGCCGGCCCACGTGTCGCCGCCGTGGTGTCGACGGTCGGCCGGGGGCGTCGGCGAGGGGGCTGAGTGGGGGGTGTCGCTGTCGGCCATGGATGTGTGAACAATTGTTTCTTGAATTGTAGGGAGCCTCCGGCAGAAGCCGAAACCCAAACGCGATAACCCCGCACTCGCGCCTTAGCAGGGAATTGGTTCTGCAGTGTTGCTGGCATCGCGGGACTAGATGGGTCGGGTCAGGGGTGTTCGAGCTCCCGTCCACAGGGGATCTGCCTAGAGTTGATCCCCATGACATTTCCTGCCGCTCTCAAGTCTGCCCGGCCGGTCCTTGGCCGCCTTCTTCCCTGGATGGGGGTCTTGGCTCTGGCCGCCTGTGGCGGAGGGAGTGAGAGTGCCCCTGACGTGCTCATCAGCGGCACCGTGGCGGGTCTGACGAGCGACGGCCTGGTGCTGGCCAACGGCAACGTCACGGTGGCGGTGTCCAGTGGCGACAGCACGTTCGCTTTTGAACAGGTCAGCTCCGGCGACTACGACGTGAAGGTCCTGAGCCAGCCAGTGGGGCAGACCTGCGTAGTGTCCAGCGGCAAGGGCACGGCAGCGTCCGGGGCCTCGACGGTGACCGGCGTGGCCGTGTCGTGCCGGAGCTATCAGGCGTACGTGGTGAACAACACGTCGGGCACGGTCTCTCACCTGTCCGTGGGCACGGGGGGGGGATTGACGGCGGTGTCCACCGTGACCACCAGCCTGGCGCCCAGTGCGATCCTCGTGGATGGCGGCGGGCGCTACGCCTGGGTCCGGGACCAGGACGACAACACCCTGACCTTGCATGTCCTTCAGGCCGATGGTCGCCCGCAGGCGGCGGTGGCCGGACCGGAGGCCGATTACACGGGCCATGCGCTGGCGCTGGATCCCACCGAGTCGGTGCTGTATGTCCCCAATGAGTCCGGGCCGGTGACGGCATTCCGTGTGGGCGACGCAGGGGCGTTGACGCGCCTTTCTTCGACCAAGAGCGACGTGGCCGGGGCCTTGTGGGGCGTGGCACTCACGCCTTCCGGGGCCTATGCCTACGCGACCAGCAACAACGCCCGGATCCTGCAGTTCACGGCCTCGGTGGGATCGGGCCTGACCTCCATGGCCAATGCCACCTCGATTTCGGTGGCCGACCAGGGCACCAAGCCCCAGGGGGTGGTGGTTCACCCCACGGGCACGACGCTCTACACGGTGCTGGCCGGCAGCAACAAGGTGGCGTCCTACGACATCGGCAGCACCGGGGTGCTGACTGCGAAGTCGACCGCCACCACAGGCGCAGCGCCTCGAACCCTGGTCCTGACCTCGGATGGAGCGTGTGGTTTTGTGGTCAACCAGAGCGGCGCGTCCGTGACCCGCCTCAACACCGCCAAGGGCGGTCTGACGGCGGTCGGTACCACGTCCGTGGGCAGCAGTCCGTCCGCGTTGGCGGTCAGCCCCGACGACGCCTACCTGTATGTCGCCAACAAGGGGGACGGGACGGTTTCCCAGTTTGCGATCGCAGGGGGTTGTGCGCTGACGGCGTTGACGCCGGCCACCGTGGCCGTGGGCGTCGGCCCCTTGGGCATCGTGGTGCGCTGAGCGGCAAGGGATCGACGGAGTGTTGTGGATTTGTTCAATATGTAAATAAACGTGTCCTTCCGCTGGACAATTGTGTTGCCGGGCGAACGGTGGGTGATCCCTGCGTGGCTCGGCACCTGTTCTGCTGGCGGGGTTCGGCGCTGTCGTCTTCCGAGTGTCCTGTCAGTGAGATCCATCACATCGACCCGGGAGTTTCACCATGTCTTGTTCCACTGAGTGCTCCGCCTGGGCGGCGAGGGCTTCTGTGCGGATCACCGTTCGACGCCTCATCGCTGCCGCTTGGCTGACGGGGGCCGCCGCCGCCAACGCCACCTATCTCGTCACCGACATCGGGGCGACCCTTCAGAGCCCGTACAACTACGCCAGCGACCTGAACAACGCCAACCAGATGGTCGGGACGCTGTGGGATCGGGGTGTGCTCGTCAATCCGGGCATGACGCACGGGTTTCTGGCCGATGCCACGTCCGCCACTCGGATGGTGACGAACCCCGGCGCGCTGGAAGACACCCAAGCCGTGGGCCTCAACGATCAGGGGCAGGTCGTGGGCTACACGCGCCTGTATTCGCGGGCCGACTACAGCTCAGTCACCACCGCGACGTTGTGGAGCGGGTCGAATGCAACCTCCCTTCAGACCTTGGGAGGCACGGCGGTCAGCGTTTCCGACGTCAACAACGCGGGTCAGATTGTCGGCGGGTCGGCCACGGCTGCGGGCACCGTTCACGCCACGCTGTGGAGTGGCGGCGCCGTCACGGATCTGGGCGCCTTGGGGGGCGGAAGCAGCGAGGCCAAGTCCATCAATGCGTCCGGCCAGGTGGTGGGCACTTCTACCACGGGCGGGGTCACGCGCGCCACGCTCTGGAGTGACGGACAGATCATCGACTTGGGTGGATCGAGCCTGTATTCGTCCAGCGCGCTCAAGATCAACGACAACGGGCAAACCGTCGGCTACCTGTACGGACAGGGGACACAGCGCCCCGTGTTGTGGAACGGCGCGGTCATGACCGAGTTGCCGACCCTGGGTGGAGCCAACGGCATTGCCTACGGGATCAACAACCTGGGTCAGGTGGTGGGCACGTCGCAGGATGCGCGCGGGGTTTATCGCGCCACCCTTTGGAATGGCACCGAGGCCGTGGATCTGAACAGCTTGATCGATCCGTCACAGATCACGTTCCATTCGTACCTGGATGATGCGCGTGCCATCAACGATCAGGGCGCGATCGCTGCTCGGAGTGTGTCGACGGAACATGCAGTACTTCTCACCGCCACTCCCGTGCCGGAGCCTGAAGCTGCGGGACTCCTGCTCCTGGGCTTGGGTGTGATGGGGCAGGTGGCTCGGCGTCGGCGCCGGCATTCTGTTGCCGTGTTGGCGGCCTGAAGACCACCGCTTTCGGGAGACCGAGGGGGCGGTGAGCCCCCATGTCTGGGTCTCAGCCGGCGATCACCACTTCAGCCCGCAGCGAGTGCGGGTAGGCCTGCGTGATGTTCACGTCGATCATCTGCCCCACCAGCCGAGCCGGATTCGGCCCACCGGGGAAGTTGACGATGCGGTTGCACTCGGTGCGGCCCATCAATTCGGTCGGGTCCTTGCGGCTGGGGCCTTCCACCAGGATGCGCTGCACCGTGCCCACCAGCGATTCGCTGATGCGCCGTGCGTTGGCCTCGATCTCGGCCTGAAGCTGCTGCAGGCGCTGCAGCTTCACCGTCTCGGGCGTGTCGTCCTGCAGCGAGGCGGCGGGTGTGCCCGGGCGCTGGCTGTAGACGAAGCTGAACGAGGCGTCGAAGCCGATGTCTTCAATCAGCTTCATGGTCTTGGCGTGGTCGTCCTCGGTTTCGCCGGGAAAACCGACGATGAAGTCGGTGCTCAGGCGGATGTCCGGGCGCACGGCGCGCAGTTTGCGGATCAGGCTCTTGTATTCCAGCGTGGTGTAGCCGCGCTTCATCGCCATCAGGATGCGGTCGGCGCCGTGCTGCACGGGCAGGTGCAGGTGGTTCACCAGTTGCGGCACCTTGGCGTAGACGTCGATCAGGCGCTGGGTGAACTCGTTGGGGTGGCTGGTGGTGTAGCGGATGCGCTCCACGCCGGGGATCTCGGCCACGTACTCCAGCAGCATGGCGAAGTCGGCGATCTCTTCGGTGCCTTCGCCGGTGACGTCCTTGTCGCCGATGCGGCCGCGGTAGGCGTTGACGTTCTGCCCGAGTAGGGTGATTTCCTTGACGCCCTGGTCGGCCAGTCCGGCCACCTCGGTCAGCACCTCTTCAAACGGGCGGCTGAATTCGTCGCCGCGCGTGTAGGGCACGACACAGTACGAGCAGTACTTGGAGCAGCCTTCCATGATCGAGACGAAGGCACTGGCGCCCTCGACGCGCGCCGGGGGCAGGTGGTCGAACTTCTCGATTTCGGGGAAGCTGATGTCCACCTGCGGGCGGCCTTGGGCCTGGCGCTTCTCCAGCAACTGCGGCAGGCGGTGCAGGGTCTGCGGGCCGAACACCACGTCCACGTAGGGTGCGCGCTCGATGATGGCTGCGCCTTCCTGGCTCGCCACGCAGCCGCCCACGCCGATCATCACGCCCTTGGCCTTGAGGTGCTTGACGCGGCCCAGATCGCTGAACACCTTCTCCTGCGCCTTTTCACGCACCGAGCAGGTGTTGAACAGGATCAGGTCGGCCTCTTCGGGGTTGTCGGTGGGGGTGTAGCCTTCGGCGGCCTTCATGACGTCGGACATCTTGTCCGAGTCGTAGTCGTTCATCTGGCAGCCGAAGGTGCGGATGTAGACCTTCTTGGACGTCTGGGTGGGGGCGGTCATTTAATTCTTGCTCCAGGTCTGGGCGGCGGGGTCGAAGGTGTACTGCGCGGCCTGTTTGGCCGATCGGGGCCAGAAGCGGGCCAACTCGTCGGGACGCAGGATCCACACCTCGTGCAGCAGGCCGTCGAGTCCGACGGTGTAGTGGGTCACCAGGGTCTGACCCGCCAGGGCGCCCATCACGACGAGAAGGTTGCGGGTGTCGCGAATGCGGGCGCCCGGAGCGAGTCGGACGGACAGGCCCTCCAGCGTCGCGTCGGGAGGGGATGTGAAGGTCAGGGTGCCGCGCAGGGCATGGGCCGGAAAGCGCCGGGCCACGGTCTCCTGGGCCCACCCGGCTGGCGCGAGCAGGGACAGGGCGGAGGCGGGCAGCAGGGTGCAGGCGCAACGGCGCAGCCAGAGGCGGCGCCAGGGGTCACAGCGGGACATGGTGTAGATCCAGGGGCTGCGGGAAAAGCCCGCAAGTGTAGTGCAGGGGGGGCTTCTGGTCAGTCCACGAAGCTCTCGGCAATGCGGCGGAAGTCCTCGTGGATCGTGAGGAAAGCGTCGAGCATGTCGGGGTCGAAATGCCGTCCATGGCCCTGACGCATGACGGCCACGGCGTCCTCGTGGGCCATGGCGGCCTTGTAGACGCGCTTGCTGATCAGGGCATCGTAGACATCGGCGATGGCCATCAACCGTGCGCAAACGGGGATGGTGTCCCCGGCCAGGCCCTGCGGATAGCCGGAACCGTCCCATTTCTCCTGGTGGTAGAGCGCGATTTCCTTGGCGGGCTGAAGGAAATCGATTTCGGTGCCCAGGGCTCTTTCGGCACGCACAATCGACTCGTGGCCAATGGTCGTGTGCGTCTTCATGATCTCGAACTCTTCGGCCGAGAGTGGGCCGGGCTTGAGCAGGATGTGGTCGGGGATGCCCACCTTGCCGATGTCGTGCAGCGGTGCCGATTTGTAGAGCAGCTTGATGTAGTCGTCGGTGAGCACGCCGCGAAAGCGGGGGTGGTCACGCAGCTGTTCCGCGAGCCGGCGCACATAGCGCTGGGTGCGCAGGATGTGGTTGCCGGTTTCGTTGTCGCGGGTCTCGGCCATGGACGACATGGCCAACACGGTCACATCCTGGATGGCTTCGAGCTGGCGGGTGCGTCGCTCAACCTCGGTTTCCAAGTATTGGGCCTTGTCTCGCAGAAAGTCCGCCGAAGCCTTCAGTGCCAGGTGTGTCTGGACTCTGGCCAGGACGATGGGGGGGCTGATGGGCTTGGTGATGTAGTCCACGGCGCCGAGCTCCAGCCCGTGGGTCTCGTCTTCCACCTCCGACCGTGCGGTCAGGAAGATCACCGGAATGTCCGCTGTGTCGACGTTGTTCTGAAGCCGGCGCAGCACTTCATAGCCATCCATGCCCGGCATCATGATGTCGAGCAGAATCAGGTCGGGGTGGCGTCCGGTCTGCAGCAGTTTGAGGGCCCGTTCTCCGCTGTGTGCCACCATGACCCGGTAGGTGCCCCGGAGCAGTTCGGTCATCAGGGACAGGTTCTGCGGGGTGTCGTCGACCACCATCACGGTGGCGCGTGAGGGTGCGTGGGTGTAGACGGTTCCGGGCATCACGTGGTCTCGCTGGGAGGCGTTGAAGGGGGCGTGACGGAGGCGGGCAGCAAGGACAAGGCCAGATCAAAGTCGAAGGATGACAAGGCTTGCAAGAGGGCCTCAACGCGCCCACCGAGACTTTGCTGCAATGCCGCATGGTGCTGCATCCCCCATTCCTGGGCGGCGGGGTCGCCAGCCTCGAGCAGGGTCCGCAGGCCGTCACAGGCTCGCTGCACGGTGGATGCATCCAGGTCGAACGGATGGGGGGGGCGGCCCTGGCCTGGCGGCAGCTCGTGGTCGGCGATGACCAGCTCCACCTGCAGCGCGGCCAGCAATTCGGACAGGCTCTGGCTCACGGCGTGCAGGCAGCGATCCACCAGGTCGGTGTCGGCTGGCGCGGCGTCGGCGCTGCGCAGCGCGAGATCCAGGGCTTCCGCCTGCGCCTGGACCTGGTGTGCGCCCAGGTTGCCCGCGACGCCTTTGAGGGAGTGGGTCATGCGCTGGGCGGTGACCCAGTCTTGCGCCTCGATGGCTCGCGCCATGTGCTGTGACCACAGGAACTGCTGGTGCACAAATTCGGTGAGCAACCGCCGGTAGAAGTCGATCTTGCCTGCGCAGCGTTGCAGCCCTCGGGCCGTGTCCAGGCCAGAGATGGTTCTGGCCAGGACCCTTTCGGGGCGGCCGCGAACGGAGGATCCGGCGGGAGGGCGGAGGGCAGTGGGTGGGGCCTGTGTGGACTCCGGTTCGGCCGACGTGGTTTCCCGGAGCTGTGGGGTGGTCAACCAGCGCAGCAGCGTGTTCCACAAGGGGTCGGGGTCGATCGGCTTGGAGACGAAGTCGTTCATGCCGGCGTCGAGGCACCGCTGGCGGTCCTGGGCCATGGCGTTGGCGGTCATGGCGACAATCGGCAAGTGGGCCAGATCGGGCAGGGCACGGATGGCGCGCGTGGCCTGAAGACCGTCCATGACCGGCATCTGCATGTCCATGAGGACGAGATCGAAGGGGGGCTGCGATTGCAGAAGGTCCAGAGCCATCTGCCCATGATCGGCACAGGTCACGGAAAAGCCCGCTTCCTGAAGAAGTTCGCGGGCCACCTGCTGATTGATGTCGTTGTCTTCGACGACCAGGATGCGGGCACCTTGCACCAGGGCCAACCGGGCCTCCAGTTCGCTGGGGGTGCCGGACAGGGCCGGCGAGTGGGCATGGGGCGTGTCGTGCAGGGCTCGAACCACTGCGTCGTACAGATCCGACGGGGTCACCGGCTTGGGGATCACGGTCCGAATGCCCGCTGCCCGAGCCTGTTCGGTCACGGTGTCCTGGCCGAACCCCGTGAGCAGCATCATTTCAGGCGGATGTTGCAGGGACAGGGCGGTGATGGCCTGGGCGGTGTCGAGGCCATCCATGTCGGGCATGTGGGCGTCCAGGCTGATCAGGTCAAACGCTTGGCCTTGGGCATCGGCACGCGCCACCGCCTCCACGGCCGCCCGGCCTTCGCCCACCGTGAGCACCTGGAAGTTCAGGTGTTCCAGCATCTGCGCGAAGACCTGTCGGGTGGGGGCATGGTCATCGACCACCAACACGCGGCGCCACGGTGGCCCTGATGTGAAACGCGGTGCCGGCTCGGCTGCCGCTTCTTCGAGCCAGGCGCTGAACCAGAAGGTGCTGCCTTGGCCCAGGACACTCTCGGCGCCGACTTCGCCCCCCATCAGGTCCGACAGCCGCTTGGCGATGGACAGGCCCAGCCCGGTTCCGCCGTACTTGCGGGTGGTTGAGGTGTCTGCTTGCTGGAAGGGCTGGAACAGGCCCGCCTGTTGTTCGGGGGTCAGCCCGATGCCGGAATCCTTCACGCCGAATCGCAGCAGAACCCGGGTGCCTTAGCGTTGAAGCAGGCGCACGCTGATGCTGATCTCGCCGTGGTCCGTGAACTTGATTGCGTTGTTGCCGTAGTTGATCAGGATCTGGCCCAGGCGCAGGGCGTCGCCGTACAGGCGCGCAGGCACGTTGGGGGCGACGTCGAACAGCAGTTCCAATCCCTTGGCACTGGCTTTGTCCCCGATGAGGTTGCCCAGGTTGCTCAACAGGGCGTCGAGCGCGAACTCGCTGCGTTCGAGCTCCATCTTGCCGGAGTCGATTTTGCTGAGGTCCAGGATGCTGTTGATGATGCTCAGCAGGTGCTTGCCCGAAGCCTGGATGCGGTTGAGGTAGTCCCGCTGCTTGGCACTCAGTTCGGTGCGAAGCGCCAGGTGGGCAATGCCCAGGACGGCGTTGAGCGGCGTGCGGATCTCGTGGCTCATGTTGGCCAGAAAGTCCGTCTTCATGCGAGCGGCCGATTCGGCCATGTCCTTGCCGGCCCGAAGGGCCTGGGCGGCCAAGTGCTCCTGTTCCACGTCCTCGATGATGAACAGGGTGCCCTTGTCCGGGTGGGCGGGGTCCAGCATCTGGCCGGTCAGGCGGGCCCAGAACCGGGTGCCGTCCCACCTCACCAGTTCCTGCTCGCGGCTGTGGCGCTCACCGCGTTGCAGGAGGGTGTACACGGGGTCTCCGCCGGCGGCGCACGCGGCCTCGTCGGGGTACCAGCTGCGGGTCGTGTGACCGATCATGGCGCCCGGCGGACTTGCCAGCAGTTCTTCCAGTCGCCGGTTGCAGCGCTGGACCACGCGGTTTTGCAGCAAGACGATGCCGACAGGCGCGGAATCGAACAGGACGGCTTGTTCCTCGTTGATCTTTTCCAGCCGTTCCGTCAGTTCCTGCAACTGTGTGGTGCGCTCGTCCACCAGCGTTTGGAGTTGGTGGCGGAAGGTGTCGAGTTCCGTGCTTTGGGCCTTGCTTTCCGTGATGTCGGTCCAGATCGCCGCCACGTATCGCCGTCCTCGCACCTCGACGCCCCGTGCGCTGATGCGCACATCGCGAATCTGCCCGTCGCGGTGGCGGTGCAGTTTTTCGAACTGCAGGCCTTCTGGTGTGAGCATGCCGGCCATGTTGGCCTTCAACTGCTCCGGGGTGTCGCTCGCGTTGATGTCGGGAATCCCCAGCTGTGCAAACTCTTCGGCGCTGTAACCGAGATTGCGGTGGGCGGCCTGGTTGAACTCCACGAATCGCATGGTTTCAGGCTCCACCAGCGCGATCGATTCCGTGGCTTGGCCCGCGATGGCTGCGAAAATTTCCTGCCGGGCCAACAGTTCCAACTGCGTGCTGACCTGCTCGGTCACATCCTGGAGCGTACCCACCCTGCGCGCGGAGGTCGTGTCGCTGGCCGCTTCGAAATGGGCCCGAACGTGAACATGTCGAACCTCGCCGCTGGGCCGTGTCAAGCGCGTCACCAGCGATGAAGTGGTTTGTTCGGCGGGCCAGTCCCCCGTGAACACCTGCCGCAGCGGCTCCCGGTCTTCCGGGGGGGTCAAGGCCAGGAGGTCTTCCACCGTCGGAGGTGAATCGGCCGATTCCAGGCCGTAGATGGCGTACACCTCGTCGGTGCAGGACAGGTGGGCCTGCCCGACGTCGATTTCCCAATGTCCGAGCCTCACCATGTGTTCCGCTTGCTTGAGGCGTTCCAGGCTGCGGCTGAGTGCTTCCTGGGTTTCCAGCAAGTCGGTGACATCGCGCGCGATGCCGAGCACGCCGAGCAGTTGACCGGCGTCGTCGTAGATGGGGGTTTTGATGGTCTGCAACCGTTCGACGTGGCCGTCGCTGGCAAAGGTGAGTTCCTCCTCGTTGCGGCTGGGCAGGCCAGACTCGGCAGCGCGCCGGTCGTGGTGTCGGAAGAATTCGGCGGTGGCGACGTCGACGAAGTCGAAATCGGTCTTGCCGATGATTTCGCCCGATCGAGCACCAAAAAGCTGTTCGAAGCGGGCGTTGCAGGACGTGTAGACCCCCAGGGGGTCTTTCACCCAGACCAAATCCGGAATGGCATTGACCAACGCCCGCAGTTGGGTGCGTTCCCGCAGCATCTCTGCAGTTCGACGCTGAACCACACGTCGAAGGGACAGCACCCACAGCGTGAGCGTGAGTGTCAGTCCCGCCAGCACCGCGGCCGCCGTGGCAAAGGGCTTGAGTTGCTCGGCCCAGTGGAAGCGCTCACCCATCCATTTGCTTTGAAGTTCGGCCAGCTCTTGAGGGGAAATCGCCTCCATGCCTTTCTGGACTTGAAGCAACGTCGGCATTTGCCCCTTGCGCACCGCGCGGTGGAACTGGCCTTTGTAGAGCTCGAAGGCTTTGACAAAGGTTCGGTGGGCGTTGCGCTGGTAGAGGTAAAAGTGGGCAGGCAACTCGTCCAGGCAGAACAGCTTGATCTCCGATGCCACGGCGGCGTCCATCAGGGCGGCGTAATTGGGGTAGACGTGAAGGGTGGTGATTCCCTGGCTGCGGAGCTTCTCGATGCAGGCATCGCCCGCCTGGACACCGATCTGGAAACCGCGCAACCCTGGCACGTCATGAATGCCACTGATGGAGGTGTGACTGAAGATGGCCACGGGCAGTTCGGCATACGGTGTTGAAAACTCGTACTGTGCTTCGCGGTCCGGCGTGCGGAAGATCATGTCGATCACATCGGCCTCTCCCTGTTGAAGCATGCTCTGGGCGTTGACCCAGCGGGTGGCGGTCAGCTTCACGGGGGTTCCGGTTTTTTGCTCCCAGAGTTTCCAAAGATCGACCAAGTAGCCGACGTTCCGTCCGTCGGCATCCTTGTAAAGATAGGGGGGGTAGTTGTCATCCGTGACCACATGCAGCTCTTTTGGCTGCGCCTGGGCCAGAGCGAGGACGCCCAGGACGAGCCAGGTTCCCAGAGTCTTCAACAGAAAGCGAAGAAAGATCATGGTTGCAGCCGCACAGACGGATGAATGCAGGCGCCACCGGTTCTCAGGCGCCTTTCACGGCGGACTTTAGAAGCTGAGCGCCGAAAGATCTGTGTGCCGGAGGCTCACATCGGCCCAATTGGTAAGAAAGTGCATCTCATCCTGGGATCGGGCGCCGAAAAGAAAAAAGCCCACTGCATGGCAGTGGGCTTTTGAAAATTTTGGTGGCGCTTCACGGACTCGAACCGCGGACCTGTGGATTATGATTCCATCGCTCTAACCGACTGAGCTAAAGCGCCAACAGAACGCTATTATGCATTGAGGTTCTTCAGAGCTGCAAGCCCTCTGCGACATTTTTTCATCCGACCGACATCTGTCGGCTGTTCCTGCCGATTCGGCATACCGCTTGCACAATGTGTGAGGCTGGCCGCTGCGGTGGCCGTTCGTGTTTCAACCCCTAGCCAATGTTCGCCATGAGTGCCTTGCATGCCATTCCCCGCCGCACCAAGAAGTTGCCGCCTTTGCGGGTCGGGGTCGGAGGTCCAGTGGGCTCCGGCAAGACCACCCTGGTCGAGATGCTGTGCAAGACGATGCGTGAGCGCTGGGATCTCGTGGTGGTCACCAACGACATCTACACGAAGGAAGACCAGCGCCTGTTGACGGTCGCGGGAGCGCTGGATCCGGAGCGCATCGTGGGGGTGGAAACGGGAGGGTGTCCTCACACAGCCATCCGGGAGGATGCCTCGATCAACCTGGAGGCCGTCGACCGCATGCTGGAAAAATTTCCCGATGCCGACATCGTCTTTATCGAGTCGGGGGGGGACAACCTGGCGGCCACTTTCAGCCCGGAGCTCAGTGACCTGACGATCTATGTGATCGATGTGGCTGCGGGCGAGAAGATCCCGCGCAAGGGCGGGCCTGGCATCACCAAAAGCGATCTGTTCGTGATCAACAAGACCGATCTCGCGCCCCACGTGGGTGCGAATCTGGAGGTGATGCGTTCGGACACGGAGCGGATGCGCCCGAACCGGCCCTTTGTGATGACCAACCTCAAGACCCGGGAGGGCTTGGCAGAGGTGGTCGCGTTCATCGAGAAGCGAGGGCTTCTCGTGGTGTGAGTGGGGCGGTCAGGCCGCCTGCAGTGCCATGGCTGCGTTCTGCGCCGTGGCATGGCTGTGGCAATGGCCGCCGCATCCTTGGGTGTGCAGGGCGGCCTGCAGCACTTCGTGCGCGCACTCTCGGCAGCGGCCACATTGGGTGGCCACGCCCGTGCCGTCCTGCAAAGACGAAAAGCAAGTGGCTCCCACGCTCACGGCGGCGTGGATGTCCTTGTCCGAAACCCGGTGGCACACGCAGACGATCATGTTCAGGCGCTCCTTCAGCGACGTTCTGAAGTGGATCGTATACGTAATGAGAACCGATCTCAATCGCTTTGAGGCAATCACCTCCTGGGTAAGGGGGTGATTGGGGTGTGCACTGCGTGTCCGGTGGACTGGCTCAGGAGGCGTCGCCGATCTGCGTCTGCAGCCAGTTCTGCTCGCCGACCTTGGCCACCAGCTCAATCTCGGTTTCGAGGTGGTCGATGTGCTCTTCGGTGTCGTCCAGGATGTCTTGGAAGATGTCGCGCGAGACGTAGTCGCGCACGCTTTCGCAGTGGGCGATGGCGTCCTTGAGCAGCGGGTGGGCCGTCATCTCGATCTTGAGGTCGCAGTGCAGCGTCTCCACGGCGTTTTCGCCGATGTAGAGCTTGCCCAGGTCCTGCAGATTGGGCAGGCCTTCGATCATGAGGATGCGCTCGATCAGTTTGTCGGCGTGTTTCATCTCCTCGATCGATTCTTGGTACTCGTGCTTGGCCAGGCGCATGAGGCCCCAGTTCTTGAACATGCGTGCATGCAGGAAGTACTGGTTGATGGCGGTGAGCTCCAGCTTGAGCTGGGCATTGAGGAATTCGATGACCTTGGCGTCGCCCTTCATGGCGTGGCTCCTGTGGGTGGTGATTCCCGCATTTTGAAACAAGCCGACGAATGGCGTGTGTCGGAGTGTTGGAGTGGCGCTGGAGGGGTCGGACTGCGAATGATTCCTTTCCCTGTATGGCCGATCGGCGGGTTGAGTGCGGATGTCGTGGATGGGTTGTCCACAGGATGTTCAGGTGCCGGTTCAGTCTGTGCACCGGATCTGCACCGGTTGTTCACGGGTTGTGCACAGGGGATGCGGCGGCTTGCCGCAGGGCGTGGCTCAGGCCGTCGACCAGGGGATGGGTCGGTTTCAGTTCTGGCGTGACGAGTGACACGACAAAGGGGATCGACACGGTGAGGGGGCGCCACTGCAATCCGTGGCCCTGCATTTCCCGGGCGGTCAGTGGGTTGACGATGCCCACGCCCAGGCCCTGGCGCACCAGGGCACAGACGGATCCAGCGCTGCGGGTGTCCAGCGCCATGCGGCGATCCACACCGTGGCGGGCGAAGAGGTCGTCGACCTGCTGGCGGTAGGGGTCGGCCGGAGGGAAGCTGATGAAGGACTCTCCGGCGAAGTCTTCGGGGCACAGGCGGGGTCGCGCCAGCAGGGCGTGGCCGTCGGGCAGGACCGCGACCTCGTCGGCGCAGAGCAGGGGCTGCAGGTGGGTGCCGGGTGGGGCGTTGGCGTGTTCGACGAGTCCCAGATCGTGGCGCTGCTCGGTCAGGGCTTGTTCCAGCGCCGGGCTTTCCAGTGGATGGATCGAGACGCTGGCGTGAGGGTGCTCCTTCATGAAGGCCTGCAGGGCCCAGGGCACGAGGGCCTGCGCCAGTGCGGGCAGGCAGGCCAGGCTCAGTCGGCCTTGGGAAAAGTCCCGCAGGGCGGTGGCGGTTGCGGCGATGCGCTCCAGCCCCACATAGGAGCGCTCCACCTCTTCCAGCAGGGCCAGGGCCCGGGCGGTGGGGCGCAGGCGCCCTCGGAGGCGCTCAAACAGAACCATGCCCAGGACCTGTTCCAGCCGGGCGATCTCCCGGCTGACCGTGGGCTGCGAGGTGTGCAGCTGCTCGGCTGCGCGGGTGAGGTGGCCGGTCGACATCACGACGCGGAACACCTCGACGAGGCGATGATTCAGTCGCATGGTGCTGAGCATATCCAGATTGCATGAGACTTGAAAATAAATGCACTGGAGTGAATGGGCAGTGCCGGGCACCATGGGCACATGAACGCCACCTCTCTTTCTGAATCCACCCTGCGCGAAATCGCGGGGGCGCACGGCACCCCGGTCTGGATCTATGACGCCGCGGTGATCCGACAGCGCATTGCCGATCTCCAGGTGTTCGACACCATCCGTTTTGCGCAGAAAGCCAACTCCAACACCCACGTCTTGCGGCTGATGCGCGAGCAAGGGGTGGTGGTCGATGCGGTGTCTCTGGGCGAGATCGAGCGGGCGTTGCGCGCGGGATTCACGGCGGGCGGGTCGGGGCCGTCGGGCATCGTGTTCACGGCCGATCTGCTGGATGCGGCGACCCTGTCCAAGGTGGTGGCCGAGGCCATTCCGGTGAACGCCGGGTCCATCGACATGCTGCGCCAGCTGGGGGACGCGTCGCCGGGTCACCGGGTGTGGTTGCGCATCAATCCGGGTTTTGGCCATGGCCACAGCAACAAGACCAACACCGGGGGTGAGCACAGCAAGCATGGCATCTGGCACGCCGATCTGCCGCAGGCGTTGCAGGTCATCGCCGACAAGGGCTTGAAGCTGGTCGGGTTGCACATGCACATCGGCTCCGGGGTGGACTACGGCCACCTGGAGCAGGTCTGCGAGGCCATGGTGGACCTCGTGGTGGGGTGTGGCGCCGATCTGGAGGCCATCTCGGCCGGAGGTGGCCTCTCCGTGCCTTACCGAGACGGAGAGCCCCGCATCGACACGGCCCACTATTTCAGTCTGTGGGATGCCGCGCGCCAGCGCATTGCGGCCCATTTGGGGCACCCGGTGCATCTGGAGATCGAACCGGGCCGTTACCTCGTGGCCGAGTCTGGTCTGCTGCTGGCCGAGGTGAGGGCCACCAAGGCCATGGGGGGCAATCACTTCGTGCTGGTGGATGCCGGTTTCAACGACCTGATGCGCCCGTCCATGTACGGCAGCTACCACGCCATTGAGGTGCTGGGGGCCAGCGAGCAGGCAATGCGGCGTCCGACGGTGGTGGCTGGGCCGCTGTGCGAGTCGGGGGACGTTTTCACCCAGGGCGAAGGCGGCGTGGTCCTGCAGCGCGACCTGCCGTCTGCGAACGTGGGCGACCTGCTGGTGTTCCACAACGCGGGCGCCTACGGGGCTTCGATGTCAAGCAACTACAACAGCCGCCCGCTGATCCCCGAAGTGCTCGTCGACGGTGGCCAGGTTCGACTGATCCGGCGCCGCCAGACGGTGGCCGAACTGCTGGCGCTGGAGGACTGCTGAGCCCTGCTCAGTGCAGCCGAGGCAGGGAGGCCAGGGCGTGTGCCAAGCTGGTGCCCATTGAGGCACCAAAACGCTTGACCAAGCGCTCGGCCACGTTTTCCTTGGGCGTGTAGTCGATGATCTCCTCGGCCTTCACGACGTCCCGGGCGACCTGATCCAGGTTGCCCAGTCCGTCGGCCAATCCGATCCGCACGGCTTCTTCGCCGTTCCAGAACAGGCCTGAGAAGGTCTCGGGCGTTTCCTTCAGACGTTCGCCGCGACCGGTGCGCACGGTGTCGATGAACTGGCGGTGGATCTGGTCCAGCGTGGCCTGTGCATAGGCGCGCTGCGTGTCCGACAGCGGCGAGAACGGGTCCAGCATGCCCTTGTTCGAACCGGCGGTGAGCAGACGGCGTTCCACGCCCACCTTTTTCATGACTTCGGTGAATCCGAAACCGTCCATCAGCACGCCGATGGAGCCGACCACCGACGCCTTGTCCACGAAGATCTTGTCGGCGGCCACGGCCACGTAGTACGCGCCCGAAGCGCAAGACTCCTCGACCACGGCGTACACCGGCTTCTTGTGCAGGGCCTTCAGGCGGCGGATCTCGTCGTTGATGATGCCGGCCTGAACCGGGCTGCCGCCCGGCGAGTTGATGCGGATGACGACCGCCTGCGCGCCTTTGTCCTTGAAGGCATCCTTCAATCCGGTGAGCATGAACTCGGCGCTGGCCTGGCTGTCGGCCGAGATCTCGCCGCGCAGGTCCACCAGCGCGGTGTGCGGCCCCGACGGGGCGCTGGCGTGCTGGTTCTGCGTGATCAGAGCCCAGGCGATGCCCAGGAACCCGAGCACAAAGCCGACGCGGAACAGGATGCGCCAGCGCCGGGAGACGCGCCGGTCCTTCACGTATTCGCGCGCGAATTCCTCGATCAGGCGGTCGGCAGCGGAGCGTTCCGTCACCGGGGGGGGGAGCATGGGTTGGGTGTCAGACGGACCGGAGGTCTCGGGCGTGTTCATGTGGGGCGACGCGCAGGCCGGCGCATCAGCGGGGGATGGGGGTCACAACGGGAGGCTCAGGATACCAACACACTCTGTCGTTGTCCTGAGCGACCTTCAATCGGCGCAGCGATCGACCGGGACAAGGTCCGGCCACGCACCGTCCGCTGTCTGGGGCGTAAAGGGCGCCGTGGATGGAGCACACGAGCCATCGCCCCTCTGCATCGAAGAACTGGCCACGCACCCAGTCCATTTCGGCCGGGACGTGGGCGCAGCGGTTGAGGTAGCCGTGCACCTGGCCCCCGTGGCGAATGACGAAAGCGGACACCGGCTCGTCGTGCAGCATCACGTCAAAGACGTGCCCCGGCCCCCCGTCCACCAGATCCGTCGCCGCACACAGATCCACGGGGAGGGTGTCGATTTCAGGCATGCCGGGCCAACCAGTCGTGCAGCTGGGGCACGGAATCGCTCACCAGCAGTGGGCCAAACTCGCGCAGTCGGCTGTGGTCGTGGGCGCCGTAGGTCACGGCGATGGCATCGGTGCCGGCGTTGCGCGCCAATTGCAGGTCATGCGTGGTGTCGCCGATCATCAGCGTGCGTTCAGGCTCCACGCCGAACTCGCGCATCAGTTCGTGCAGCATCAATGGATCGGGCTTGGAGGCCGTCTCGTCTGCGGTGCGCGTGGCGTCAAACAGCGGGCCCAGGCCGCTGGACTCCAGGGCGGCGTTCAGTCCCTGCCGGCTTTTGCCCGTGGCGACGGCCACCCAGTGGTGTCTTTGACGCAGGGCATCAAGCAGGGGTCGGACCCCCTCGAACAGCGTCACTTCGTGCTGTTCCTTGAAATAGTGGTGGCGGTAGCGCCGCACCAGCGTGGGGTAGGCCTCTTCGGGCAGGCCCGGCACGGCGTATTGCAGGGCGTCTTGCAGGCCGAGGCCGATCACGTAGGCCGCTTGTTCGGGGGCGGGCTCTCCCACCCCCAGGTCGCGGGCGGCGGCCTGGATGCAGCGCACGATCAGTGCGGTGGAGTCGAACAGCGTGCCATCCCAGTCGAAAACGATGAGGTCGTAGCGCCGCGGGCGCAAAGGGGTGTCGGTCATAGGGCGTTGATCAATTGCACGCATTCGACGGGCAGCGGAGCGGCCAGTTCCATGCGTTCGCCGGTGGCGGGATGGTCGAAGGCCAGGCGGCGGGCGTGCAGGAACATGCGCTCGAAGCGCACGCCCGGCACCGACTCGCCGCGCGCCAGGGCGTGGTTGAGGGCGAAGTCCCCATACTTGTCGTCTCCGACGATGGGGTGACCCGAGCTCTGGAGGTGGACCCGAATCTGGTGGGTGCGGCCGGTTTTGATCGTCACGTCGAGCAGTGTGAACCGGTCGTATGACTTGACGATGCGCACCAGGCTGATCGAGCGCCGGCCCTCGGGCGCCTCGGCGCCCACGGCCCGCACCCGCCGCTCGCCCTGGGCGTCCAAATACTTGTGCAAGGCCACGTCCACCACCTTGAGATGGGCCGGCCACGCTCCGCAGACGAGGGCCGAGTAGGTCTTGCCGGTCTCTCGCTGGCGGAACTGATCCTGCAGCGCCGTGAGCGCACTGCGCTTCTTGGCGATCAGCAGCAGGCCAGACGTTTCCTTGTCGAGCCGGTGCACAAGTTCCAGGAACCGGGCTTGGGGCCGGGCGCGGCGCAACTGCTCGATCACACCGAAGCTCACGCCCGAGCCGCCGTGCACCGCCACGCCGGCCGGCTTGTTCACCACCAGCAGGTGCTCGTCTTCGAACAGCACCGGAAACTCGCGGGCCGGAACGGCGCGGGCTTTGGCCTCATCCACCGGGGTCAGGCGCAGCGGCGGCACGCGCACATCGTCGCCGGCCTGCAGGCGGGTTTCCGCCTGGGCGCGGCCCTTGTTGATGCGAACCTCGCCACTGCGGATGATCCGATAGACCAGCGTTTTGGGAGCGCCCTTGAGCTCGCGCAAGAGGAAGTTGTCCAGCCGCTGGCCGGCGCTGCCTTCGTCCACGTGCAAATGTTTCACGCTCGCGGCGGATGCGCTGGAATGGAGCGTTGGACGCGTTCCGGAAGGCGCGGGCTTTGACCCTATAATGTGCTTCACCACGTTCGCGTTCTAAGTGTTTGATTTGCCTGAGTTTACCGGGCAATGCCCAGACCGGAGGGCGCCAGGGTGGTTCGGATCGCCCCGTTTCGGCCCTCAGGCTGTGGGGTGGATCGCAAGGATGATGTAGCGCACGGTGTTCCAGCGCGGTGCGGGCTCCCAAGGTGAGTCCGTGGGTGTTGGGGCCGTGTGCAAGAGAAGTCGCTGTCAGAGCCCCGAAACAAGGTTTCCAAGGGTGGCAGCCCTCGCCAGATCTCCGGCGCTCGATGCGCCCGACCTCCGGCGGTGGCTGCGGCCCGCGTCTGCGTCGAGACGCTGTTGCATGTTCAAGATCCTCGTCCTGTTCAACCTCTGCCTGTGGCGCCCCTTCGTGGTGGCGTCACCCGGCCTGCTGCGTGAATGCCTGCAGCTGTGCCGTCAGGTGGCCGTCTGGACAGGCCTCGTCTCTCCCCAGGGAGTCGACCCGGTGATCCGTCGCCCGGTCGTGCCCCCCGAGGGTGGAGGGGACTTGCTCTCCCATCAGCTGTTCTTCGCGCTCACGCACGCGCCAACGCTGCGCCGCTGCTGAGGCCTTCGGGCCCCCAGTGCACAGTCCAGGGCGATCCTTCACGGTTCTGCTGCGCTCCTCTCGTGCATCAACGTCGTTGTTGATTGAGGAGAACCCGCATGAAACGCATGCTGATCAATGCCACGCAGCCCGAGGAGCGCCGCCTGGCGATCGTCGACGGCCAGAAGCTGCTCGATTTCGAAACCGAAATCGAAGGCCGTGAGCAACGCAAGGGCAACATCTACAAGGCCGTCGTCACGCGCG
>CAYYCN010000052.1:0-20391 GCA_964470355.1 uncultured Sphaerotilus sp.
CGGCGTTGTAGGCGGCCTGCTTCTCGGGCTTGGACATGTTCGGCAGGTTGATGCCGACCGTCAGACCCAGGAAGTTGTAGAGGCGCCCCATGGTCTCGGCATCACGACGCGCCAGGTAATCATTGACGGTCACCACATGCACGCCCTGGCCAGACAGGGCATTGAGATAGACCGCCAGCGTGGCGGTGAGCGTCTTGCCCTCGCCCGTGCGCATTTCGGCGATCTTGCCGTTGTGCAGGGCCAGCCCCCCCACCATCTGGACGTCAAAGTGGCGCATCCTGAAAACGCGCTTGCTGCCTTCACGCACGACGGCAAAAGCCTCCGGCAGCAGATCGTCCATGGCCGTGCCCTGGCTCAGCTTCTGACGGAACTCTTCGGTCTTGCCACGCAGTTCGTCGTCCGAGAACTTCTCGAACTGCACTTCCAGGGCATTGACACGATCGACGGTGCGGCGGAATTGCTTGAGCAGACGATCGTTGCGGCTGCCAAAAATCTGGGTCAGGAGCTTGGGCAACATGTAAGGAGCCATCGTGACATCGCCAGCCCGCGCATGCGCTGGACTGGCGATGGTTCGGGAAACGGGATGAGGGCCCACACGACAGGGGCCCTCGGATAAGCGCTTGAGTCTATCACCCGACTCAGCGACGAACGGCTGCGGAACCTCCCCCCGCCGCGGGTGGGTTCACGGAGGCCGAAGAAAGATCGCCCCGGCCGTCGCCCAGGGCGAGGAACCGCGAGGGGTTCTGATGCACGCCGTTGAGCATGACCTCAAAATGCAGATGCGGCCCGGTGGAACGGCCCGTGGAGCCCACGCGGGCCACGGTCTGGCCGCGCTTGATGACGTCGCCCACCGACACCAGGATGGCCGAATTGTGGGCGTAGCGGGTCATCAGGCCATTGCCATGCTCGATCTCCAGCGCGTTGCCGTAGGCCCCACGGGGTCCGGCATGGGACACCTTGCCCGCAGCGGCAGCCCGGATGGGGGTTCCGGTCGGAGCGGGGAAATCCAAACCGGTGTGCAAGGCCGGACGGCTGTTGAACGGATCGTATCGGAACCCGAATCCGGAGCCCACCGGGCCATCCACCGGCGCGATGCTCGGAACCATCATCGTTCCGAGCTTGCGCTCCAGCAGGCGGGACTCCACCATCGTGAAGACGTCGCTGCGGAAATCGGCATCGATGCCCATGCCCTCGACCCAGCGGTCGAGTTGCTCGAACGAAGGCGAAGCCACGGGAATCAGCGGCCCACCCGCCGACGCCGAGGCGGCCGGCCGAACAGCGGGCGCGGCGTCCGACGCCTCGGCTCCCGCCTTGGCGGCGTCGTCCAACGCCTTGAGCTCCTCCGGCTTGAGTCCGGCCAGGCCGGACACGCGGTCGCTGACCGCTTCGAGCCGGATCAGCTTGGCCTGCATTTCCCCGACCTTGCGGGCCATGGCATCGAGGTTGTCCCGGGTGTAGCGTTCACGCTGCTGGACCTCGTCGCGCAGGATGGGACGCACCAGTTGACTCACGACCGGCCAGTTCTCACGCACCGCCGTCAGAAAGACGAAGTGATAGACCAAGCCCGACAGGGCGGTCAACAGCAGCAAGGTGCCGAGTCCGATCATCCAGAGCTGGAAAGGACGCAGGTGCATGGAGCGGGTGCGCGCCAAGCCGCCATGCGTGATGAGGATGTCCATGTCTGGCTAAACTCCTTGCGTGAAGAACGCCGTGCCCGCTGCCGTACCCGACGCCATCCCGATGCAGAAGGCGCTGGACCGCTGCGAGCCGTTGCAGCGCCTGCGCGAACGCATGGCCCAATCGAGCGCGCGACTCCAGGCCGCCCGCTCTGCCCTGCCCCCGGCCTTGCGGGCCTCCGTCCAGGCGGGGCCGCTCGACAGCGAAGGCTGGACCTTGCTCACCAGCACCCCCGCCACGGCCGCCAAGATTCGACAACTTCTACCGAGAATTGAAGAAATCTTTCAGATTCAGGGTTTCGAGCGTACCCCAATCAGGGTAAGGGTTCAATCCAGAAGCCCTCGTTGAACCTGTGCCCAGACCCCACCCTGGGGGCCTGGGCAACCCGCAGGGCGCGGGCCTCAGGTCAGGTTCAGGCCGATTTGCCCTGGCTGGCCACGGCCGCTGCCGCCTTGGCCGCGGCTTCTGCATCGCCCAGGTAGTACGACTTGATCGGCTTCAGCTCGGCATCCAGTTCGTAGACGAGCGGAATGCCATTGGGAATGTTGACCCCCACGATGGCGTCGTCACCGATGTTGTCCAGGTACTTGACCAAGGCGCGGATCGAGTTGCCATGTGCGGCGATCACGATGCGCTGACCGCTCTGGATGGCCGGTGCCAGCACCTCGTTCCAGCAAGGCAGCACGCGCGCGACGGTGTCCTTCAGGCACTCCGTCAGGGGCACCTGAACGGGATCGAGCTTGGCGTAGCGCAGGTCCTGGCGCTGACCGCGGGGATCGGTGGATTCCAGGGCCGGCGGCGGCGTGTCGTAGCTGCGGCGCCAGATCAGCACCTGCTCGTCGCCGTACTGCTTGGCCATGTCGGCCTTGTTCAGCCCCTGCAGGCCACCGTAGTGACGCTCGTTCAGACGCCAGTCCTTGACCACCGGCAACCAGGCCCGGTCCATCTCGTCCAGGCAATAGTTCAGCGTGTGGATCGCGCGCTTGAGCACCGACGTGTAAGCCACGTCGAACTCGTAGCCCTCGGCCTTGAGCAGCTTGCCGGCCGACATGGCCTGAGACACGCCGGTGGGCGTCAGCTCCACATCGGTCCAGCCGGTGAAGCGGTTTTCGAGGTTCCAGGTGGATTCACCGTGGCGGATCAGCACAAGCTTGTACATGACAGCAGCCGTTCGTCTGAGTTGAGGATGACTGGGAATTCTATAATCCGCGCCTTCGCCGACCCACCCCCACCGCTCAACTGCGGTGCACACCCAAGTGAACTTCCTGACCGACAACTGGCACTGGATCTTTGGCGCCCTGGCCTCTGGCGCCGCTCTGATGTGGCCGCAACTCTCCGGCGGCGGCGCGGGTCAGGTCAACAGCAACGAAGCCGTGCAACTGATCAACCGCGAGAAGGCCCTGGTGCTGGACGTGTGCGAACCGGCCGAATTTGCGGCGGGCCACATCAACGGCGCCAAGAACGTGCCCCTGGCGCAGATCGACGGCACCCAGGCCCTGCCGTCCAACAAGGACACCCCGATCGTCGTGGTGTGCCTGAGTGGCATGCGCGCCGGACGCGCGGCCTCGACCCTGCGCAAGGCGGGCCACACCCGTGTGCACGTGCTGCAAGGCGGGATGAACGCCTGGCGTGAAGCCGGCCTGCCGGTGAGCAAGTCGGCCTGATCCCCCGACGCCCGGGGAGACGCAAGCCCCCGGGGCGCACAAGGACGGGCAAGTTCCGGACAATGCAGTCGCATCTGGAACTCGATCTTTTGCACCATGAAGCCCGTCACGATGTACACCACGCAGGTCTGTCCCTACTGCCTGCGCGCCAAGTCCCTGCTCAAGCAGCGCGGCGTCGAGGCCATCGAGGAAATCCGCATCGACCTGGACCCCGCACAGCGGGACCTCATGATGCAGCGCACCGGCCGGCGCACCGTGCCACAGATCTATGTCGGCGACACCCACGTGGGCGGCTGCGACGACCTCATGGCCCTGGATCAGGCGGGACGGCTGACCCCGCTGCTCCAAGACTGAGTCCGTCGTCGGCGTCAAGGGGCTTGCAGAGCTTCGGCCCCGCCAGTGGCGTGAGGCAGACACTCCCGTCCGCCTCCCCCTCGCCGAGTCTGAGGGGGCGGCGCAGAATCGCCGGATTGTCAATTCTCGGCGCCTCTTGGGGCTGCCGGCCCCCACGTGAGCGCTGACTCCCACACTCCCGCGTCCCCCCGCGCCCTGGCCGCCTTGACCCTGGGTGCCTTGGGCGTCGTCTACGGCGACATCGGCACCAGCCCGCTGTATGCCCTGAAGGAAGTCTTCCACGCCGGACACATCCCGGTCACCCCGGACAACGTTCTGGGCATTCTGTCGCTGATCTTCTGGACGATGACGACCATCGTCTCCGTCAAGTACGTGCTGCTGATCCTGCGCGCGGACAACCACGGTGAAGGCGGTCTGATCGCCATGCTGGCCCTGGCCACGCACGCGGTGCGCGACAAGCCGGCCCTGCGCAACGTGCTCATGAGCGTGGGCATGTTCGGCACCGCCATCTTCTATGGCGACGGCGTGATCACGCCGGCCATTTCCGTGCTGTCGGCCATGGAAGGGCTGAAGATCGTCTCCGACGAACTCGACCGCTTTGTCATCCCGCTCACGCTGATCGTGCTGACCGTGCTGTTTGCCGTGCAGCGCTTCGGCACGGCCGGCATCGGCAAGGCCTTCGGGCCGGTGACGCTGGTGTGGTTCATCGTGCTCGTGGCCCTGGGCCTGCCCCACATCATGGCCAATCCTGGGGTCCTCGTGGCCCTCAATCCCGCCTACGCCATCGAGTTTTTCCTGGGCCACAAGCTGGTGGCGTTCATCGGCCTCGGAGCCGTGGTGCTGTGCGTGACGGGCGGTGAAGCCCTCTACGCGGACATGGGCCACTTCGGCAAGCTCCCGATCCGCATTGCGTGGTACGGCTTCGTCATGCCGGCCCTGGTGGTGAACTACTTCGGCCAGGGGGCCATGCTGCTGGCCCACCCCGACCACATCGAGAACCCGTTTTTCCTGTTGGCGCCGGAATGGGCCCAACTGCCCCTGGTGTTCCTGGCCACGGCCGCCACGGTGATCGCCTCCCAGGCCCTGATCACGGCGGCGTTCTCGGTCACCAAGCAGGCCATCCAGCTCGGACTGCTGCCTCGGCTCTACATCAAGCACACCTCGGTCAAGGACCTGGGCCAGATCTACGTGCCCTTCGTGAACTGGGGCCTGTTCGTCTTCATCGTGCTGGCGGTCGGTCTGTTCAAGACCTCCACCAACCTGGCCTCGGCGTATGGCATCGCGGTCACGCTGGACATGACCATCACGACGATCATGACCTTTTTCGTGATCCGTCACGGCTGGAAGTACCCGCTGCTGCTGTGCCTGACGCCCACCCTGTTCTTCCTGGTGATCGATCTGGCCTTCTTTTCGTCGAACATGCTCAAGCTGTTCGGTGGTGGCTGGTTCCCGCTGGTGATCGGCATCGGCATGTTCATCCTGATGCTCACCTGGAAACAAGGCCGGGCCATCATGAGCCACCGCCTGCGTGATGACGCCATCGAGCTCGACACCTTCCTCGATGCCGTCTTCATTCACCCGCCCACCCGCGTGAGCGGCACCGCGGTGTTCCTGTCGGCCGAACAGGGCATCACCCCCAATGCGCTGATGCACAACCTCAAGCACAACAAGGTCCTGCACGACTACAACCTGTTCGTGACCGTGCGCTCGCACGACGTGCCGTGGATCGGGTTTGCCGACCGCATCGAGATGCAGCCACTGGGCCACGACTGCTGGCAAGTCACGCTGAACTTTGGTTTCAAGAACGAGCCGGACGTGCCTGAGGCGCTCAAGCTGCTCGCCGACCGGGGCGTGCCCCTCGACGAGATGGACACCAGCTATTTCCTGTCGCGAGACATTGTGATCCCCACGTTCGGCGAGGGCATGGCCATGTGGCGCGAAAAGCTGTTTGCCAGCATGCACCGCAATGCCAGCGGGGTTGCAGACTTCCTGAGCCTGCCCACCAACCGGGTGGTCGAGCTGGGCTCCAAGGTCGAAATCTGAGTGTGCGTCAGACCCGGGGCGGGTCCCGCCTGCGGGGCACCAGCACCAGGGCGGTGGCCAGAGCCGCGCCGGCACACAGACCGCTGGCGTGCGCCCCGGGTGCTACGGCAATGTCCCACCCGGCAGGATGCGTGAGCACCGACGCCCACGGCCGCTCGGCCAGGACCTTGCCGAGCACGCCAACGCCCAGGGCGCCGGCCACCCAGCGCGCCGACGGATTCGGGGCGCTGCGCCACGCCGACACGGCGGCGATGATCACGCCGGCATGCAAGACCCCTGACAGTCCACCGTAGCTTCCCAATTCAGGCTGCACCAGCAGCAGCAGGTGGGTCAGGGGCCAGGCCAGCGCCCAGGCGAGCACCGCCCGTGTCTCCACCCGCGCCACCCACCCCAGGGCGATCACCAGCACCACCCCCACCAGATTGGCCTGCAGATGCATCACGCTCAGGTGCACCCACCCGGCCGACCACCAACGCCACGGCTCCAGCCACACCACCTCAGGCCGCCAGCACAGCACCTCCCACGCCAAGCCCCGGCCCGTGCCGACCACGAGGGCCGGCAGGCCCATCAGCAAGCCCAGTGCGGTCCAGGCCAGCGCGCCCCGCCGCTCAGCCGAAGACGGCACGCCACAGGACCAGCACAGCGTCTCGCCACTCGGTCAGACCGGGTTGCTCGTCCAGCGCGAACTGTGTCGAGGCTTCATCCAGGCGGGCCCGGTGCTGCACCTGGCGCAGGTGCCGATAGGCCCCGGCCGCCGCCTCACCCACTCCCGCCGGCAGCAATCCAACCGCCTCGGCCTCCCTCAGCAGGGCGATGTTGCCGGCGTTGCGCAACAGCCCTTCGTGCTTCGCCCCATGGGCCAGCACCAGATGCTGCACGGCGAATTCGACATCCATCATGCCGCCCTTGCTGTGCTTGACGTCGAAGCGGCCGGCACGCACCGGGTGGGCTTGCCGCACCTTCTCGCGCATCGCCACGATCTCTTGGCACAGCGCCGCCGGATCCCGCGGAGCACACAGCACCGCACGCCGAACCTCGTCGAACGACGCCATCAGGTCCGGCTCGCCTGCGCACCAGCGCGCCCGGGTGATCGCCTGGTGTTCCCAGGTCCAGGCCGCGTTGCTGCCGCGCCCTTGCTGGTAATTCGAGAACGATGCCATCGACGTCACCAGCAGACCCGAATTGCCGTTGGGCCGCAGCGCCGTGTCGATCTCGTAAAGGGTGCCCCCCTGCGTGCGCAGCGAAAGCCAGGTGATGACCTTGCGGGCAAAGGCCGAGTACACCTCTGCGGCCCGATCGTCCTCGTCGTCGAACAGAAAGACCACGTCCAGATCGCTGCCGTAGCCCAGTTCCTTGCCGCCCAGCTTGCCGTAGGCAATCACGGCAAACCGCGGGTCTTCACGGTGACGGTTGCGCTGGTGCTTCCAGGCCCAGCGCAGCACGCAGTCCAGCGTCGCATCGGCCAGGGAGGACAACTCGTCGGCCACCTGCTCGACCGTCAGCACCCCTTCCACATCCCGCACGAGCGTGCGGAAGGTCTCGGCCTGATGGGCCCGCCGCAGCGTCTCGAACAGGGCTTCCTCATCCGCTCCCCGGCCACGCGCCCAGCCGTCGTGGCGCTCGTCGAGTTCGCGCCGGTAGACCTCCGGATCAAACCGGTCCTCGGACAGGCGCTCGTCGGCCAGCTCGTCGATCACGCCCGGATGCTGCATCAGGTAGCGCATCGGCCAGCGCGCGAGCGCCAGCAACCGCAGCAAGCGCCGCAGCACCAGAGAACGCTCGCTCAGCAACGCCAGATAGCTCTCCCGGCGCAACAGCGGTTGCAGCCAGTCGATGAACCGCATCCACGCCCCATCGCCGAGCACCATGCCATCGTCCATCGGCTGCTCGCAGATCTTGCGGGCGCGGTGCAGCAGTTTGGCCAGGCGCTGGCGCGACTCGTCGCGCAACATGGCCACGCGGGGCTGCTCGACCAGCTCACGCAGCCGAGCCTGAGCCGACGGACTCAGGCCATCCCACAGGACGGGCGCGTCGAGGTTCTGCACGGGAGTGCCACAACCCTTGCATCCACCGCTTTTTTGGGGCGCCTGGCCGTCGTGCAGCAGGGCATCGAACTCGTTGGCCACAAATTCGCGATGGGCGCACAAGGCGTCCAGGAATTCGCAGGCGTCCTCGGTGCAACGCAGGCCCATCGACCGTGCAATCCACTGCAGATCGTGATCGGCGGTGGGCAGGACATGGGTCTGCTGGTCGTCCAGATACTGGATGCGGTGCTCGACCTGCCGCAGAAACACATACGCCTGAGCCAAGCGCTCAGCCGTGGCGGCGGGCAGCAGCCCCACTGCAGACAGCCGCTCCAGCGCACTGAGGGTCGGACGCGTGCGCAGCTCCGGGAAATGCCCCCCCCGCACGACCTGCAGCAACTGGACGATGAACTCGATCTCGCGGATGCCCCCGCGAGACAGCTTGACGTCGTTGGCCCGGTCCGGTCGGCCAGACGCCCGGCGCTGCGCTTCGGTCCGGATCTTCTGGTGCAACTGGCGCAACGACTCGAACACGCCGTAGTCCAGGTAACGACGGAACACGAAGGGCGTGATGACGTCGCGCAGGGCATCGGTGCGACGCTCGGCCACCGATGCCAAAGGTGCGACGACCCGTCCCTTGAGCCACGCGAAACGCTCCCACTCCCGACCCTGCACCTGCAGGTACTCCTCCAACATCGACAGGCTCACGGCGATCAGGCCGGAGTTGCCGTTCGGGCGCAGCGCCAAGTCCATGCGAAAGACAAATCCGTCTTCCGTCACATCTCCGACCAGCGCCTGGAGATGCTTGGCAACCTGCCCGAAATACTCCTGCGATGAAATCGAGGCCCCCGGGCGGTCCGGTGTCCCGACGGTGGCCCCGTCGGCCTCGTACACATAGATGAGATCGATGTCGGACGACACGTTGAGCTCGCGCGCACCCAGCTTGCCCATGCCCACGACCCAGAAGTCGATCGGCTCACCCGACGGCGTGCGCAACTCGCCATGCCGCGCGTCCAGTTCGGTGCGCGCGTGCCGCACGGCCCGGTCCAGGACCACTTCGGCCAGCTCGGTCACGCCGCGAGTGACCACCTCCAGATCCGCGCCTTGTTCAACGTCCAGCACCGCCAGACGCTCCATCGCCAGGTTGCGCGTCACGCGCAGGGCACAGGCCAGCGTCCGGCCCTGGGCCAGCACGGTGTCGATGCAGGCCTGCAGGGTCTCGCGTGTGGGCGCACCGGGCGGCAACCAGTGCATCCGCTCTCCGTTCACCCGCCGGACACGCTGGACAAAGCGCGAGTGATCGGCCGGGGCAGCGGGACAATGAGATGCCATCAAACGGACTCCTGAATGAATAACGCGGGGATCGGGTGATCGGACACGGAAAGTCGGGGCTTCGCAACAGTGCTGAACTTGTGGCCACTCAGGACATCGAACCGCCGTCCGAAAAGGGACTCGATGCCCCGGGAACCCCACGTACCATCCTCAACTTCCTGACACATCCCGTCGAATGCCTCGGTTCCCGATTCCCCCACTGACCCATGCACAGCTGAGGTCCTGGGCCTTGCGCTCGGCTCGGGTGCTGGCCTGGGGCGCCGCGGCGACCGCGAGTATCGTGCTGGGGCTCTGGATCCTGTTGCAGTGGATGATTTTGCCCCGGCTGCAAACGTGGCAACCCGAGCTGGAACAAGGTCTGAGCGAGGTCCTGGGCGTTCCCGTGCACCTGTCGTCCGTGTCGGTGCAGGGCAACCTCTGGGCCCCGGTGGTGGAGATCCACGGGCTGAAGGTCCAGGATCCCCAGGGGCAGGCCGGTCTGGAACTGGAACGGGTGAGGGTCACGATCACCCCGGGGTCGCTGCTGCCACGCAGCGGATCGGGCTGGCAGCCCCACCTGGATCGCATCGAACTTCAATCTCCAGACCTCACCGTGCGACGCCTGGCCGACGGCCGGTTTTCCGTCGGCGGCATCCCCGTGTCCAGCCAGAGCCAGACCGACGAGCCGTCTCCGGCCGCCGACTGGCTGCTCACGCAAGGCGCTTGGGTGATCCACGGCGGGCGGCTGCGCTGGATCGACGAACAGGGCTCCGCAGAACCGCTGGACCTGCAGGACGTGAACCTGGAGCTGACCCACCACGCGGGCCGCCACCGTCTGGCGCTGGAGGCGACCCCCCCTGCGATCCTGGGGAAGCGGCTGAATGTCGAAGCGGACATGAAGTCGCCGCTGTGGGCGCGCCTGCAGCATCCGGGGGACTGGATGCGCTGGCGGGGCTCGGTCCAGCTCCGTTGGCCGGAGGTCGAGTGGAACGCCCTGCGACGATGGTGGCCCACGGCCCCTGCGACCGTGCAGGACGCCCGGTTTCACCTCGACACCACCACCGAAGTGGACCGCGGCCAATGGACCGGTCTCGACGCGCGCCTGTCGGTGCCGCACCTGCGGATCCAGGGTGCAGAACCCGGCACCTCGCTGATCGTGGCGCAGCTTCAGGGCGTGTTGCGCGCCCGACGAACCCCGGGCCAATCGTGGCGCCTCGACGCCACGGGCTGGCGTTTCGAACTGCCCGGAGAAGGTTCGCAAACCCCGCAGGTGTGGCAGCCGTCGGACTGGCAGATCGAACTGACCGGACCCGATGGCGAATGGACCGCCGGGCACCTGAAAGCCTCCCGGCTCGACCTGGCCTTGGCGACCCGCATCGCCGTGCCCCTGCTGCCCAGCGGCCCAGCGCGTGACCAGCTCCAGCAGGCCGCGCCCGCCGGTTCACTGGCGGAAGTGCAGTGGAAGTGGACCGGCCCGTGGCGTCAGCCCCAGCGATGGTCGGCCGAAGGGTCGGGCCAGAACCTGGCGGTCCGCGGCCGCGAATCCGCCCGCAGCACCGCCGCACACCCGCTGCCGGGACGCCCCGGCCTGCAAGGAGCCGACATCCGCTTCAAGGCCGACGAGCAAGGTGGATCGGCCACGGTGGCGATCCGCCAGGGATTGCTCGAATTTCCGGGTGTCTTTGAAGAGCCCCGGGTGCCCATGGAACAGCTCGACGCCGATCTGAACTGGAGCGGCCAGGGCGCCGACTGGACCGTTCAGGTGAAGCGGGCCCGGTTTGCCAACGCCGACGCGGCCGGCAGCCTTTCGGGCCAGTGGCAGACGGGCGACGGGAAACGCCAACCACGCCTGCCCGGCACCCTCACGCTCGACACCCGCCTGGAACGGGCCGAAGCCAACCGCGTGCACCGCTACCTGCCCCTTCAGATCCCGCCAGCCACCCGGCACTACGTGCGCGACGGCATCCAGGCCGGCCACGCACGCGCCGTGAAGGCCCGGGTACAAGGTCCGCTGGAGCACTTTCCCTGGGCCGACGGTCGCTCGGGCACCTTCCGCATCGAGGCGCAGGTCGAAGACGTGCGCTACGACGTCGCCCCGCAGCCGCCCGGCTCGCGCGACCACTGGCCCCCCCTCACCGGGGTGTCGGGTCTGCTCACCTTCGAGGGGCAGAGCATGCGGGTCAAGGACGCACGGGCAGGCCTCGCCCAGACGGGCAGCGGCACCTTTCAACTCTCGCCCGTGAACGCCCGCATCGACGACTTCGTGCACCAACCGGTGCTGCACATCGAAGGCCGGGGGCGAGGCCCTTTGCAGGACGGACTGCGCTACGTGGCCGAAAGCCCGGTCGGGCGCTGGATCCACGACGTGCTGGCCCCCGCCTCCGCCAGCGGCTCCGCCACGCTGGACCTGAAGCTGGCGCTGCCCCTGGCGGACATGGAACGCAGCACGGTCAAGGGCCTGGTCACGCTGGACCACAACACCCTTCGCCTCCGCCCCGACGTGCCCAGGCTCGACGGGGCGCAGGGCCGGATCGAGTTCGACGAGCGCGGCTTCAAGCTCCACGACACCCGCGCCCGCGGCCTCGGCGGGTCGGTGACGCTGTCGGGCGGCACACAGCCCGACGGCCACATCCGGGTGCTCGGGCAGGGCCTGGCCACCGCGGCGGGACTGCGCGAAGCCCCCGAGCTGGGCTTTGTCGCGCCCCTGGCCCGGTTCCTCAGCGGTGAGAGCGAATACCGCCTGGACCTCGGCTTCGACCCCCGCGGCATGTCGCTGCAAGTCGACAGCCCCCTGACCGGTCTGGCGCTGCAAGCGCCAGCCCCCTTCTCCAAGCCGTCCGCGTCCAGCTTGCCTCTGCAGGTGCGCATCCAGCCGGCCCCGGACGCCCCTCCCGGCCGACCGCTGGAAACCGTGCGGGTCGACCTCGGACCGCTGCTGCGCGCGCAGTACGTGCGCGACCTGACACCGGAAGCCAAAGTCCAGCGCGGCCTGCTGCAAGTCGGTACGGCCGCCCTGCAATCGCCCGCGGCGTGGCCCAGCCAGGGCGTGAGGCTGCAGATCGACTTGCCGGTCACGCAGGCCGAGTCCTGGCTGAGCTGGCAGGACCAGGCCGAATCGGTGGGGCTGCTCGACCCGGGACCCACGCGCGTGGAAAGCGGCTACGCCCCCAACGAAATCCTGATGCGCACCGCCCGCCTGCAGGTCGGCCCGCGGGAATTCAGCCAGGTGGTGGCCACCCTGCGCCGCGACAGCCGGCAGGAAGGTCAGGTCTGGAACGGTCCGGTGCAGGCGTCGCAATTGGCGGGATCCGTGGCGATGTTGCTGCCGTTCGATTCGCGCTTGCCGTCCCAGTTGCGCGCCCGCCTGTCCCGGCTGGAATTGCCTGACGACCCAGGCCCCTCCGCCCGGACCGCCCCCGGCGTCAGCGGCAGCTCAGGCCTCGGGGCAACCCTGCCCTCGACCGGAGCCGCCGCCGAGGCGCCGCGCCGCTTGCCGGACATCGACCTGGAAGCCGACCGTTTCCGTCTGGGCGACAAGGATCTGGGCAAGCTGGTGCTGCAGGCCGGACACCAGATCGAACTGGGCAATACCCAGGCCGCCGGGGCCTGGCTGCTCAAACGCCTGAGCCTCAAGCAGGAAGGAGCCGAACTTCAGGCCGTCGGTCGCTGGCTTCCCCCGGGACGCGGACAGGCCGGACCCAACGCCACCCGCATGACCTTCCGCCTGGACGTGAGCGATGCCGGCGCCCTGCTCAGCCATCTGGGGCAGCCCGGGGCCCTGCGGGGCGGCAAGGGCGCGCTGATCGGCCAGTTGGACTGGCAAGGCTCCCCCACCCAGTTCAACATCGCTTCGCTGGCCGGCCAGATGACCCTGGACCTGCAACGCGGCCAGTTCCTTCAGGCCGAACCGGGCGTGGCGCGGTTGCTGGGCATCTTGAGCCTGCAATCCCTGCCCCGGCGGTTGCTGCTCGACTTCCGCGATGTGTTCCAGAAAGGCTTCACCTTCGACCACATCGACGGCCAGGTGACCGTCCAGCGCGGTGTGGCCACCACCCGCAACCTGCGCATGCGGGGTGTCCAGGCCCTGGTGCTCACCGAAGGGCAGGCCGACCTGGCCGGAGAAACGCAGAACCTGCGGATCTGGGTGGTGCCGGACCTGGACGCGGGCGCGGCCTCCCTGGCCTACGCGGTCATCAACCCTGCAATCGGGCTGGGCACCTTCATCGGCCAGATGTTCCTCAGCAAACCGCTGACCGAAGCCGCCACCCGCGAATTTCTCGTGACCGGCACCTGGGACGAGCCCAAAGTGGCCCCCGTCGCCCATCGCACACCCGTCCCCCACCCGGAAATCGCCTCCTCAGGCGCCGATCCCCGAGGGGCGGCCGCCGCCCAGATCGCGGCCTCTCCGGAAACCGCACCCGCCGCGCGTCAGCAGGACAAACCCACCGCCGCTACCATCACGCCATGAAGATCGCAGCCTTCCAGATGGTGTCCAGCCCCGACCTGGATGAAAACCTCGAACACGCTCGCCGTGGCGTCGCCGAGGCCGCCTCCGCCGGGGCAGAGCTCGTCGCCTTGCCCGAGTACTTCTGCCAGATGGGCCTGCGCGACGCGGACAAGCTGAAGATCGCCGAAACCCCAGGCCAAGGACCCATCCAGCAGGCCCTGGCCGATCTGGCGCGCACCCATGGGGTGTGGATCATCGGAGGCACCTTGCCCCTGCAGGCCCCGGGTCACAGCGACCGGGCATTCAACAGCTGCCTGGCCTTCGGTCCGGACGGTCAGATGGCGGCCCGCTACGACAAGATTCACCTCTTCCGTTTCGACGACGGCGAGCGTCGCTATGACGAGGCCCAGACCCTGCTGCCCGGCCAGGATCCCGTGACCTTCGATGCGCCGTTGCGCAGTGGTCCAACGCTGCGCGTGGGCTTGTCGATCTGCTACGACCTGCGCTTTCCGGAGCTCTACCGCACGATGATGAATCCACCGTGCGACCTCATCGTCGTGCCGGCAGCCTTCACGCACCCCACGGGCGAAGCCCACTGGGAACTGCTGCTGCGCACACGTGCCGTCGAAAACCAATGCTGGGTGCTGGCCAGCGCGCAGGGGGGCGCCCACGCCAACGGTCGGCGCACCTGGGGCCACAGCATGTTGATCGACCCGTGGGGACGGATCGTGAGTGTTCTGCCGGAAGGGGAAGGGGTGGTCCTGGGCGACGTCGATCTGGAGGTCACCCACCGGGTGCGGCGCCAACTGCCCGCACTGGAGCACCGCGTGCTCGGTCGTTGAATCCGGGCCCGGCCTCCTGCGCAAAGGTCGGGCCGAGCGGCCCGCCTGCTGCCCGACGGGCCTGAGGGCCATCTGGAGTTCCGTTCAGCGCCGGCCGAACATCAGGTGCCGCGCCAGGGCCTGCCGCACGCCCGGCAGGTGCTGCACGCAAGACAAGCCCACGCCCGTCAAGGTGCTGAGGCCGGGCAACTTCCAGGTGAAGCTGCGGGCGAGGAAGTCCGTGGCGGCGATCAGGCTCCAGCGATCCGGGGCTCGCGCCCACTCCACGCCAGAGAGCGCCGCCGTCAAATCGCGCGAGCGCTCCAGGCGCTCCACCAGGGCAAAAACGTCTCGCAGTCCCAGATTGAGGCCCTGCCCAGCCACCGGATGCAGCGTCTGTGCGGCATTGCCGATGCGCACCGTTCGGCCCTGCACCAGCGTGCGCTCGGCATTGAGCCCGAGCGCGAAGTCTTTCAGGGGACTCAGGGCCACCGGACGGCCTGCAACGGCTGGGAGCCAGTGCTGGAGCACGGCCAATCGCTGCGGCGTCTCCAGGGATCGGACGGGATCGTCATCGGTCGGCACACACCACACCAACGCGGCGCGGTTCCGCGCCCCCTCCGACGCATCCGGCAACGGCAACAGGGCCAGCGGCCCCTGATTCGTGAAGCGCTCGATGGCCAGCCCGTGCGCCCCACCCTCCAATTCGACGGTACCCACCCAGGCCGTCTGCCGGTAGTCGTGCACCACGGCCTTGCGGGCCTGCTCCGCAAACACCCCCCCTTCAGCCACGACAGCCAGCTCATGCACTTGCGGACACTCGGGCGCGGACGCCAGCGTCACGCGGGCGCCGCCCGGCACGGTCTCGATGCGCTGGACGGCCTCGCCCAGCCGGGCCTGGCAGTGTTCGGGGTCGGCCGCACAACGGGCCAGCCACGCCTCGCGCATCGGGGCCACCAGCGTCCCATAGGGCACCACCGCACCCAGCTGAGGCACGGACACATCGGTGTGGTCAATGGTCACCTCAGCCCCGCTGTCCAGCCCGCACAGGGCGGCCAGATCCGGTTGAACCTGCGACACATGCACCCGCAGGATCGGCGCGGTGAGGGGCCCAACCGCCTCCCAGAGGCCCAGCCGCTGCAGGAACTGCACACTGCCCAAGGACAACGCCAGGGTACGCCGGTCCGACCGCAGGTCGTGTTGCACCGGCCAACGGTCATAGACCGTGATGCGGGCCTGGGGCAGCCGTCGAGAGGCATGTAGGGCCAGGGCCAGCCCAGCCGGGCCCGCACCGACGATCGCCAGTTGCAGCCCGCTGCCCTTCGAGGCGGGGGACTCCGTCCCCTGGGTCTGCGGCGGCAGGTGCGCTTCGGGCACCGTCTCCAGTGGAAGGACCGGGTCTGGGGTCTGGAACGGTTCGGCGTGGGACATCGGCGTCGCTCGGCAGGACAAGGGCGACCGTTACCGGTCGGTGTCGGAAGACCGCAGTTTCGCAGAGTGCGACACCCCGTTCAGATGAGCAACGGATCGACGTCCACGGCCCAACGGGTGACACGCGGCGCCTGGGAAGCCGTCTCACGCATCCAGGCCATCCACACGCTCAGGAACGCTTGCAACAGCGCGCGCGACGGCGCCTCCAGGAGCATCTGCGCACGTTCCATGTCGGCGATTTTCTGCATCGTGGCGGGCACGGGCGCATACACGAACACATCGCCCCAACGCGAAGCGGGGTCGGCCTGCAACGCCAGAGCCCCAGCCTCCGCATGGCGAAGAAAGGCCTGTGCCGACTCCTGCGTGGGTGCATCGGCACGCAAAAGGGCGTGGGCCCCATAGGGCGGCATGCCGGCCTGCCGGCGCTCTTCCAGTTGCTCGGCCGCAAACGCTGCGTAATCGTGACGCCGCAGGGCCGCAAACACCGGATGCTCCGGGTTCCACGTCTGGATCCACATCTCGCTGCGGGCCGCCAGGCAGGCATCGCGCCCCGCCCGTCCTCCGGCCTGCATCAGCAGGGCAAACAGGCGTTCCGGCGCACGAAAGTCACTGGAAAACAGGGCGGCGTCCGCCGACAACGCCGCCACCAGGGTCATGCGGCGGAAATCATGGCCCTTGGCAACCATTTGCGTGCCCACGAGGATGTCCACATCCCCGTCATGCACCTCGGCCAGTTGGCGCTCCAGGCTGCCGGAGGTGCGGGTCGTGTCCGCGTCGATGCGGGCGATTCGAGCCTGCGGCAACAAGGCCGCCAACTGCTCTTCCACCCGCTCGGTGCCTCGTCCCAGGGGCTGGATGTCCGGGTCTCCGCAGTCGGGGCAGGCGCGGGGCACACGCTCACCGCTGCCGCAGTGATGGCACCGCAGCGTGCGGTCGGCCTTGTGGAAGACGCGCCAGGCGCTGCAGTGCGGACACCCGCTTTTCCACCCACAGCCCGTGCAGTGCAGCACCGGTGCATAGCCCCGTCGCTGCAAAAGAATGAGGCTTTGCTCCCCCCGCTCCAGCCGCTCGTGCAAAGCCTCCAGAAGTTCGGGGGCCACAGGCTGCTCACGCATCGCCTGCTTGCCGTGCTTGGCTGCGACCTCATTGAGGTCCACCAGGCGCACCCGGGGCAAATCCCCGGCACCGATGCGACTGGGCATCGACAGGCGCAAATAGCGACCGCCCCCCTCCTGCGCCGGCCCGGAGTTCATCCACGACTCCAATGACGGCGTGGCCGAACCCAGCAGCACGTTGGCCCGCTGCTGACGCCCCCGGTACACGGCCAGATCCCGGGCCGAATAGCGCGCGCCGTCCTGCTGCTTGTACGACGGATCGTGCTCCTCGTCGACGACGATCAACCCCAGGCGAGGCAGCGGCACGAACACCGCCATTCGTGTGCCCAGCACGATGTCGCTCAGCCCCAGATGGGCGGCCAGCCAGTTCTGCAGGCGCTGGGCCGGCGTGAGCCCGCTGTGGAGCACCGCCAGTCGACGCTGAGGGAACCGCGCCGCCACGCGGGACTGAAGTTGCGGTGTGAGGTTGATCTCCGGCACCAGCAACAGCACCTGACGGCCCTGGGCCATCACACGTTCGGCTTCCTGCAGGAACACTTCGGTCTTGCCGCTGCCCGTGACGCCGTGCAGCAAAAACGTAGCGGGCTCGTGGCGCTCCAGCGACGACAGCACATCGGCCTGCTCCGGGGTGAGCTCAGGCCAGGTCTCGGCCTCCCCGCGAGGAAGCCCCACCAACCCGACTTCAACCCCTTCGCCTCGCCAGGACTTCTGAAGACGTTTGAGCCTTCGCTGCAATTGCACACCATCGAGGGACTTCAAGGCCGAAGGGAGACTGGACAAGGCCATTTCGCCCCAGCCGCGCTGGTAGTACGACGAAGCGAAGGCCTGCAATTGCAGCCATCCGGCATCCAGCGGCGGCAGCATGTGCCATTGCTCCAGCACGGGCCGCAGGGGGTTGGCACCCCGCCCGTCGTCCGCCTCGTCACCCTCCGGCCTCAGATCCGCTGGAGGGGTCCCACCGATCTCCAACGGTTCACATTCAACGCACAGGCCAAGCACATCCCGACGCCCCAGGGGCACGCGCACGAGGCGGCCGACGTCGCACGGCGCGTCGGACCGGTAGTCGAGGGCGTCACTCAAGCCCGCGTGGCGCGGAAGGTCTACCAGAACCTTCAGCCGGTGGGACCGGATCAGCGGCTGAACAGAGGTCATTTCTGTGGATAACTTTGTGGGCAAGGCCCCCACAAGGTGGGAAAGACCCGAGGATGGCGGTCGACTGTCTTCCGTCTCGAATTACAGATCGACACAATCAATCCCTTATGAATCAACACACTACAAAAACAATCAGGGACTTGCGCGCCCGTTTTGAAGTAACCGATCGAGGCCCCTCTCGCTGCCCGATTTCTGGGGACAAATAGCGGCGATCGTTGAGGTCGAGTCGAGTTTTCTTGGATAAATGATTGAAAAGAATGGCCCTTTGAGGTTGTTCACTCTTTCTGTGGACAAGGTTGTGCACAGCGGGAGGACCCCTCAGGATCCGCTTTTCTTTTCAAGGTCTTGGGTTGGGTTGCCCCCAAAAGTGGCAACCCCTCACAGCACCTCAAGGGCGCCGCCGCATCACCGGCCGGCGCGCAAGAAGCGGGAATGCTCGTGCACCGTGCGCACCAACACCTCCACCGATTCCGGCGGCGTGTACTGACTGATGCCATGCCCCAGATTGAAGACATGGCCGGCGTGGGGACCGAAACGATCCAGCACACGGCGAGCTTCGGCCTCGATGCGCTCCGCCGGCGCAAAGAGCACGTTGGGGTCCAGGTTGCCCTGCAGCGCCACCTTGTGGCCCACACGCTCACGTGCTTTGCCCAGGTCCATGGTCCAGTCCAGGCCCAGCGCATCAGTCGGCAATTCGGCCATCTCGTCCAACCAGAGACCGCCACCCTTGGTGAACACAATGCGCGGGATGTCTTCGCCGTTCACCTGGCGATCAAGCTGCTCCAGCACCCGGCGGGTGTAGGCCAGGCTGAACTCCTGGAACGCCCCGTCGGCCAGCACCCCCCCCCAACTGTCGAACACCATCACGGCTTGCGCCCCGGCCTTCATCTGTTCGTTCAGATAGAGCGCCACGGCATCGGCCGTCACGGCCAGCAGGCGGTGCATGAGGTCCGGACGCGAATACATCAGCGACTTGACCTGCCGGTAGTCGTCGCTGCCACCACCTTCCACCATGTAGCACGCCAGCGTCCACGGACTGCCGGAGAAGCCGATCAGCGGAACCCGTCCATTCAGCGCCTTGCGGATCGACGTGACGGCGTCGAAAACGTAGCGCAGCTTGGCCATGTCCGGCACTTCCAGCGCCGCGATCGAGGCCTCGTCACGCAGCACCTTGGCGAACTTCGGACCTTCCCCCGCCGCGAAGCTCAGGCCAAGACCCATCGCGTCCGGCACGGTCAGGATGTCGGAGAACAGAATGGCCGCGTCGAGCGGATAGCGCTCCAGCGGCTGCAGCGTGACTTCGGTGGCGTAGTCCACGTTCGTGGCCAGACCCATGAAGCTGCCGGCCTTGGCACGCGTGGCGCAGTACTCCGGCAGATAGCGACCGGCCTGCCGCATCAGCCAGACGGGGGTGTGCTCGGTGGGTTGGCGACGCAGCGCGCGCAGGAAGGTGTCGTTCTGCAGGGGAGCGAACATGGCGTTCCTCGGACAAGGTTAGGATGCAAGATCCCAGGGTGGGGACAACAAAGACAAACGCCCGACACGACGAGGGCCGTGACGGGCGTCAGGTTCATCGGGGGGCCTCAAGGGGCCCGACCCGTGATTTTATTTCTTGCGAAACTTGCGAATGGCAGCCAGCTGAGCAGCCATGGCAGCGAATTCGCCTTGTGCACGAGCCAAGTCCAGATCGGTCTTGGCGTTCTGGACGGCTTCCTGCGCAACGCGCTTGGCTTCCGTCGCCTTGGCTTCGTCCAGATCGTGACCGCGGATGGCGGTGTCGGCCAGAACGGTCACGCGATTCGGTTGCACCTCAAGGATGCCGCCGGCCACGAACACGAACTCTTCTTCACCGTTGTCGGCACGCTCGATGCGGACGGCACCGGGCTTGATGCGGGTGATCAGCGGCGTGTGGCGGGGCAGGATGCCCAGCTCGCCGTTCTCGCCCGGCAGCGCGACGAATTTCGCTTCGCCCGAGAAGATGGACTCTTCTGCGGAGACGACGTCGACTTGGATGGTGGCCATGCTCGGTCTTTCTTAAAGTGGAAGAAGCGATGCAGGTGCAGGAGCCGCATGGCGGGAAAACCCACCGCGCGGCCACCCACGCCTTATTGCATCTTCTTCGCCTTCTCGAAGGCTTCGTCGATGGTACCGACCATGTAGAACGCCTGCTCGGGCAGGTGATCGCACTCGCCGGCCACGATCATCTTGAAACCACGGATGGTTTCCTTCAGCGGCACGTACTTGCCGGGCGAGCCGGTGAACACTTCAGCCACGTGGAACGGCTGGGACAGGAAACGCTGGATCTTGCGAGCGCGGGCCACAGCCAGCTTGTCCTCGGGAGCCAGTTCGTCC
>CAYYCN010000053.1:0-20217 GCA_964470355.1 uncultured Sphaerotilus sp.
TCGCCGCGCATCAGGATCAGGCCGCCGCGCGGGCCGCGCAGGGTCTTGTGCGTGGTGGTGGTGACCACGTCGGCGTGCGGCACGGGGTTGGGGTACACGCCTGCGGCGATCAGACCGGCGTAGTGGGCCATGTCGACCATGAAGTAGGCGCCGACGTCCTTGGCCACCTTGGCGAAGCGCTCGAAGTCGATGCGCAGCGCGAAGGCCGAAGCGCCCGCGATGATCAGCTTGGGCTTGTGCTCGTGGGCCAGACGCTCCATGGCGTCGTAGTCGATGTCTTCGGCGGCGTTCAGGCCGTAGGAGACGACCTTGAACCACTTGCCGGACATGTTCAGCGGCATGCCGTGGGTCAGGTGGCCGCCTTCGGCCAGGCTCAGGCCCATGATGGTGTCGCCGGGCTGCAGCAGGCCGAAGAACACGGCCTGGTTGGCTTGCGAACCGGAGTTGGGCTGCACGTTGGCGAACTCGGCGCCGAACAGTTGCTTGGCGCGGTCGATGGCCAGCTGTTCGGCCACGTCGACGTATTCACAGCCACCGTAGTAGCGCTTGCCGGGGTAGCCTTCAGCGTACTTGTTGGTGAGCTGCGAGCCCTGGGCGGCCATGACGGCCGGCGAGGTGTAGTTCTCGGAGGCGATCAGCTCGATGTGGTCTTCCTGGCGGCGCGTTTCGTCGGCAATGACGGCGGCGATTTCAGGGTCGATGGCGGCCAGGGTGTGGGAGGCGCGGTCAAACATGTGGGGCAGTCCTGTCGATGATTGCTGGACCCGTCACGGCACTGGCGCGGCAACACCCATCCCGCGAAGGATCGTGTTGCCCTGTGAGGGCCGCCCAGGCGCACGGCAAAACACGACTGCTCGCCATCCGCTCGCAGCGGCCGTGCTCCACGGTGGTTGACCCACCACGGGCTGTGTTGCGCAGCCCTTGAACGCCAGTTGCACGGCCTGCGCAGTGTAGCGGAAGCCACCTGCGCTCGCCAAGACACGACTCACTGCACGAGGGCGACGTTGGCGTTCTTGGGTAATGTGCGCTGAGGGGCGGTCGAGGGGCGTTTGACGGGGGGCTCCGCCAGGTTCGGATCCGACGCGGTGGCGGCCCGGGCGGGCTTGGCGGCGGGCGGCGGGGTGTCGCCGGCCGCCACCGGTGGCACGGGCATGCGTGCCGTCACTGGTACGTTGCGGCCCCGCTGCACCTGCAGCAAGAAGCCTTGCTCCGACAGCACCTTGAATGCGTATCCACCATCGTCGGCCAGGTTGGCGGCACCGACGTAATGGCGCAGTCCGCCTTCGACCGAGCCGGCCTTGGCGATGCAGTCCTTGAGTACCTGAACCCCCACGCGCAGGTTGGTCAGTGGGTCAAAAGCCGCATGGTTTCCGCCGAACGCCTGGTACTTGTCGTCGTGGACACGGGTCAGGACCTGCATCAGGCCCTGGGCGCCCACGGGACTTTGGGCGAAGGGGTTGAAGCTGGACTCGATGGCCATGATGGCCAGGATGAGCGACGGTTCCAGCCCGACCCGGTGCCCCAGGGTCCAGGCTTCCTGCACGAGCCGGCCGATGGGCTCCGGCGCCACACGGTAGCGGCGGGAAATCCAATTTGCCACCGCCGCCTGCTGGCGGTTCAGATCGGCGGGGTCGATGGCGGTGGCCCGGTCCACCGCCGAGTAGTCGCCTTCGGCCAGGAGATCGGTGACGTCTCCGATGCGCTCTTCCTGCCGGGTCTGCAGCCAGCTCAGCACATGCTCCTCGACTGTGCCGCGCAGATCGTCACGCCCCCCGATCAGCAGGCTGCCGGCCAGAACCCCGAGACCGATCAGGGCCAGTGAGCTGTGACTCACGGCCAGCAGCCCATGCCCGACGTCGGAGGCGAACAGCCTCACCGACGTGCCGACGTCGTGGGTCCAGTGGGGCAGTGCTGACATGGGTCTCCTAGATGGGAATCGGGCTGAACCCCGAGGGGTCGCGCGACAGGCCGGATAATCTGCCGGGAGCCAAGGCCCCTGCAAACGAAAGATTCCGGTGAGGCCGATCGCCCCAGGAATCTTGAGTCTTGTCAAGAACCGTGTGTGGGCGCCGGGTTGATTTCGCGCGATTGTAGGTTTTCGGCAATTGCCCGGTCAAATCGGCGGTGGATGTGTCTGTTTGTAATAGAGGAACATGAAATTTACAGATTTGCGTGATTTCCTGGCGCTGCTGGATTCCCGGAAGTCGCTGTGGACAGTCCAGGATCCGGTGTCGACCCACCTGGACATGACGTGGTTGTCGGACCGCACCTTGCGCGCCGTGGGGCCCGCCCTGCTGTTTGAGCAGCCCGTCCGAGACGGTCGGCCCGTGGGTATGCGGGCCCTGACCAATCTGTTCGGCACGCCTGAGCGGGTGGCGCTGGGCATGGGGGCGCAGGACGTGAGCGCCTTGCGGGACATCGGGGAAGTGCTGGCGTCGCTCAAGGAGCCGGAGCCCCCCAAGGGACTCAAGGATGCCGGACGCCTGCTGCAGATGGCCAAGACGGTGTGGGACATGAAGCCCGCCCTGGTTCGTCGGCCGGTGTGTCAGCAAAACGTGTGGACGGGTGACGAGGTCGATCTCCAGCGCTTGCCGGTCCAGCACTGCTGGCCTGGTGATGTGGCGCCTCTGGTCACCTGGGGGCTGGTGGTGACCCGGGGGCCGCAGTCCGTGCCGCGTCCGCGCCGCCGTCAAAACCTGGGCATCTACCGCCAACAGGTCATCTCACGCCGGCAGACCATCATGCGGTGGCTGGCTCACCGGGGCGGGGCGCTCGATTTTCGAGATTTTGCCAAGGCCCATCCGGGGCAGCCCTTTCCGCTGGTGGTGGCGCTCGGGGCGGATCCCGCCACCATTCTGGGGGCCGTCACGCCGGTACCGGACACGCTGTCGGAGTATCAGTTCGCGGGCTTGCTGCGGGGCGGCCGCACCGAGGTGGCCGACAGCGGTGTGGGTGAGGCGGGCCTGATGCTGCAGGTGCCAGCGTCGGCGGAGATCGTGCTCGAAGGTCATATCCCGACCGCGCCCAAGGGGTTCAAGGGCATGTCGGAATTCGGCATCCCGTTGGAAGAGCGAGGGGGGTATCTGCACGCGCTGGAGGGGCCGTACGGTGACCACACCGGCTATTACAACGAGCAGGACTGGTTTCCCGTTTTCGAGATCGGGCGCATCACCACCCGGGACGATCCGATCTACCACTCGACCTACACCGGTAAACCGCCCGATGAACCGGCGGTGCTCGGCGTGGCGCTCAACGAGGTCTTCGTGCCCATCCTGCGCCGCCAGTTTCCCGAGATCGTCGATTTTTACCTGCCGCCCGAAGGTTGCAGTTACCGCATGGCGGTGGTCAGCATCCGCAAGGCCTATCCGGGCCATGCCAAGCGGCTGATGTTCGGCATCTGGAGCTTTTTGCGCCAGTTCATGTACACCAAGTTCATCGTGGTGGTGGACGACGACGTGGACACGCGCTCCTGGCAGGAGGTGATCTGGGCGATCACCACCCGCATGGACCCGGTGCGCGACACGACGTTGGTCGAGAACACGCCCATCGACTATCTGGACTTTGCTTCCCCCGTGTCGGGACTCGGCGGCAAGATGGGCCTGGACGCCACCCACAAATGGCCAGGCGAGACGTCGCGCGAGTGGGGCCGGCCCATCGAGATGGATGCGGCGGTCGGGCAGCGCATGCAGGGGCTGTGGGATCGGTTGTCGTCTTCTGGTCGGGGGGGGGCGGCACGCTGACTCCGTCGGCACGGCTCCGCCGCGCGAACGCCCGGCAGCGGCCTCATGGGGCGTCTCCGCGTCCGGGGTCGACCGGGCTCAGGCTCCGGCGGCCAGGCCCAGCAGTTCGTGCGTGACGGCGTGGACGAGCTGGAAGCCACCCATGGTCGGAATCCAGGCCAGGATCCGGATCGCGTCGCTGCGAGGAAATCCCATCGGGGCGGGAACGACCTCGATGCCGTGCGGGGCCGCTGCGGCGGCGAAATGGCGCAGCGCGCGGGGCATGTGCCAGCTGTGGGTGACCAGATACACCCGGCGCACCCCCACCTGGGCCAGCAAGGGCAATGTCTTCTGGGCGTTCTCGCGGGTGTCGCGGGAGCGGCCTTCCTTGACCCGAAACGTCTGCTGCCAGCTGTCGCGTGCGATGTGTTCGGCAATGTCGGCTTCGGAGGGGCCGTGGGTCTGGCCCCAGCCGACGCCTCCTGAGTAGGCCAGCGGTCGGCCGGTCTGTCGAGCCAGCCAGGCGCCATAGTGCAGGCGCACCATGCCATAGGGCGTGAGCGTGCCCTGATCCCCGTATTCGGTCGCTTCGGCATACCGCCCCGAGCCCAGCACGAGGACGACCTCTTCGGCGGACGAGGTGGCACCTTGTGCGATGGCTCCCAGCGCGCGGGCATCAAGGGCCGCAGGAGGTCGCAAGACGTGCTCCAGCAGCAGGCGTCCGGTTCCCTCGCACGACATCAGCCAGATCAGGGACAGCGACGCAAAGCCGGCGAGTTGCCAGGCCCTGCGCGTCGGTTTCATTCGGTGCAGGCACCACAGTGCCAACAGGACCAGACCGCCGGGCGGCTGGACCAGGGCGGTCACCAGGGGCTTGAAGGCGTACAGGATGTCCATGCGATGCCAGGCCACAACAGGTGCGGGCCGAAGTCGTCTCGGTAGAGGGTGGCGGCCTTCAGGGGGCCAGTCGTTGTCGCAACCAGCTTCCCTGGTCGAGCCGATACACGATGCGGTCGTGCAGTCGCGACGGTCGTCCTTGCCAGAACTCCCAGCGCTCGGGCACCAGCCGATAGCCTCCCCAGTGTGGCGGGCGCGGCGGGTTGAGGCCGTGTTGTGCGGCCGCCTTGGCGGCGTTGCCCACCAGCACGGTGCGTGATGAGATGACCTCGCTCTGGGGCGAGGCCCAGGCGCCGAGCCGGGAGTCCAGGGGGCGACTGCGGTAGTAGGCGTCGGATTCCGCCTCACTGACTTTTTCGACCCGACCCTCGATGCGCACGACCCGTTCGAGCTCGACCCAGTGAAACTGCAGCGCGGCCCAGGGGTGCGCGGCCAGCTCCTGGCCCTTGCGGCTGAGGTAATTGGTGTACCAGACCAGTCCGCGTGCATCGATTCCCTTGATCAGCACGATGCGGGTGGAGGGGCGGCCTTCAGCGCCCACGGTGGCCAAGGTCATGGCATTCGGCTCGGGGACCTGGCGGTCCAGCGCCTCCTGAAGCCACTGCTCAAACTGCCTGAGCGGCTGCTCGGCCGACGAGGCCTCGTCGAGTTCCCCGGCTTCGTAGTTCTTGCGCAAATCGGCGATCGGTTTCATGCCGCGAGTATAGGTATGCACCCTGTAGGGGCACTACACTTCAGGACTTCTTTCACACATGAGGAGGTTGCATGAGCGACGACGATCGCGACGACAGTCGCAAGGTGGGTCTGTGGGTGGTGTTCACGACGGTGGCGGTGCTGCTGCTGGGCGTGATCGGTTATGCAGTGATGCGCACGGGCAAGCCGGCCTCAGCCCCGATGTCGTCGGTCGTGACGGCCGCTTCGGGCGTGGACGCTGCCGCTTCGGGCCTGGTGGACGCCACCGTGGATGCTTCTGCCTCGGCCGTGGGTGGTGTGGGTGGAGCCATCGTGGCTGCCGGATCCGCAATCGCTGCCGCCGCAGACAACCTGATCGATTTCACCGTCACCGGCGCGCCTCTGGCCACGGTGTACTTCGCCTCCGGCGCTGCGGACGTCAACGCCGAGTCCAAGACGACGCTTGAAGGCACGGTGTCGGCCCTGAACGCCGATGCCGGCAAGAAGGTGCTCGTGTCGGGTTACCACGACGATTCGGGTGATGCAGCCCTGAACGCCGAACTCGCCAAGAACCGCGCCAAGGCCGTTCGCGCCGCGCTCGTGGACCTGGGTGTGGCCGCCGATCGCGTGCTGCTGCGCAAGCCGGAAGTCACCACCGGTGGCGCCGACAAGCAGGAAGCCCGCCGCGTGGAGATTCGCCTGGTCGACGCCCCTTGAGCGTGACCCCGCTGTGAGATCCGCCTGCGAGCGGATCCCGACCGTGTCGAGGACGTGTGCCCGACACGGTTTTTTTTCGCCCGGACGGCCAAGGGAGCTGGATCGGTGATGTAATTTGGTTACGTCATTTCTGGCTGTATGTTCCTCCTGGTTTCAGGGTGAGTGTCACGGCCTTGTACTGTCAGCGAGGACCGCCCCGTGAAACCCGAGATCATCGCCATCACCGAACGCATCCGCGAACGCAGCCAAGCCTCCAGGGCGGCCTATCTGGCGCGGGTGGATCGTCTGTTCGGTCGCCCCAAGGGGGTGGACCGCATGGGGTGTGCCAACGTGGCACACGCTTTTGCTGCGCTGGAGCCCAGTGACAAGTTTCGGGTGGTGGCCGAGCGGGCCCCGAACTTGGCGGTGGTGACCGCCTTCAACGACATGCTGTCGGCCCACCAGCCCTACGAGGGCTATCCGGCCGTGATCCGCGACGAGGCCCATCGCCTGGGTGCCACAGTGCAGGTGGCCTCGGGTGTGCCGGCCATGTGCGATGGCGTGACCCAGGGGTTGCCGGGCATGGAGATGAGCCTGTTCTCACGCGACACGATCGCGATGGCCACGGCGGTCGGGTTGTCGCACGATGTGTTCGACGGTGCGCTCCTGCTGGGGGTGTGCGACAAGATCGTTCCGGGACTGCTGATCGGGGCGCTGCATTTCGGACATCTGCCGTGTGTCTTTGTGCCGGCGGGTCCGATGGGCAGCGGGTTGTCGAACAGTGAGAAGTCCCGGGTGCGGGAGCAGTTTGCCCAGGGGCTGGTGGGCCGGGAGGAACTCCTGCGGGCGGAGTCGGCGGCCTATCACGGTGCCGGCACCTGCACGTTCTACGGCACGGCCAATTCCAACCAGATGCTGCTGGAGGCCATGGGCCTGCATGTGCCCGGGGCCGCATTCATCCACCCACACGATCCCCTGCGCGAGGCCCTGACCCGCGAGGCGGTGCGCACCCTGCTCACCTTGCGGGCGGGGGGCGAGCGCCCGACGCCGATCGGCCGGGTGGTGGACGAACGATGCATCGTCAATGCCATGGCGGCTCTGCTGGCCACGGGCGGCTCCACCAACCACCTGATCCACTGGGTGGCGGTGGCCCGGTCGGCGGGCATCCTGATCGATTGGACGGATTTTTCCGATCTGTCCGCCTGTGTGCCTCTGCTCAGCCGCGTCTACCCCAACGGCAAGGCGGATGTGAACCAGTTCCAGGCGGCTGGCGGTCCTTCCTGGGTGCTGCGTGAGCTGCAGCGGGCGGGATGCCTGCACGCCGACGTCCTGACGGTGGCCGATGGTGGCATGGCGGCCTATGGATTGCGTCCGTCCCTGGCGGGTGACGGGCAGGTGCAGTGGCAGCCGTTGCCTGAAGCCCCTTCGGACGATTCCGTTGTGCGGCCGGCTGGGGCTCCGTTCAGCGAGACCGGGGGCCTGCGCCTGCTGCAGGGCAACCTGGGACGGGCGGTCATCAAGGTCAGCGCGGTGCCGCCTGAGCGCCACGTCATCGAAGCACCGGCCCGGGTGTTCGATTCTCAGGAACAACTGCAGCAGGCATTCAAGGCGGGAGAGCTGGACCGGGATTTTGTGGCCGTGGTGCGTTTCCAGGGGCCCCAGGCCAACGGCATGCCCGAGTTGCACAAGCTCACACCACCGCTGGCGGTGTTGCAGGACCGGGGCCACAGGGTGGCGCTGGTCACCGACGGTCGCATGAGCGGGGCTTCGGGCAAGGTGCCCGCCGCCATCCACGTGAGCCCGGAGACCCTGGCCGCAGGCCCGTTGGGCCGTGTGCGCAACGGCGACATCGTCCGTCTGGACGCTGTCACGGGCACGCTGGACGTGCTGGTGTCTCCCGCCGAGTGGGACGCCCGTTCCCCGGCCACCCGCCCGGTCGAGCTGGCCGAGGACGCCGGCCACGGCCTCGGCCGCGAACTCTTCGGCGGCATGCGCCGCAACGCCCGCAGCGCCGAAGAGGGTGCTGTCACGTGGCTGTGAACCCCATTTTGGAACCGCAGGAGTCTTCCCCCATGAACACGCTGGATCTCATCCCTCACGGCCCCGTCATCCCGGTCATCGTCATCGATCGCGTCGAGGATGCGGTGCCCATGGCCCGCGCCTTGGTGGCCGGAGGCGTCAAGGTGCTGGAGGTGACGCTGCGCACGCCCGCGGCCCTGGCGTGCATCGAGGCCATGATCGCCGAGGTGCCGGACGCCATCGTGGGGGCGGGCACGGTCCGCTCGGTCGCCGACGCCCAGGCCGTGAAGGCCGTCGGTGGTCGGTTTGCCGTGAGCCCCGGGTACACCAGCGAGATCGGCCGGGCCTGTCTGGACCTCGGGCTGCCGCTGCTGCCCGGGGTGTCCACCGCCAGCGAGGTGATGACGGCCAATGCCGACGGCTATCGCTTCCTCAAGCTGTTTCCGGCCACGGCCGTCGGCGGGGTGCCCCTGCTGAAGGCCTGGGCCAGTCCGTTCCATGACGTGGTGTTCTGCCCGACCGGTGGGCTCACCCCGGAGACGGCTCCACAGTTTCTCGCGCTCCCCAACGTGAAGGTGTGCGGCGGTTCCTGGCTGACGCCCGCCGACGCGGTGAAGGCGGGCGACTGGGATCGGATCACCTCGCTGGCCGCGGCATCGCACGCTTTGCGGACGGTCTAGGGTCGCACTGTTGGTTTGACCCCACCGTCGCCGGGGATGTGCCCGGAATCGGCGCGTTTTCGCAAATTTGGAGTTTCGGCACCCCGCTCAGAATCGTCTTCCCGTCGCAATCCAGCGACGTGAATCAGGCAACGAGACAGAGCGGACATGAAATTTCTGAACCGGTGGTCGGTGGGGACCCGTCAAATCGCCATTGCCGTGATCAGTGGGGTGATCACGTGCAGTTGCGTCGGGGCAGGATCGGTGGCCCTGCATCAGCTCGGACGCAGCGCGCAGGCGGCTTTCGAGGCCAAGGATGTGGTGGCCGATGTCCTGCCGCCGCCGATGTACCTCGTGGAGTTGCGCCTGGCGGCTTCCCAGGCCCTGGAAGGTTCGATTTCGGCGCAGACGTTGCACGACGAGATTCAGCGACACGAGCAGACGTACCAGGCCCGTGCCGCCTTCTGGTCCCGGCATTTGCCGAGCGCCCGTGCAGACGAGTTGTTCGGGCGTTCTGGCGAGCAGGCGACGCGCCTGTTCGAGTTGAGCCGAGCGGTGGTGGCCGACCTCAAGGCGGGGCGCGCCGATGCGGCCCGACGGCAGTTGTCGCAACTGGAGGCCCTGTTCCAGAAGCACCGCACCCAGGTCGACACGACCGTTGCCACAGGTCTGCGGCTGGCGTCCGCCTCGCAGCAGGAGTTCGAGCGCACGGCGTGGTGGGGACAAGTGGCGTTGGTGGCCATCCTGGCGGGAGGCATCGTCGGGTTGACCGTGCTGAGCTGGCTGGTCTCGCGTTCGATCGTGCGTCCGCTGCGCCGTGCCGTGGAAGTTGCGGAGGCCGTGGCCAGCGGGGACCTCACACGCCAGCAGGACGTCGAGGGCCGCGACGAGTCGGCGCGACTCATCACCGCGCTCAACCGGATGTGTGCCAGCCTGGCCGAAATGGTCGGGCATGTGCGTCAGAGCAGCCTGCGCGTGGCCGAAGCCACGACGCAGTTGGCTGCAGGCAACCAGGATCTGAAACAGCGCACCCAGGCGCATCAGGCCGAGCTGGAGTCCACGACGCAGAGCTTGCGGGAAATCACCGGCATGGTCGAGCAGAACGCCCGATCGGCCCAGGATGCCAATGCGCTGGTGCAGACCGTCTCCAGCGCCGCGGACCTGGGTGGGGCGGCGATGAACGACGTCACCACGACCATGGAGGGCATTTCGGTGGCCTCGCACCGGGTCGGGGACATTGTGGGCGTGATCGAGTCCATTGCGTTCCAGACCAATTTGTTGGCGCTCAACGCGGCGGTGGAGGCGGCCCGTGCCGGCGAGCAGGGGCGTGGCTTCGCGGTGGTGGCCGGCGAGGTGCGCCAGCTGGCCAACCGCTCGTCGACCGCTGCGCGGGAGATCCGGCAATTGGCGGGCAACAGCACGCAACGGGTCACCGAAGGCAGTGCCCAGGCCCAAGGGGCCCATGCGTCCATCCGTGAGATGGTGAGCCAGGTCAACCAGATGAGCGCGCTGGTCAGTGGCATTTGGGAAACCACGTTTGCGCAGTCTTCGGGCATCAACCTGCTGGTGGAGGCGGTCGATGTCCTGGCGCAGGCGGCGGACTCGAACGTCGCCCTGGTGACGCAGACCGCCGGCCTGTCCAACAACCTGCAGGCCGACGCGGCCGCGCTGGCCGACATCGTGGGGCGTTTCCGTCTGCCCTGCGATGCACAGCGGGTGGACCGGTCTCCAGCATTGGCCTGAGGCCTCCTCCGCAGATTTGACGCAGCACCTTGCCGAGAGGGTGGAAGAAGTGAAAAAATTCACGCTTCTGACATGACAAGGGGACCGCGACATGCAGGCCGATCAGAGTGTGACGGTGTATCGCTATTGGGTGGTGCCTCCACAGGGCGCCCACCGTGCGATGTCTTCGGACATGGCCACGCTGGACGTCATCGAGAGGGAGCTCGGTTCCTCCGCCTTGGTCGGAACGGCCAAGCTGGTGCCCGAGACCGAGGTGGACCCACAGGGACATTACCGGCGCATCGCCACCGGCTGGGGTGAATGGATGGATTGAAGCGTTTCAGTCTCCGAGCATCAGGTTGACGAGGTCCTCGGCCTGCAGGGGGCCGGTGGTGTCGTGGCCCTCCAGCACGCTGTCGGCGAGTTCGCGCTTGTCCTGGTGCAGGGCGACGATCTTCTCTTCCAGAGTGCCCTTGTGTACCAGTCGGTAGACGGTGACGGGCCGTTGCTGGCCGATGCGGTGGGCGCGGCCCGAGGCCTGGTCTTCGGCGGCAGGGTTCCACCACGGGTCGGCGATGACCACGTAGTCGGCCACCGTGAGGTTCAGGCCAAATCCACCGGCTTTCAGGCTGATGAGGAACAGGTCGCCATCGCCGGCCTGAAAGGCGGCCACTCGGCGGCTGCGTTCGGCAGCCGGGGTGCTGCCATCCAGGTACTGGTAGCGGATGCCGGCGGCGTCCAGGGGGTCGCGCAACAGGCCCAGGAAGTCCACGAACTGGCTGAATACCAGGGTCTTGTGGCCGTTGGCGGTCAGCTCGGCGGCCAGTTCCCCGAACGCGCGGACCTTGGCGCCAGCGGCTTTGAGGTCGGGGGTGATCAGCCGCGGGTCGCAAGCCGCTCGGCGCAGTCGGGTGAGTTGCGCCAGGATGTTGAGGTGGGCCTGCCCGGGGGTGTCGGCTTTCAGGGCGCGCTCGGCGTCGCGCAGGGCCTGGCGGCGCAGCGCCTCGTAGTGGGCGCGTTCGGTGTCGTCACCTTCCACGACCAGGGTCAGCTCGGTGCGAGGGGGCAGGTCGTCGAGCACCTGTGACTTGGTGCGCCGCAGGATGAACGGTGCGATCAGCTTGCGCAACGTGCGCTGGGCACCCTTGTGGCGGTCGCGCTCGATGGGCACGGCAAATCGCAAATTGAACAGCTTCAGAGAGCCGAGCAGGCCTGGATTGCAGACCCGCATGATGGACCACAGCTCGGAGAGCCGGTTTTCGATGGGGGTGCCCGACAGGGCAAGTCGGAAGTCGGCCTGAAGGTCGAACACCGCCTGACTGCGCTTGGCGGTGGCGTTCTTGATGGCCTGCGCTTCGTCGAGCACCAGGGTGTGCCACGCGCGGCGGGCCAGGATGGCCGAGTCGTTCAGGGCCAGCTGATAGGACACGAGCACCAGGTCGTGGGCCCCGACCCGGTCCACCAGGGCTTGCCGATCACCGCCTTCGTCGCCTTCGGCGTAGCCCTGCACGCGCAGGCTGGGGGCGAAGCGCCGGGCTTCTTCCCGCCAGTTGCCGATGAGCGAGGTCGGGGCGATCACGAGGGCCGGGCCGTCCGGTGCCCTGGCCAGCAGCACACCGAGGGCCTGGAGGGTCTTGCCCAGGCCCATGTCATCGGCCAGGCAGGCGCCCAGCCCACAAGCCGCCAGCCGCATCGCCCACTGGTAGCCCTCTTCCTGGTAAGGACGCAGGCGGGCCTGCAGGGTGCGGGGCAGTTCGGGCTGAAATTGCTGGGATTCCGCCAGCCGGTCGAGTTGCAGGCGAAACGCCGTGTCCGCCTGCACGTCGGCGCCGGCGAGCGTGCGGTCGAGCCACGTGGAAGCCACCGGTGGCAGCACCGCCCGGGCGGGTTCGCCCTTGCGCAAGCGGCCTCCTCCGGGGGATCCAGGGATCTGGACCACGGTGGCCAGCTCTTCCATCCGCTGGCGCAGCTCTTCCGTCAGGGCCAGGAATCGGCCCTCGCCCAGGGGCACGAAGCGGCTTTTTTGGTGAGCGCCCCAGTCCAGCAGGCGGTCCAGGCTGGCCACGAGCTGTTCGTTGATGGTGATGCCGCCTTGCAGGGCCAGCCATTCGGAACCCGAGGTGACATTCACCTGCAACTGGCCGAGGCCGGCGCTGTCCACGCGCAGGGCCTTGCCTTGGGGCCAGTCCAGGGCCTGGACGGCGTTGAGGGTGTGCAGGCGCTCCAGCAGGGCCAGCGCTTCCTCGGGGGATTCCACGTCCCACAGGGCCGGTGCCTGCTCGGGTAGTGGCCCGAGCATGGGGCAGGCGTCCTGGACGGTTTCCAGGTGGCTGCGTTCGGCTTCCAGGCGGCGTTGTGCGGTCAGGGTTTCGCCTTCCACCGACGCGACCACGGCGGCGCGCCCCTGTCCAGGTGCCAGGCGAGGGCCTTTGTCGCCCAGGGGGGTCACGACCAGTCGCACCCGCAAGCCGTCGCCCTGGGGCGTGAGTTCGGCCCGCAGCCGGGGATCGGCTTCCACCAGGCGGGCGTGCTCGACTTGCTGGTCGCTGTGGATCTGGAAGTGCTGTCCCAGGCGTTCCAGCACGGGCTGGAGCTCCTCGGCAGCGGCGATCGGCACGCGGAGCTCGTGGCCGATGAGTTGTGCCACCCGCCGCTGTTCGGTGTCCAGCCGGGTCAGGCGCCAGTCCGTCGGGCCGTGGCGTTGCAGGATCAGTGCGCGCAGGGCTTCGCGCTCCTTGAGCTCCTGGGCGCCCGGCGGACGCCCGAAACGCAGTCCTTCCAGGGTGTCGGCCTGCAGCAGGTCGCAGGGCAGGGGATCCAGTCGCACCAGCAGTTCGTGTTCGAGGCGCTGCACGTCCAGTCGGGCCGGGGCTTCTTCCAGCGTGATGAACAGCTCGGGCGACTCGGTCAGCCCGACCCGCGGGTGTCCCACCAGGGAGACGATGGCGGCGGCCAGGTCGATGCGGTGGGTGCGTTCCTGGGGAACGGCACGCACGGCGCGGGCCACGGCGGCGTCGCGGGGATCCAGCCCCTCGGCGCGGACCAGCCGAGACAACGGCACGGCCTTGGGTTTGCTCCAGCCCCGCACGCCGGATTTCTGCTCCAGCGGGGTGACGTCGAGCAGGCGCCCTGAGCGGTCGATCTCCAGGGCCCACAGCAGACGGGTCTGGGATTCGACGACGGTGGTGCCGACCGGGCGGGGTGCCAGGGCCTCGAGCGCCTGCAGGGCCACCAGGGTTGTGCGCCAGCGCTCCGCCGGGGCGCCGACGAAGAAGTGGGCCGGGGCCTCGCGCCCCTGCAGGACCGCCAGGGCTCCATCGAGCTGTGTCGCCAGATCGGACAGCCCACACTGGCGCAGCCGGTTGCGCAGCAGGTCGGCGGCGCGCAGGGCGTCTTCGCCCAGTTCGTCTTCTCCCCGGTGCTGTGGATCGTGCAACCAGGCGCGCATGAGCCAGCGGGTGAAATCCAGGGTCTGGACATGTGGGGTGCGGCTCATCGGGCGGAACACGGACAGGTCCCGTCGGGCTTCCCCGAGCCGCATCTGGATGGCCAGCCCGATCGTGCCCCAATCGGAATCCGGCGCGGGGCTGCGGCGGCCGTCTTCCGACAAGGCGAGTTTCAGGGCTTGCCGCCATTCGGCCGGGTCGGGGCGGGCCATGCGCGCCAGCGCGAGGGGGATCAGGAAGGCGCGGGGCAGCAGGGACTTGCGCTTGCCGGTCAGGGCGCGCAGGGCGTCGAGGATCGACTCGAAGGCCTCCACCGCTTCCGGCCAGCGTCCTGCGCGAAACAGGGCCAGCGCGTCGATGGCGCGATCGTGCTGTTGCCAACGGGCGGCGTCTTCCGTGGTCAGCGGGCGCAGGCAGGCATGAGCCTCGATCCAGTCGCCCCTTTGCGCGTGGTGCTCTGCCAGCCGGAGGCACAGGCCGGTGTCGAGGAACTCGCGCATCAGGTCGGGGTCTCCCGCAGCCTGCTGCAGGAGCTCGTGGATCTGCGCCACCACGGGCAGGCCGGTGGGCGGGAGCCAGCGGTCCTGCAGCAGGTGCAGGCGATCGGCCAGCACCTGTACCTGCAGGTGGGTGTGCAGCAGCGTCAACAGGGTCTCATCGAGCGGGTCGTGCAGCGCACGCTCCAGCACGTCTTCCCAGCTCAATCCCCAGGTGCAGGCCCGCTCCAGGGTGCGCAGCTCCGAGGGCGGTCGCCCTCCCAGCACCGCCAGGCGGGTGAGGGCCACGGCCGCATCCAGGTTCTGGAAAGACGCGAATCCACCCGATCGCAGTTCGGCGGGGACCTTTTCCTGCTCGCACAGCGCCCGCCAGAGCCGCTCGAACGGTTTCCAGCGCAGCAGGGCTGGGTACACCTGGGACAGGGCCCCGGGGTGGACGCGCCAGTATCCGACGCGGTGGGGGTGTTCGATGAGCCACTGCGCCCGGGCCAGGGCCTCCATGGCTGCACGCACTTGTTCCAGCGTGTGGCGCCGCCCGTCGTCCTGAAGGACCTCCAGCCGGGCCAGCATCTCGTGTGCCCAGGCGCGGGTGCGCACCCCGGCCCCCAGCGCGAAGACCCACAGCACGGGGGCCAGGGCCGCAGGCAGCGAAGGCAGGTCGAAAGGAGACGGGGATCCCGGGGCGGATGGAGCGGTGGATGGGGCCGAATGCATGGCGGCATTCTCGGCGAGGGGCCTTCTAGGGGAAAACAGCAGTCCGATTGGGCCGGTGTTTGCCGAATACCTCTGGACACGTTCTGAGACATTCGAAGAACGCGCAAATTGCGCAAATCACAACTGAAGTGCCGTCCCACACCGCTTGTCCGGAACGCAGGAGCTTGCCACCCATGAACAAAACCCTTTCGATCAGCGCCAGACTCTGGTTGATGGCCCTGGTGGTGTCCATCGGCACGATCGCGTTGTCGATCTACACGGCCTTGGCCTTCTACGACCGCACGATGGAGACCCGGCTGTCGAGCACCCGCACCTTCGTGGCGGCGGCGGCGGCGGTGGCCCAGAAGCAACTCGACAAGGTCAAGGCTGGCCAGATCGATGTGGAAACCGCCCAGATGATGGTGGTCCACGAGATTCGCCAGATGCGCTACGACGGCGGCGAGTACATCTGGATCAACGACATGAGCCCGAAGATGGTCATGCACCCCATCAAGCCAGAGCTGGAAGGCAAGGACCTGAGCCAGAACGTGGACCCCAACGGCAAGAAGCTGTTCGTCGCGTTCGTGGACACGGTCAAGAGCCAGGGCAGCGGCTATGTGGACTACCTGTGGCCCAAGCCCGGGCAGCAAGAGCCGGAGTCCAAGCGCTCTTTTGTGCAAGGGGTGCCGGAGTGGGGCTGGGTGATCGGTTCGGGCGTGTACATCGGAGAAGCCCGCAGCGCCGCCATGCGTTTTGCCGGGGTCAGCGTCGTGGCCAGCGTGCTGGTGTCGGTGTTCGTGATCGGGCTGGTGGCGTCGCTGGTGCGCTCGCTGCGCCGACGCCTCGAAGTGGCCCACCACGCGCTCACCTCGATCGCCTCCGGGGACTTGACCGTTGCGCCCGAGGCCGGTGCCGATGACGAGATCGGTCGTCTCATCCATGCCATTGGCCTGACCCGGGACGGTCTGCGCAATGTGGTGCGGGAAGTGCGCGCCAGCACGGACAGCATCGCCGATGCCTCGGCCGAGATCGCCGTGGGCAACGCCGACCTGTCGCACCGCACCGAGCAGACCGCCAGCAACCTGCAACAGACCGCGAGTTCGGTCGACCAGCTCAACGGCACTGTGCAGCACAGCGCCAGCTCGGCCTCCCAGGCCAGCCAGCTGGCCAACTCAGCGTCCGAAGTGGCCCTGCGCGGTGGAGAGGTCGTCTCCCAGGTGGTGTCGACCATGGAGGACATCAGCGCGTCCAGCCGCAAGATCGGCGACATCATCGGCGTGATCGATGGCATCGCCTTCCAGACCAACATCCTGGCGCTGAATGCGGCCGTCGAGGCGGCGCGTGCCGGCGAGCAGGGGCGCGGATTTGCAGTCGTGGCCTCTGAAGTGCGCAACCTGGCCCAGCGCAGCGCCGATGCCGCCCGCGAGATCAAGACCCTGATCAGTGCGAGTGTCGAGCGGGTTGAATCCGGTGCCCGCCTGGTGGGTGATGCCGGCACGACGATGACCGACATCGTGGATGCGGTGCGCCGGGTGTCGTCGATCGTCGACGAGATCAGCACCGCCAGCACCGAGCAAAGCCATGGCATCGGGCAGGTGAACTCGGCCGTCACCGAGCTCGACCAGATGACACAGCAGAACGCCGCCCTGGTGGAACAGAGTGCGGCGGCGGCCGAATCGCTCAAGGAGCAGGCCCGCCGGCTGTCGGACGTGGTCAAGACCTTCCGGCTGGAGGGCTCTCACGTGTGAGCTGGAGGTTGTGGCCGCGCCCTTCAGGGGCGGTCCCCGACCAGCTTCCGGCGGGCTTTGTGCCCGCCTTTTTTTATGCGCGCGGCAAGTGGGACCTGAGGTGAGGCCAAAGGCGCCCGTCGAGCGGCAAAGTCGCGCGCAGGTCAGGGCCGAATCGGGGGCAGGCGGTGGGGCCGTCCGGGCGCGGGCATCATGGGGCCCATGGTCCATTTCGGATCGGTCCCAGGAGTCCGCGTGAGCTTGTCCACCCCTTCCGTTCCCAATGCCCTGAGTCCGCAGTCACTTGGTGTGGGATTGAACGAAGCCCCCTGGCGGCACGCTTATGCCGATGCGCTGGACGGACTGTGTGTCCGTTGGACCCCTGCGGTGGTGCCGCAGCCGAGGCTGTTGCAACTCAACGAGCCCCTGGCACGCGAGCTGGGGCTGGATCCGATGCAACTGGCGTCGACCGAAGGGGTGGCCGTGCTGGCGGGCAATGCCGTGCCGCCCCTGGCCCAGCCCGTCGCCCAGGCGTATGCCGGCCATCAGTTCGGAGGCTACTCGCCCCGGCTCGGGGACGGCCGGGCCTTGCTGCTGGGTGAATTGCCCGATCGACAAGGACGGTGGCGCGACGTGGCCTTCAAGGGCAGCGGCCGCACCCCCTTCTCCCGCGGCGGGGATGGCAAGGCCGCGGTCGGCCCCGTGTTGCGTGAGTACATCCTGGGCGAAGCCATGCACGCCCTGGGCATTCCGACCACGCGCGCGTTGGCGGCGGTGGCCACGGGCGAGCGCATTCGGCGGGACCGGGCGGTGCCGGGGGCCGTGCTCACCCGGGTGGCGGCCAGCCATCTGCGTGTGGGCACCTTCCAGTACGCGGCGGCCACGGGCGATTTGGCCCTGCTGCAACGCCTGGCCGAGTACGCGATCGAGCGCCACGATCCGGACTGGGTCGGCCGGGAGGGGCGTTTTGCGGCCTTGCTGGAACGTGTGTGCGACCGGCAGGTCTCGCTGGTGGCGCAATGGATGGGCGTCGGATTCATCCACGGGGTGATGAACACGGACAACATGACGATTTCGGGCGAGACCATCGATTACGGGCCGTGTGCGTTCCTGGAAGCCCACAATCCGCAGACGGCGTTCAGCTCGATCGACACCCAGGGCCGCTACGCCTATGGCCAGCAGCCCGGCATTGCGCAGTGGAACCTGGCCCGTCTGGCCGAGACGCTGTTGCCCTTGATCGACCCGGACCTGGACCGGGCGGTGGCCTGGGCCACCGGGCTGATCGAGGAGGTGCCCAGGCGCTACCGGCGGCAATGGCTGACTGTGATGCGGGCCAAGTTCGGCTGGGGGCCGGCACCGTCGGGGGAGGACATGGACAGCGCCGATCAGGCTTTGGCGACGCGTTACCTCGAACTCATGCGGGTGCATCGGGTGGACCACACACTGGGTTTTCGGCGTCTGAATGACGGGGCGGATGGCCAGGGGTTGTCGCTGCAGCGCCTGTTCCCACAGGAGGCCCAGCCGGAGCTGGAGCGTTGGCTCCAGGCTTGGCACCAGCGTGTGGGGACGATGTCGCCCGACACCCGCGCGGCCATGCGACGAGCCAACCCCGCCTACATCGCCCGGAATCACCAGGTCGAAGCCGCCCTGGAGGCCGCCGTCGAGAGAGGGGACCTGGCTCCCACCGAGCGCCTGCTGGCGGTGTTGCGCTCGCCGCATGACGAGCGTGAGGGGGATGAGGCGTTCAGTCTGCCGGCGCCAGCGGAGCAGACCGCCACCTATCAGACCTTCTGCGGCACCTGACGCACCGGTTGCGGCCGGTTCGCTGGATCCGGCCGCAACCGCTTCACACACGCGGCAGCGTGGCGATGGCGCGCCGCAGGGCGCGGCGGGTGTGGGGCACGACGGAGCGCCCGTCCGATGCCGGGCGGGCGTAGCGGGCCCGTTCGAAGGCATCGAGTGCGTCGGCCAGGGCCTGAAGGGTTGAGGGATCTCCCCGGGACAGTCCACGCACCCGTGCCGCGACCGCGCTGGGGGCTTCATGCCCCGCCACTGCAATGCCTCGCGACGGAAGTCCGGAGCGGGCTTGTTCCCAAGCGCGCAGCCACGGGTCCCGCGCCGGACGGCGTCGACGCCAGGCGGTGCGCGCGGCCAGTCCGCCCAGCACCAGCAAGACGGATCCCCCCAGCAGACCGCCCAGGAGGCGCAGCAGTCCCACGGCATCCACCGCATCCCAGCCCAGTTGCCGCAGCCGGTCGCGCTGGCGCTGGGCAGAATAGCCGAGCACCCACTCGTTCCACCGGTGGTCCGCGGCGCCCCACAGGGCCTGCATCTGCTGTGTCCAGGCCGGGGGCTCTCCTGGCCAGAGCACTTCTTCGACGGGGCCGGGGGGCGGTTTCAGCCGAGCGGTGCGCTCGATGCGTTCGGGGGCGACCGCCGCGGTCGGATCGGCGCGCACCCATCCGGCGTCGTGGTGCCAGTATTCGATCCAGGCGTGGGCGTCGGACTGGCGTACCTCCAGCACCCCGTCGACCGGATTCACCTGTCCCCCCTGGTAGCCGGTGACGATCCGAGCGGGGATGCCGACCGTGCGCAACAGGGTGACGGTCGCGGCGGCATAGTGCTCGCAGAACCCTGCTCGCCCCGTCAGCCAGAAGTGATCCATCGGGTCGACCCCGCGGGGGACCTCACCGGGCACCAGGGTGTAGCGGTAGGGTTGCCGCCGGATGTGGGCCAGCACGGCCGCCACCACGGAGGCCGAATCCCGTTTGGGCAGGGTGGTGAACCAGTCGCGTGCCCAGGCCCGCAAGGCGGGGCTGGGACCGTCGGGCAGCGCCCGGTCGGCGTCCAGGCCCTGTCGTGCAGCGGCCAGGGTGGTGCTGCCGGGCAGGCGCCACTGGGTCAGGCGCAGCCCACGGATCCGAAGGCGGTCCTGCAGGGCCTGTTCGGCGGTCCACACGCCGTCGGGTGTGGCGTAGATCGGGGTGGCGCTGCCTTCGACCAGGGGGCGGTCCGACGTCATTTCCGGCAAGGGCAGGGTTCGCACGCGCAGCGGTTCGAGGATGAGTTCGTAGGGCTGGCGGTCGCCGCCGTGGGGCTCGGCGGACACCCGATCGGAGGATCCCCGGCCCCCGGGGGCGATCAGCATGAACTGCAGCTCGGCCGGTCGGGCCACCCACTGGCCATCGGGCCGGAGGTCCGACAGCACGGGACCGCGGAAATACCGCTCGGACGGCGGCGGCAGCGGCCCTGAGGTGCGAAGGCGCAGGGCCAGCGACTCGTCCTGTGCCAGTTGTGCCACGTCGCCGAGATGGAGCCGATCGGACAGGCCGGTGCGGCCGCCCATGTCACCGGGCTGTCCCCACAGCGGGCCGATGCGCGGAAACAGCAGGAACAGCACCGCCACCAGTGGTGTGCCCCATGCCACCAGCCGTGCGCACTGGCCCAGGACCTGGCGCAGGTGGGGCCGG
>CAYYCN010000054.1:0-19769 GCA_964470355.1 uncultured Sphaerotilus sp.
GTGACGCGGTAGACGCTCATCACGTCCGGGCGGTCCAGGAAGTAGGTGATGCGGCGGAAACCCTGCGCCTCGCACTGGGTGAAGAAGTGGCCGCCCGAGGTGTACAGGCCCGAGAGCTGCAGGTTCTTTTCAGGCGCGCAGGTGTTGCGGATCTCCAGGCCGAACGGCTCGGTGGGCAGCTTGTCGAGCACGAGCTGATCGCCATCCATGCGGAAGGACACGCTCTCGCCGTTGACCAGCACGCGGGTCAGGGTGATGTCCTCGCCGTCCAGGCGCAGGGCTTCGCCCGGGCGGTCGGCGTTGGGCTCGACCTGCATCCGGTTGATGACCAGGGTCTTGTTGGGCTCCAGCTCGAACGTCAGGTCGACGCTGCGGATCCAGTGGGTGGGCGCCTGATAGTCCTCACGACGGACCAGGGCGGCGGGGGTGCTTTGGCCTTCACGCATGGCGGTGGGTCTCTGGAAAGGAGGGTGGGGGCGGGGCGTCAGGCCCTGGGGGTTGGGGTAGCAGGACGAAAAAGGGGGCCAGGCCCCCTTGTCACAGTCCGGCCTTCAGGCTGGCTTCGATGAACGCATCGAGGTCGCCGTCGAGTACCTTTTGTGTCGCCGAGATTTCGACGTTGGTGCGCAGGTCCTTGATGCGGCTGTTGTCGAGCACGTAGGAGCGGATCTGGTGACCCCAGCCGACATCGGTCTTGGTGTCTTCCAGCTTCTGCTGCTCTTCCATGCGCTTGCGCATCTCGTGGTCGTACAGGCGTGAGCGCAGGCGCTTCCAGGCGACGTCGCGGTTGCTGTGCTGGCTGCGGCCGTCCTGGCACTGCACGACGATGCCGGTCGGGATGTGCGTCAGACGCACGGCCGAGTCGGTCTTGTTGATGTGCTGACCGCCCGCGCCCGAGGCGCGGAAGGTGTCGGTGCGCACGTCCGACGGGTTGATTTCGATCTCGATCGAGTCGTCGATTTCCGGGTAGACGAACAGCGACGCAAACGAGGTGTGCCGCCCGCCCGAGGAGTCGAACGGGCTCTTGCGCACCAGGCGGTGCACGCCGGTTTCGGTGCGCAGGTGGCCGAAGGCGTAGTCGCCTTCCACCTTGAGCGTGGCGCTCTTGATGCCAGCCGTGTCGCCTTCGGTGAGGTCTTCCACGGTGGCGGTGAAGCCCTTGCGCTCGCAGTACTTCAGGTACTGGCGCAGCAGCATGCTGGCCCAGTCGCAGGCTTCGGTGCCGCCCGCACCCGCCTGGATGTCGATGAAGCAGTTGCTCGGATCGGCCGGGTTGCTGAACATCCGGCGGAACTCGAGGCGCTCGACGATTTCGCGCAGGGTGCTGGCCTCGGTCTCGATGGTTTCGAGCGAGTCGAAGTCGTCTTCCGCCTTCGTCATCTCGAAGAGCTCGAGGTTGTCCGCGAGCTGCGTGCGCAGGTGGTCGATGGTGTTCACGACATCTTCGAGCGACCGCTTTTCCTTGCCCAGCTCCTGGGCTCGCTTGGGGTCGTTCCAGATGTCCGGATTTTCGAGGACGGCGTTGACTTCGGTCAGTCGCAGTGACTTGTGATCGTAGTCAAAGGTACCCCCTTAGCGCTTCAGTGCGCTCGCCCAGATCGGTCAGCGTGCTGCCGATGGCGTTGATGCGTTCGATGTCCATCCCGATATTTTCGCATGGGGGCGGGAATGTCTCGGCTTGCGTGGACCGGGACGGCGCGTCAACATGCACGCCATCACCCCGATCCGTTCATGAACGCCTCCACACCGCCCCGGGTCTTGCCGGATGACCCGTCCTCTGCTCAGGCCCAAGCGCGGGTGAACTATTGGCGTCAGACGCGTCGCCTGACCCTGTGGCTGCTGGCGCTGTGGTTCGGTGTGACCTGGGTGGTGAGCTGGTTTGCCCGCGATCTCGACATTGTCCTGGCCGGTTGGCCGCTGAGCTTCTGGGCTGCGGCCGAAGGGGCCTTGGTGGTGTATGTGCTGATCGTGGCGGCGTATGGCTGGTCGATGGACCGATTGGACGCGGCGTGCCGTGAGGCGAGCCGTTGCCGTTCGGTGGAGGCCGGTGGCGGGTCTTCCCGCTCGCCCTGAGCGCGTTGTGCGGCGGAAGTGGGCGAACCGGGCCCGCAGTCAGGCCAGGTGGGCCCGCACGTGCCGGGCCAGTGACTCCGGCTGATCGTGGTGCAGCATGTGGCCGCAGTCGGGCAGGCGCACCCGCTGCAGGTGCGGCACGTGAGACAGGCGTTCATCCAGCTCCGTGGAGGGGTAGCGGCTGCCCCACTCCGGCAGCAGCGACGACTGTTCTCCATCCACCCAGAGCACCGGCGCCGTGATGGCTCGCCAGCAGGCGAGCACCTCGTCGCGTCGGTACAGCGAGGGGCTGATGTGCTTGTGCGCGGCATCGGCCAGCAGGTGCCAGCGACCGTCCTCGTCTCGGCGTGACCAATGGGCGGCGAGCCACAGGGCGCGGTCCTGCGGCAGGCGCGGGTTGTTCTTGCGCAGGCGGGCGGCCACGTCTTCGAGCTTGAGATAAGGGCGCAGCTGGGCCGGGTGGCGCAGCTCGTCGAGCCATTGCCGGTAGCGTGATGGGGCCTGGTCCGGGGTGGTGGCCGGCAGGCCGAAGCCTTCCAGGTTCACCAGACGGCGGATGCGTTCCGGGCGGGCCCCGGCGTAGATCATCGCGATGTTGCCGCCCATGCTGTGTCCCACCAGGTCGACGGGTTGCACCTCGCTCAGGCCCAGCTCGGGGGCGCGCAGCAGGTGATCGAGGTCGGCGAGGTAGTCGGCGTACCAGTAGGTGTCGGTCCGGCCTGTGTGGGTCCAGCCGAAGCCGCGCCAGTCGGGGGCGATCACGAAGCTGTCGGTGTCGCCTTGGCGGCGCAGGGCGTCGACCAGGAACTGAAACGAGGCCGCCACATCCATCCAGCCGTGCAGCAGCACCCGTGCCGGGCGATCGGGCTGGATCGATGCGGGCGATCCCCAGGTGCGCACGTGGTATTGCACCCCACGCACCATCAGCCACTGGGAGCGGGAGTCGTTCAACGGGGTGTACGGCGGCGTCATCGGGCGGGTGCGGTGGCGGTGAAGGGTCAGTTCGGGGAGGCCGGCGGGTCCTGGAAGGCCCCGGCACGGAAGGTGAGCACGAGGGTGTCGCGCCATCCTGCGTCGGCCACCGGTTGGATGGGGGTGCTTTCGTGGATCACGGTGTCGTCGTCGATCAGCAGCACGCTCCAAGGCTGTTGAAGTGTGAAGCGCACGCCGTGCGGACCGTCGGCCTCGAACACGCGGGTTTCGCCGCCGCGTACGCCTTGGCGGTCCACGAGCACCACGGCCACGAAGTTCACGCCGTCGCGGTGCGCACCCTCCGGGGTCGGGCGGCCGACCCCTCCCGTGGTGTCGATGCGGAAGGGGTGGGCCTCGATGAACCAGCGGCCATCGAAGGCCGGTTCGTGTGCCGTGGGGTGTGCGGCGGCGGCAAACAGCCGGCCCAGGGCCGCGACCAGATCGAGGAAGGCCGGTGAGGCCGCCATTTCAGGAGGCAGGGGCTCGAAGTCGCGCAGCATGCCGCCATGCAGGGCGTTGTAGGTGGTGGGCTGCCAGTGCGGGCGATGGGGCACGGCCTGCAAGGCCTCGGGACCTTCCCGACGGGTGTCGAGGATGTAGCTGCCATGGCGGCGGCGGCGATAGTGGCCCCCATCCCGGAGGTGGGCGTCGGCGGGCAGGTGGGACCAGTGGGAGGCCAGAGCGGTCAGTTCGGCCAGCGGATGGCCACAGCCGTCGGACAGCGCCTGGGCGCTCAAACAGGCGAAGCCTTGCCGGTGCAGGCGCTGAACGGCGAACACGGAATCGAACCGGGACAGGGGTTCGGCGGGGAGGGCGGAATCAAACGGCATGTGCCGATTGTCTGTCGAGCCGAAGCCTGCCGGTGGAGACCCCTTTGGCCTCAGTGCACCTCGGGGGTGGGGGGGCGTTTCCACTGGGCCAGCAGCATCGCCGCCACCAGCAGCGTGGCCCCCACGATCCCTCGCGGGCCGATCTGTTCGCCCAGCATCCACCAGCCGGTGAGCGCCGAAAACACGCCTTCGCTGCTGTAGATCACCGCTGCGTGCGAGGCCTGGGCCGTGCGCTGGGCCACGACCTGCAGCGTGTAGGCCACCCCCACCGACAGCACGCCGCCGTAGGCCACGGGGCCGGCCGCCTGCCAGAGGGCGTCGAGCGTGGCCGACTCCCGCCACAGGGCCACGCCCAGCGACAGCAGTCCGGCGACGGCGTATTGCAGCACCGCCAGGCGCAGGGCATCGTGGCGCCGTGCCATCACGCCCACCAGGATCACGTGCACCGCCCACATCAGGGCCCCGCCCAGCTGCAGCCAGTCACCGGGTGCGATGGAGGCGTCGGCCTTCACGCTCAGCAGGTACAGCCCGGCTGCGGACAGCGCCACGGCGCCCCACACCGCTGCCGGCGCCCTTTCGCCCAAGGTCAGCAGCAGCACCGGAATCAGCACCACGTACAGGCCGGTGATGAAGCCGGCATTGCTCACCGAGGTGCCCAGCAGCCCCACCTGCTGAAGGTTGACTGCGATGAACAGCACCAGCCCCAGCAGCGCGCCGGCACCCAGGATGCCCTGGCTGGGACGCACCGGTTCGTGGGCCAGCGGACCGGGGCGCCACCACCACAGCGGGGCCACCAGTGCAGCTCCCAGCAGGAACCGGCTGCCGGTGTAGAGAAAGGGGCCGATGGTGGCCATGCCCACCTGCTGGGCGACAAAGGTCGAGCCCCAGATGGCGGCGGCCGTGAGCAGCAGGAGATCGGTGGTCAGGGTGGAGCGGGGGGAGCCGGGGACGGTCGCAGACATGCAGGAGCACCGGCGCAAGCCGGGCAGAGGAATCAGCACAGCCAGCAAGCGTACCTCAGCCGCCCGCCTGCAAGGCGGGGGGCCGTGCGGCACACTGTGGCCCTCTTCCGACAGCCATTGACCTCCATGGAACACGTTCGACTCGGTCGCAGCGACCTGCGCGTCAGCCCCATCTGCCTCGGCACCATGACCTTCGGCGAGCAGGTCGATGAAACGCTGGCCCACGCCATCCTCGATCGCGCGCTGGAGCGCGGTGTCAACTTCCTCGACACGGCCGAGATGTATGCGGTGCCGCCCCGAGCCGAGACCTGCGGGGCCACCGAGCGCATCCTCGGACAGTGGTGGGCCCGGTCTCCAGCCAAGCGGGAGCGGGTCGTGCTGGCGACCAAGGTGGCCGGTCCCTCGCGTGGCATGCCCTGGATCCGTGGCGGCAGCGCCGACCTGACCGAGGCCGACATCCTGCAGGCGTGTGACGACAGCCTCCAGCGGTTGCAGACCGACGTCATCGACCTCTACCAGATCCACTGGCCGGTGCGCCACGTGCCGGCTTTTGGAGAGGTGTATTTCGATCCCGCGCACCTCAAGCCCTGCAGTGCGATGGAGACCCAGTTGCGGGCATTGGACAAGCTGGTGCGCGCGGGCAAGGTGCGGGCTGTGGGGTTGTCCAACGAGACCCCCCACGGGGTCAGTGAGTTCGTGCACCTGGCCGAGCGATGGGGATTGCCCCGCGTGGCCACGGTGCAGAACCCCTACTGCCTCATCAATCGTGCGGTCGACAACGGCCTTGACGAGGTCATGCACCACCACGAGGTGTCGCTGCTGGCCTATTCGCCGCTGGGTTTTGGCCTGCTGACGGGCAAGTACGACTCCAACGGCTTCCAGGATCCCGCTCGGCCAGGCCGCATGGCGATCTACGCGCGCATGCAGCAGCAGCGCTGGGGACGCCCGGAATCGCTGGCGGCCGCCCGCGTCTACAACCAGCTGGCGCGGGACCACGGCCTGACCCCGACCGAGCTGGCGCTGGCCTTCTGCTACCGGCGCTGGAACGTGGCCAGCACCATCATTGGCGTGACTTCGCTGGCGCAGCTGGACCAGGACCTGGACGCCTGGGGCGTGCAGATCTCGCCCGAGTTGTGGAAAGCCATCGACGCCATCCGATGGGAGCGCAGGGATCCGGCGCAGTGACGAACCGGTTCTGCTGTGTGCGCTTTGTTTCTTGATGTTGATTAGGGTGGCGGGGGGCTGTGGACGGTATAAACCGGGCACTTCCGAATGCCCGCTATTCCTGTGACTTGTCGCCTCCGATCACCCTTGTCGCGCCGCCGTTGGACGGCGAAGGCCGGCTGGCGGCCGTCGGCAGGGTGGCGGGATCTGTGCCTGCGGGTGCTGCTCACGGCCACCCTGTTCTCGGCGTTGCAGGGGTGGGCGGGGGCCATCGTCACCGCGGCCTGGGCCCACGGTCCGGTGGTGGAGATCTGCACGCCGCTGGGCATGCAGTGGGTGACGCTGGACGCGGCCTTGCAGGCCGCGGACGACGTCGACACGCGGGATGACCCGCTCTGGCCTCAAGGCCTGGCCAAACCTTGCGCCTGGGCATGGGCCCACGTCAGCCTCCCGGCCGGGGTGCCTGGAGCGCGCGCGCCGCTGCCTCGCCCGGTGCCCGAAGGACGGGTCCCCGAGGCGTGCACCCAGGCCCACTGGCTGCCTGCGGCCGCCGACCGGGTGCTGCTGAACGCCCCCATGCGGGCGCCCCCCGCGATTCAAGCCTGAACCTTTCCTGGACCTCCTGACGGCCGGACCGGGACCGATGCATCGGTCCCGGTCGGCTGTGGCTTGCCTGCGTCTGCCCGAGTGCCTCCACGGTGCCGGAGACCAGCGGCAGGAGGCCTGTGCCGAACTCTTTTCAGAACTTGAATCATGCGCTCTTCTCTTTCTTCCCATGGCCCGGCCCTCGGCCACCGCCCCCGCTTGTCGGTCCTCAGCCGTTCGTTGGCGGCGGCTTTCTGGTTGGGGGCGGGATCCGCCGCCCATGCCGCGGACCTGACCTCGCTGGACGAGGTGGTCATCACCGGTCGCAAGCCGTTGCCGCAGGCCACCCAGGTCACCGATGGCAGCGGCCTGAAAGCCCTGCGGGCCCGTGTCAGCGACACCGCCCGGTTGCTGGAGGATCAGCCGGGGGTGTCCTTCTATGGGGCGGGAGGGGTGTCGAGCCTGCCGGTGATCCGGGGTCTGGCCGATGACCGCTTGCGTGTGAAGGTGGACGGCATGGATCTGCTGTCGGCCTGCGCCAACCACATGAACCCGCCCTTGTCCTACATCGATCCGACCCGTGTCGCGCGCCTGGAGGTGTTTGCCGGCGTGTCGCCGGTCAGTGCCGGGGGCGACAGCCTCGGCGGCACGATCCTGGTGTCTTCACCTGAACCGGTGTTCGCGGAGCCCGGACAAGGCGCCATCACCTTCGGCGAGGTGGGGGCGCACTACCGCAGCAATGGCGACGGCATGGGCGGACATGTGGCCACCACCTACGCGACCGAACGGATGAGCCTGACCTACCAGGCCTCGGTGGCGAAGGCGGCCAACTACAAGGCTGGGGACGATTTCAAGGCGGCGGGGGCGGCAGCGGCCGGGCGTGGCTGGCTGGAGGCGGATGAGGTCGGTTCCAGCGCCTACAAGACGATCAACCAGTCACTGGCGCTGGGACTCCGGCATGAACAGCATCGGCTGGCGCTGCGGGTGGGACTGCAGGAGATCGCCTACCAGAACTGGCCCAATCAACGCATGGACATGACGGCCAACGACAGCCTGCAGTTCAACCTGGCTTACGACGGGGCCTACGACTGGGGACGGCTGCACGCCCGGGTCTATCGGGAGCGCACGGATCACCAGATGCAGTTCGGACCGGACAAGCTCTACTGGTACGGTCCGGGCATGACCGGGGCCAATGACGGTGTGGCCGGCCCCGTCTCCGGTGGAGCCATGGGTTACGCCGCGGGCATGCCCATGGACACGCAGGGGCGCAACACCGGTCTGGCCGTGCGGGCCGACGTGCCGATGGGTGCCGATCACCTCGTGCGGGTGGGGGGGGAGATGCAGCGATACCGTCTGGACGACTGGTGGGACCCCTCCGGCAAGGGCATGTACCCGAACGTGTTTTGGAACATCCGTGAGGGTCGGCGCGATCGGATGGGCCTGTTCGGCGAGTGGGAAACCCGCTGGACCTCGGCTTGGACCACCCAGTTGGGCCTGCGCCACGAAACCGTGGACATGGACACCGGCCCGGTGCAGGGCTACAGCACCACGTTCAGTCCGTCCGATCAGGCCACCTTCAACGCCACCGACCGTGCCCGCACCGACCGCCATCTGGACGTGGTGGCCGTGGCCCGATTCCGGCCCTCGGCCTCCGAAGGCTACGAATTCGGCTATTCGATGAAGACGCGCTCGCCCAACCTGTACGAGCGCTATGCCTGGTCCACCAACGGCATGGCGATGCGCATGGTCAACTTGGTGGGTGACGGCAACGGCTACGTCGGCAACGTGAACCTGAATCCCGAAACGGCCCACACCCTCAGCGCTGCGGCCGACTGGCGCGATGCCTCGGCCGGCGACCGCTGGGCGCTGAAGGTCTCGCCGTTCTTCACCCATGTGGAGGACTACATCGACGCCGAGCGCTGCGCGGTGGGATCGACCGATGCGATGACGGCCTGCACCGTGGCCAACCAGACGCTCTCCAACGGTTTTGTGTATCTGCGGTATGCCAACCAGTCGGCCCGGCTGTACGGCCTGGAAGTGTCGGGACGTCGCGAGCTGAGTCGGTCCGCCGACAGCGGGTCTTTCGTGGCCAAGGGGCAGCTCAACTATGTCCGTGGCACCAACCAGGACACGGGATCTGCGCTCTACAACACCATGCCGCTCAATGCCCGACTGGCCCTGGAACACCGCCAGGGGGGCTGGATGGGGTCGATCGAGACCGAACTGGTCAGCGCCAAGGAAAACCTCTCGAGCGTGCGCAATGAAATGCGCACTGCAGGCTATGGCCTGCTGCATTTGCGGGGCAGTTACGAGATCCGCCAGGTCCGGTGGGACTGGGGGGTGGAGAACGTGCTGGATCACCACCACCAGCACCCGCTGGGCGGCGCGTACATGGGGCAGGGCAAGACCATGTCGGCCACGGGCGTGGCGTGGGGTGTGCCCGTGCCGGGACCGGGACGCAGCCTCTACGTGGGGATGAACGTCAAGTTCTGACCCAGGGCGGCCCTGCGGCGGTTCAGCGTTGCAGGGCCTCGAGCACCTGTGCGGGCGCAAAGCCCAACTGCACCTGATGTTTCACGAGCACGGTGGGGGTGCCCTGGGCGCCCGTGCGCTCGTATTCGCGGCGGCATTGGGCGTCGCGCTCGATCAGGCATTCGCTGAAGGGCACCCGCTGGTTCGTCAGCCACTGGCGGGCCAGCACGCAGTACCGGCAGGTTTCCGACGAGATCAGCCGGATGTCGCCGTCGCGGGCGAGCTGGCGCATCGACTCGCCCTGGCGGTGGTGGTTCAGGCCCTGCAGCAGGCGCTGTCCGCCCCAGACCACCCCCACCAAGACCAGCAGCGACACGAGCGGCCGCCAAGCCGGGCGGCCGGTGTTCAACCGCGCTCTCCGGAGGCGTTGGGGACGGCGGCGGTGGCCACCACCTCGATTCGCCATTCGGGGCGTGCGAGCCGGGCCTGGACCGTGGCCCGGGGTGGGGCCTGGCCGTCCGGCACCCAAAGGTCCCAGACCGCGTTCATGCCGTCGTAGTCGGCCAGGTCGGCCAGGTAAATCTGCACCATGAGCAGGTGGCGGCGGTCGGTGCCGGCCCGAACCAGCAGCCGGTCGATCATGTCCAGCACCTGCTGGGTCTGTCCCTGGATGTCCTGGGTGGCGTCGTCGGGCACCTGACCTGACAGGTACAGGGTGCCGTTGTGCAGGGCCATTTCCGAATAGCGGGGACCGACGTCAAAACGCTGGAGAGTCATGTCGGGGCTTTCAGTGGCGATGTTTTTTGCCATTGGCCCGGGACGCGCCCTTGGCGTGGACGTGGGGAGCCTGCGCGGCCTGCGGGGTCGAAGGCGCCGGGGGCGTGCCCGGTGCCGCTTTCTGACCGATCTTGCTTTCCTTGCCGGCCAGCAGCTTGTTGATGTTGCTGCTGTGGCGCCAGATCAGCAGGGCGCTCATGATGGCCAGGGCCAGCGTGGCCCCGGACGCCCCCCAACCGATGACCTGGATCACCGGTGCGGCGGCTGCCGCGATCAGCGCCGCCAGCGAGGAGTACTTGGTCGTGTAGGCCACCAGCAGCCACAGGCCCAGCACGCAGGCCCCCAGGATCGGATGAAAGCCCAGCAGGACGCCGGCGGCCGTGGCCACGCCCTTGCCACCTTCGAAGCGGAAGAACACGGGCCACAGGTGACCCAGGAACGCCCCCAGACCCACCAGCGCACCGGTGTTGACGACCTCGTCCGGGTTCAGACCCAGGCGATCACCCAGCCCGACGACCAGGGCCACCGGGATCAGGCCCTTGAGTGCGTCGAAGACCAGCGTCAGCGCGGCGGCCTTCTTGTTGCCCGAGCGCAGCACGTTGGTGGCCCCGGGGTTGCCCGAGCCATAGCTGCGCGGATCGTGCAGGCCCATGGCGCGGCTGATGATGACGGCAAACGAGAGCGAGCCGATCAGGTAGGCGGTGACGACGAGGATCAGCGTCCAGAGCGTGGGAGACAACATGGCAGGGTCTTCGATCAGGGAACTCGGAGCCTCCGGCCAGTGGGCCGGGGCGTCGGGAGCAGGGCGTCAGTTTACGCGCCGGGGGTGGGGCGTCAGCCCACCGAAGCGGGGTCCGCCGCCTCGACCGGCACGGCACCGAGCAGGTCCACCAGCACCGTGGGGGCGAGGCTGACCAGGAAACCGCGTCGCCCACCGTTGATGTGGATGAGCGGCAGCGACAGGAGGCTTCGTTCCACGTACACCGGCACTTCCTTGCGGAAACCGAAGGGAGACGTGCCGCCCACCTGGTAGCCGCTGTGGCGTTGCGCCACGTCGGGTTTGCAGGGTTCGATCTTCTTGGCGCCGACCTGACGGGCCAGGTTCTTGGTGCTCACCTGGCGGTCGCCGTGCATCAGCACGACCAAGGGCTTGGTGTCCTGGTCCTGCATCACCAAGGTCTTGACGACGGCGTGTTCATCCACCCCCAGCTGACGTGCCGACTCGGAGGTGCCGCCGTGTTCCACGTAATCGTAGGGGTGCTCGCCGAAGGTCACACCGTGGCGGCGCAGGAACTGGGTGGCGGGGGTTTCGCTGACGTGTGCGTGCTTCTTGGCCATGGATCGGCTCGGTCAGTCCAGGCCCACGGTGGCCAGTGGGCCCCGGCCCGCCCGCACCAGCACCGGGTCGCCGCTGGTGAGGTCCACCACGGTGGTGGGCTCCATCGGGCAGGCCCCCGCATCGACGATGACCTGTACCTGCTTTTCGAACCGCTCGCGGATGTCGTCGGCATCGTTGAGCGGTTCTGTTTCGCCGATGGGGATCAGGGTCGTGCCGAGCAGGGGCTGACCAAGGATCGCCAGCAGTTCCTGTGTGACGTGGTGTTCCGGCACCCGCAGGCCGATGGTGCGCCGAGAGGGATGCGACACCCGCCGCGGCACTTCCTTGGTGGCTTCCAGGATGAAGGTGTAGGCCCCGGGCGTGGCGGCCTTGAGCAGGCGGTATTGCTTGTTGTCCACCTTGGCGTAGGACGCCAGCTCCGAGAGGTCGCGGCAAAGCAAGGTCAGGTGGTGCTTCTCATCCACCCCGCGGATGCGACGCAGCGCGTCGACGGCGGACTTGTCGTCGAGGTGGCAGACCAGGGCGTAGCTGGAGTCCGTCGGGATCGCGGCCACGCCGCCCGACGAGATGATCGCGGCCGCCTGCTTGAGCAGGCGCGCCTGGGGGTTGTCCGGGTGAACGGTGAAGTGCTGGGCCATGGGGCGATTGTCGCGCTGCTGGGCGCTCTGGTGTCGCGGTCGGGCTTGGAGGCGGTGGTTCAGCGGCCCATCGGAGACCGAGGGCGCAGGTTCAACCACGCGGAGGTGCCACCGCACACGGCGATCACCGCCATGCCCACCCAGGCCCAGCCATCGGGCAGGTGGCCGAACATCAGCCAGCCGATGAAGGCCGCCATGCCGATCTGCGCGTACATGATGGGCATGAGCGTGGATGCGGGCGCACGCCCCAGCGCGAAGATCAGCAGCAAGTGGCCGGTGCTGCCCAGCAGTCCGATGAGCACCAGAAGCGCGAGGGTCGAGGGGGCGGCGTGGGCCAGCGTTGCGGTCACGTCCAGGCCCGATCCGAGCAGCAGGGGTGTGAGCAGCAGCACCCCCACGCAGCCGGTGTAAAAGTGGGTGGTGGTGGGGTCTTCCAGGGCCGAGAGCTTGCTGGTCAGGACCTGGAAGCAGGCATAGGTCACCGCGCCCGCCAGCGGGAAGAGCACCGCCCAGCCGAACACGCCGCTGCCCGGGCGCATGACGATCAGGGCACCGATGAACGCGCCAATGACCAGCAGCCACCGCAGTCGGCTCACCCGCTCGTGCAGCAGCCAGCCGGCCAGCAGGGTCACCAGCACCGGCGTGAGCATGTTGATGGCCGTGAACTCGGCCACCGGCATGAACTGCACGCCCCAGAAGGACATGGCGGAGGTGGCCAGCAGCAGGGCCCCGCGGGCCAGCTGGAATTTGGGGTGTCCGGTGCGGAATCGACCCGAGGGAGAAAGCGCCAGCCAAGCGGTCATCAGCACCGCCTGGATGCCGTAACGCACCCACAGGATCAACAGCACGGGCACCAGCCGGCCGGTGTGGCGCAGCGTGTTGTCCATGGTCGAGAAACACACCGCCGCCGCCAGGATCAGTCCGATGCCCCACAGGGTGGAACGCCGCAGGTGGAGGTCTGCGGTCGGGGAGCTGGCCGGTTTCACGGCGCGGCCGTGGGGGCCGGACGGGCGATGCGAGACGCCAGCCGTTCCCACATCGGCGGGAGGTCGGCCGGCAGATGGGGCAGTTTGCCGAGGTCGATGCGGCTTTCCGCCGGGCTGTGGAAATCGCTGCCGCGCGAGGCCGCCAGACCGAACTCTCGGGCAAAGCCCGCGTATTTCACAGCCTCGGCGGCGGTGTGGCTGCCCGTGATGACTTCCACCCCGGTGCCCCCGTGCTGCTTGAACTCGGAGAACAGCGCGAATTCCTCGTTGACGCTCAGCTTGTAGCGTGCCGGATGGGCGATGACGGCCTGGCCTCCCGCCTCGGTGATCCAGCGCACGGCGTCACCCAGGCCCGCCCAGCGGTGGGGGACAAATCCGGGTTTGCCGTCGGCCAGGTATTTGCGAAACACCTCGTTGGTGTCGCTGCATTTGCCGGTCTCGACGATGTAGCGGGCGAAGTGGGTACGCGAGATGAGCTCCGGATTGCCCACATGGCGCAGTGCGCCCTCGAAGGCGCCGGGAATGCCGACCCGGGCCAGTTCGTCGGCGATGTCCCGGGCCCGGGCCTCGCGGCCCCCGCGGGTGGCCGCCAGCCCCTGGACGATGGCCGGGTGATCTTCATCGAAGCCCAGGCCCACGATGTGCACCGTCTCGCCCGCGAAGGTCACGGAGATTTCGGTGCCGGTGAGATAACACAGGCCCAGGGCCAGCGCCGCTTGACGCGCCTGCTTTTGCCCGCCGATCTCGTCGTGGTCGGTGAGGGCCCAGAGTTCGACGCCGTTGGCGTGGGCCCGCGCCGCCAGGACGTCGGGCGCGAGGGTGCCGTCGGAGACGGTGGAATGGCTGTGCAGATCGGCGTTGAGGAGGCTCACGCCGCCGATTGTAGGGAGGGGGCTGAACGGCCGCAGGAGACCCACGGATGCACTTGATGCGGACAGGGGCAGCACCGCCCCGCCGCTCAGCGCGCCTTGCCGGGGGCCTGGCTGAACAGTTTGGCGGCGCGGCCCTTGAGTTCGAGCAGTTCGCTGGGGGTGACGCTGTAGCGGCCGCTCATCGCGTCGGCCTCGATGCGGAATTCGACCTCGCGGGCCCCGTTCTTCAGCACGCCGACGGTGAACTCGTAGTCTTCCAGGGCCGCAGGGATGCCTTGCGTGGCCGGGTCGTGGTCTTCGTAGCGCACGTTGCGGATGTCGCCGCTGGCGAGGTCGAGCTCGCCCTGGGAGCGGACCTCGTCGTCGCTGAGTTCGTCGATGATGGTGATGGGAAGCTTGAGGTCCATGGTGAAGGATCGGACAGAAGGGGCGTTGATTGTCTCGGAAATCCGGGGCGATTCGTCACCAGCTGCCCTGGTTGGGCATCTCGACCCACGGCTGTTTCGGAGGCAAAGGGTGCCCCGCCTGCAGCAGCTCGACCGAGATGCCGTCGGGCGAGCGCACGAAGGCCATGCGGCCGTCGCGCGGGGGGCGCAGGATGGCCACGCCGTGCGCTTGCAGGCGCTCACACGTGGCGTAGATGTCCTCGACCGCGTAGGCCAGGTGACCGAAGTTGCGGCCGCCGGTGTAGGCCTCGGGGTCCCAGTTCCACGTCAGCTCCACTTGGGCGTCGGTGTCACCGGGGGCCGCCAGGAAGGCGAGCGTGAAGCGGCCTTGCGGCACTTCGTGGACGCGCAGCAGCTCCAGGCCGAGGGCATCCCGATAAAAGCGGAGCGAGGTTTCCAGATCCGTCACCCGGACCATGGTGTGGAGGTATTTCATGAGCGCTTGGGGCGAAGGTGAATGGAGCGGGTGGGGAACACGGTGATCCTGGACCGGCGGGCGTCGTGCATCAGAAGCGGTTTTTCCACTCGCGCAGCGCGGCGAACACGACGACATCGTCGTCGGTGAGGTCCTGCACCTGGGTTTTCAGACCGGCGCGCACGCTGGCGGTGCGACTGCGCAGGAAGGGGTTGATCTGTCGCTCCAGGTCCAGCCGGCTCGGCAGCGTGGGCTGGCCGGCGGCACGCAGGGCCTCGCAGTGCTGCGCATAGGCCGCCAGTTCGGCGTTGTCCGGCTCCACGGCGCGGGCAAAGCGCAGGTTGGACAGCGTGTATTCGTGCGTGCAGCAGACGCGGGTGGTGTCGGGCAGCGCGGAGAGCCGGTCGAGCGAGTCCAGCATCTGCGCCGGTGTGCCCTCGAACAGCCGGCCGCAGCCCCCGGAGAACAGCGTGTCGCCGCAAAACAGCAGCGGGGCCGGGACCACGCTGGCGCCGAAGTACGCGATGTGACCCGCTGTGTGGCCCGGCACGTCCAGCACCTCGAAAGTGTGACCGAGCACCTCGACCGTGTCGCCGCCGCTCAGGCGCTGCACCGGCTCCGGCAGGGTTTCATAGGCCGGGCCGTAGGCCACAGCGCCGGTGGACTGCACCAGCTCCTGCACACCGCCGGTGTGGTCCGCATGGTGATGGGTCAGCAGGATGCCTTGCAGCGTCAGCCCCTGTTCGTCCAGGCAGGCCCGCACTGGAGCGGCATCGCCGGGATCGACCACCCAGGCGTGGCGGCCATCGTGCAGCAACCAGAGGTAGTTGTCCGAAAAGGCCGGCAGGGCCAGCAGGGTCAGGGGCGAGGAAGCGGTGACGGTCATGTTCAGCAAGCCAGGATCAAGGCAGCGACCGACCGGTGGGCGGCACGGCGCGTTGGGGTCGGGAGATGGCGGGTGGCCGTTTCGGCCGCCACGCATCATCCTGCCCGAAATGACCGTGCTGTGTGGGTGCTCAGCGGTAATGGCCGTGCTTTTCGAGCACCTCGATCTTGTAGCCGTCCGGATCCAGGATGAAGAAAAAGCGCGCGATCAACTCGTCGCCCACCTTGAACTCCTTGACCGGCAGCGGCGCATGGCCGGCGGCCGTCAGCTCGGCGTGGCGGGTGGTCACGTCATCCACGGCGACCGCCACGTGGCCGTAGCCGTCACCGTGGGTGTAGGGCTCCTCGCGGCCCTTGTTCCAGGTGAGCTCGACCTCGAAGTCGTTCTCGTCGTTGCGCAGGTAGACCAGCGCGAAGTCGGGAAAGTCCAGCCGGTGCGAAGGCGTCAGGTTGAACACCTCGCGGTAGAAGGTCAGCGAGGCGTCGAGGTCGCGCACTCGGATCATGGTGTGGATGAGCTTGGCCATGGCGGTGAATCCGTCGGGAGAAAAGAAAAAGGGTGGACGAGAGGGGCCCATCCGGGCAGCGGCACACGGTGGGCAGGTTTTGAAGGAGACGCCGAGCGGCTGGGCCGCTGGGCGTGGGTTCATTCAGTGCGTGGTGCGCAAGGTTGGCACTTGTGGGGCGGTGGACGCCGCCTCTACGAGCGTTTCGGCGCCCGGCTGGCCTTCAAGCGCGCTTTCAAGCTGGTCGCATTTGCGCCGAAGGTAGCGCAGGCACGTGACCCGCAGGAAAGAGGTGAAGTTCTGCACGTCGCCCCGATGCCGCAGGATTTCGTCGTGGAACTGCACGATGAGGGCGTTGGTGGTCTTGCCTTCCTCGGCCGCCAGACTGGCCAGCGTGTCCCAGATGAAGTTCTCCATGCGGATGCTGGTGGAGACCCCGTGGATGCGCACCGTGCGGGCGCGCGACTCGTAGAGGATGGGATCGGCGGCAACGAAAAATTCACACATGGAGGTCTCCTGCAGTTCGGGGCGGCGGAGGTCAGATCGCGCGCTGGGTCATCTGGGCGGCGATGTAGTCGGCTTGCCGGATGGCGAGCGTCACGATGGTCAGGGTCGGGTTTTCCGCTCCGCCGGAGGTGAACTGGCTGCCGTCGCTGATGAACAGGTTCGGGATGTCGTGCGTTTGGCCCCACTTGTTGCAAACCCCGTCCTTGGCGCGGGCGCTCATGCGGGCCGTGCCGAGATTGTGCGTGGACGGATACGGCGGCGTGCGGAAGGTCCGAATGGCCCCGGAAGCGCCATAGATGCGCTCGGCCTGGGTGAAGGCGTGCTCGCGCATGGCCACGTCGTTGGCGTGGTCGTCGAAGTGCACGTTGGGCACGGCGTTGCCGTATTGGTCCTTGACGCTGGTGTTGAGGGTGACGCGGTTGGTCTCGCGCGGCATGTCCTCGCCCACCAGCCACATGCCGGCCAGGTTCGTGTAGCGGTCCATCCACCAGGAGAAGTCCGCGCCCCAGCCGCCCGGATTCAGGAAGGCGGCCATGAAGGGAATGCCGAGCGACAGCGTCTCCAGCTCGTAGCCGCCGACGAAGCCGCGGCTCGTGTCGTGTCGGGCCTCGTCGCGCACGATGCCCGCCATGGTGGTGCCGCGGTACATGTGCACCGGGTCCTTGAAGGCAGCGTAGACCGAGCCGGTCATGTGGCGCATGTAGTTGCGGCCCACCTGTCCGGAGGAGTTGGCCAAGCCGTCCTTGAACATGTTGGAAGCCGATAGCAGGAGCAGGCGCGGCGTTTCGATGGAGTTGCCAGCCACGCAGACGATGCGCGCTTTCTGGCGCTGTTCCTTGCCGTCGGCGTCCATGTAGACCACGCCGTTCACGCGGCCGGCGGCGTTGTGCACGATGCGTGTCACGTGGGCCTGGATGCGCAGATCGAGGTTGCCGGTGGCTTCAGCCAAGGGCAGTTCGGTGTAGAGGGTGGACCACTTCGCGCCGCTCTTGCAGCCCTGGAAGCAGAAGCCCAACTGCAGACATCGGCCGCGCCCGTCGCGCGGGCGGCTGTTGATGGCCATGTTGCCGGTGTGCACCTCCTTGTAGCCCAGCTGGGTGGCGCCGTGGTACATCACCTTGAAGTTGTTGTTGCCGGGCAGGCCGGGGATGCCGTGGGTGCGCGTCACGCCCATCTTGTTCTCGGCCTTGGCGTAGTAGGGCTCCAGATCCTTGTAGGTGATGGGCCAGTCGAGCAGGTTGGCGCCTTTGACCTCGCCGTAGACCGACTTGGCCTTGAACTCGTGCTCCTGGAAGCGCAGCGAAGCGCCGGCCCAGTGCGTGCTGGTGCCGCCCACGGTCTTGCAGATCCAGGCCGGCAGGCCGGCGAAGTCCTTGGCGATGCGCCAACTGCCCGAGGTGGTGCGCTTGTCCAGCCAGGCCAGCTGGCTGAACGACTTCCACTCGTCGTTGATGAAGCTGGCATTGGACTGCTTGCCACCGGCTTCCAGCACCACCACCTTGATGCTCTTCTGGCACAACTCGTTGGCGAGCGTGCCGCCGCCGGCACCGGAACCGATGATGACGACCACGGAGTCGTCGCTGTGATCGAACTTGGCCATGAATGTCTCCTGTCTGGCGCCGGATCTGGGGCCGTGCGCTCTGGGGTGTTCGGGGGCGCTTTCAGGCGTTGCGTGACGCCGGGGCTTGCGCTCTGCGTGTCATGGGTCGGGGCCCGTGGCGTGTGCTCAGCCCAGGAAGGGCGGTGGGCTGGCTTCGGCCGACGGCTCGGGCAGCCACTTCAGGTCCTGGAAGCCGCGCACGATGTAGCCGCCCTTTTCCCAGGCTGAACCCTCGTAGCCGAAGGTGGCGTAGGCCATCTCGTTGTCGTACAGCGAGGTGACGCACTGGCCGCGCACCTTGTTGAAGAAGGGCTGGCCCTCGATGGACTTGACCACCTCCAGGCGCTTGTCGGCGCTGGCTTTGGCGAAGCTGCCGCCGGCCCGTTGATCGAGATTGCGCAGGCCTTCGCGCAACAGGGTGGCGGTGTCGGCGTCCTTGCCGGCGCCGGCATCGAGGTCCTTGGCCAGCAGGGCGTAGACCGCGTCGGGCAACTGCGGATGCGGGAACAGCACGCGGCCCATTTGCAGCAGCGCGTCACCCTCGGCCTGGGTGAGCGCGGTGAGCTCCACGGCCCACACGGTGGACGGGGCCAGCAGGGCCAGCGGGCTGCCGGCCACCAGCGTGCCCATCAGCACGCCCGAGCCGCGCAGCAGGTGGCGGCGGGTCAGCGAAATCGACTTCGGCGGGGTGGGCTGGCCGTGGGTCGAATCTTGGGAGATGGGGAAGGTTTTCACGGTGCTGGTCTCCAGTGTCGGTTCAGGCCTTGGGAAAGGCTCTGGATATCAGTCTAGAAACTCGGGTCAGGCTCAGGGTCATACTCCGTTACCTACAGGGAAAATCCCTAGATTCATTTATCCGGTGCGCCGGCCAATACCCATTCGGCCAGCAACAGGGCATCGGCTTGCGACAGGGTGGGCTGGGCCGGCATTTGCAACGTGCCCCACTTGCCAGTACCGCCGGATTGGATGCGCGCGGCCAGCACCGACGCCTCGGTGCCCTTGTACTTGGCGGCCACTTCCGCATAGCCCGGCCCCACCAGCCGCATGGACACGGCGTGGCAGCCGAGGCAGGCGTTGCGGGTGGCGAGTGCCTTGGCTTGTGCGGCGTCGACGCCAGCGTGGGAAATTCCCAGGTGAGAAAGGGCAACCAGTGCGACAAGGGCGGGATTCAGGGTTTTCATGGGGGCGGGGTGGGTCATGGAAACATGGGTGGGCGTGACGCTGAGCAAAAAGGGGGCTCAGCCATCGACATGGAAAAATTCTAGAAATGGGGGATTCCCGATGGGGCATAACCGAATACCTACAGGGAAACCACCGAGCTGGGCCCGCGTGTGGCGTACGATCAGGCCATGCTCACGTCCACCCAAGTGCTCACGTTCCTCCTGGCGGCCCTGGTCCTGACCGCAACGCCCGGCCCCGACAACCTGATGGTGCTCAGCACCGGCATGTCACGTGGGCGGCGCCCAGGCATGGCGTTCGGCCTGGGGTGCGCGCTGGGCTGTCTCAGTCACACCGTGCTGGCGGTGATCGGGGTCAGCGCCCTGGTGGCGGCCTCCCCGATGGCGTTCACCTTGCTGAAGTGGGTGGGCGGCGGTTATCTGGTGTGGCTGGGCGTGCAGGCGCTGCACCACGCCGGAGAGGTGCGCGTCGGCACTTCGAGCACGGAGGGGGCCTCCCTGCGGCAACTGTTCCTGAAGGGACTGGTCGCCAACGCCATCAATCCCAAGGTGGTGCTGTTCT
>CAYYCN010000055.1:0-19621 GCA_964470355.1 uncultured Sphaerotilus sp.
CAAGGCCCTGTGATCCCAGGGCACGCCGCCAGCGCGTGACCCCGAACGGGCGCCCCGACCTCTGGTTGCGGCGCCCTTTTTGCATCTTGAAAAACCACAACGGAGACAACCCATGAGCTATCGCGCACCCGTCAAGGATTTCCTGTTTGTCATGAAAGAGCTGGCTGGCCTGGAAGGGCTGACGCAGCTGCCCGGTCTGGAAGAGGCTGGGCTGGACACGGCTGCGGCCGTGGTTGAGGAGTGCGCGAAGTTCAACGAAGGCGTGGTGGCGCCGTTGAACTGGGAAGGCGACCGCAACCCGTCGTGGTTCCAGGACGGGGCCGTGACGGCCACACCGGGATTCAAGGAGGCTTTTCGCCAGTACGCCGAAGCTGGCTGGCAGGGGCTGCGCCACGATGCCGAGTTTGGCGGCCAGGGCCTGCCTGCGGTCATCGCCGCGGCCTGCGGGGAGATCGTCAACAGCGCCAACGTCAGCTTCGCGCTGTGCCCCCTGCTGACCGACGGTGCCATCGAAGCCCTGATGACGGCGGGCACCGATGCGCAGAAGGCCACCTACGTGCCCAAGATGGTCGACGGCACCTGGACCGGCACGATGAACCTCACCGAGCCCCAGGCCGGCTCCGACTTGGCGGCGGTGCGCAGCCGGGCCGAGCCGCAGCCCGACGGCTCCTACAAGGTCTTCGGCACCAAGATCTTCATCACTTGGGGCGAGCACGACATGGCCGAGAACATCGTCCACCTCGTGCTGGCCCGCGTCACCGGGGCGCCCGCTGGCGTGAAGGGCATCAGCCTGTTCATCGTGCCCAAGTTCCTGGTCAACGACGATGGATCGCTGGGGGCACGCAACGACGTGCACTGCGTGTCCATCGAGCACAAGCTGGGGATCAAGGCCAGTCCGACGGCGGTGCTGCAGTACGGCGACCACGGCGGCGCGGTGGGTTACCTCGTCGGCGAGGAGAACCGTGGGCTGGAGTACATGTTCATCATGATGAATGCCGCGCGTTTTGCGGTCGGCATCCAGGGCATCGCGGTGGCGGAACGGGCTTACCAGAAGGCGGTGCAGTACGCCCGCGATCGGGTGCAGTCGCGGCCGGTGGACGGCTCGGCCAAGGAGGCCACGCCCATCATTCACCACCCGGACGTGCGCCGCATGCTGATGACCATGCGCGCCTACACCGAAGGCGCACGCGCCATGGCCATCGTCGGTGCGGCCGCTCACGACACGGCGCGTCACCATCCCGATGCCGAGACCCGTGCGCAGAGCATGGCCTTCTACGAGTTCCTGGTGCCGCTGATCAAGGGCTTCAGCACCGAGATGAGCCTGGACGTGGCCTCGTTGGGCATCCAGGTGCACGGCGGCATGGGTTTCATGGAGGAGACGGGTGCCGCGCAGTACCTGCGTGATGCCAAGATCCTGGCCATCTATGAGGGCACGACGGCCATTCAGGCCAACGACCTGGTGGGGCGCAAGACCGTGCGTGACGGCGGGGCGACGGCTCGCGGCATCGCGGCGCAGATCGAACTGACCGAAGTGGCGCTGGCCTCGCGTGCCGACGCGGGGGCGCAGTCCTTTGCCCGCCATCTGAAGGCCGCTCGGGAGGCGTTCGTGGAGGTGGTGGACTTCGTTGTGGCCAACACCAAGACCCAGCCCAATGCGGTCTTTGCCGGATCCGTGCCGTATCTGATGCTGGCGGGCCACCTGGTGGCCGGCTGGCAGATGGGCCGCGCGATGCTGGCGGCCGAGGATTGCCTGAACGAGGGGGAAGATGCCGCCTTCATGCAGGCCAAGCTGGCCACGTCGCGCTTCTTTGCCGAGCATCTGCTGACGAAGGTGCCGGGCCTGCGCGACAGCATCCTGCAAGGCGGGGCGTCGGTCTGCGCGATGGCGCTCGAAGCGTTCTGACGTCTACCGGGCGGCGGACCGGCTCCTCACGAGCAGGTCCGCGCTGAACACGGCGCACCCGGCCCAGATCATCGCGAACCCCACCAACCGTGTGGAGGAGAACGGCTCGTGATACAGCCACACCCCCAGCAGCAACTGCAGCGTCGGTCCCAGGTACTGCAGCATGCCCAGCAGCGACATGGGGATGAGCCGTGCGCCGGAGGCGAACAGCAGCAGCGGAACGGCGGTGATCGGTCCGGCGAGCGTCAGCAGGACCTGGGTGCCGGTGGGCGCGTCGAGGAAGTCGGAGTGTCCGTGCAGGCCCGCCCACAGCAGCCCCCCCAGCGCCAGGGGGGCCAGCAGCAGCGTTTCCATCGTCAGGCCTTCGAGTGCGCCCAGGCTGGCCGTCTTGCGCAGGTAGCCATAGCCCCCGAAGGTGAGGGCCAGCGCCAGGGCGATCCAGGGGGGAGCGCCGAGTTGCCACGTCAACCAGGCCACGCCCGCGGCGGCCAAGGCGACGGCCGCCCACTGCAGCCGGCTCAGGCGCTCGTGCAGCACCAGCCAGCCGATCAGCACGTTCACGAGCGGGTTGATGAAGTAGCCCAGGCTCGCATCCACCACCCGGTGGTTCGTCACTGCCCAGATGTAGATGAACCAATTGGTGGCGATCAGCACGGAAGTGGCGGCAAAGCGCCGCAGCACCACCGGATCGCGCAGCGCGGTCCGCAGCCACGCGCCGTGCCGCTTCCACAGCAACACCACCGCCACGAACAGCAGCGACCACACGATGCGGTGCGCCAGCGTCTCCAGCGGCGCCACGGCCTGAAGCTGCTTGAAGTAGATGGGGAACAAGCCCCAGATGACGTAGGCGGCACACGCCTGAAGGATGCCTTTTTGCATGCGGGCACGCTGTGTGGGCGTGAAAGCGGGATCAAGCCGATCAGCATAACCGCCTGGGTATTTGCGGGTGCGTGGTGTGGACGCCCCCCAGACTGAATGGAACCCGTCGTTTCCTTCACATTGACCTCGACAGGAGATTGCCTTGGCCTTGCCCCCGCTGTTTGACCGCCTGAGCCTGCCGGTGATCGGCTCGCCGCTGTTCATCGTCAGTCACCCGAAGCTCGTGATCGCCCAGTGCCAGGCCGGCATCGTCGGGTCGATGCCGGCGCTCAATGCCCGGCCCGCTTCGCAACTGGACGATTGGCTGGCGGAAATCACCGAGACGCTGGCGTCTTGGGACGCTGCGCATCCGGATCAACCGTCCGCTCCGTTTGCCATCAACCAGATCGTGCACAAGAGCAACACCCGGCTGGAGCAGGACCTGGCCGTGTGCGCCAAGTACCGGGTGCCGCTGGTCATCACGTCGCTGGGGGCCCGTGTCGACGTCAATCAGGCCGTGCACGGCTGGGGGGGGCTGGTGATGCACGACATCATCAACAACACCTTTGCGCGCAAGGCCGTGGAGAAGGGGGCGGACGGCCTGATCGCGGTGGCGGCCGGTGCGGGGGGGCATGCGGGCGTGAAGAGCCCGTTTGCGCTGGTGCAGGAGATCCGCCAGTGGTTCGACGGGCCACTGGCCTTGGCTGGAGCCATTGCCAGCGGCGACGCCATCCTGGCGGCACAGGCCATGGGTGCTGACCTGGCCTACATCGGCTCGCCCTTCATCGCCACCGACGAGGCACGCGCCAGCCCGGCCTACAAGCAGTGCGTGGCCGACAGCAACAGCGACGACATCGTCTACACCAGCCACTTCACCGGGGTGTCGGGCAACTACCTGCGCCCGTCCATCGTGGCCGCAGGCTTGGACCCCGATCACCTGTCCGAGCGCACCCCCGACGCCATGGATTTTGGAGGCGACACCGCCGCCAAGGCCTGGAAGGACATCTGGGGTTGCGGGCAGGGCATCGGTGCGGTGGACGCCGTGGTGCCGGTGGCACAGCGGGTGGCGCTCTGGGCCCTGCAATACCAAGCCGCCCAGCGGCGACTGTGTGGCGCCTGAACGATCGTGGGCAGGGGGCCGATGCGGTCCTGAGCCCGCCCACGACTGCGTCAACGGCCGCCCGCTGCAGAGCCGAATGTGTGTCAGAAGCCGAGCGAAGTCGCGCTTTCCTTGAGGATTTCGGCCGAACGGTGCAGGGCGGCCGTTTCTTCGGCCGAAAGCTCGGGATGCAGATCGGCGATCACCCCTTCGGCGCCCACCAGGCGCGGCAGCGACAGCGCCACGTCCCGCACCCCGGCCACCTCGGGCGTCAAGATGGATACGGTCAGGACGTCGCGCTGGTTGGCCGCGATGGCGCGCACGATGCGCGCCAAGCCGGCACCGATGCCGTACCAGGTGGCGCCCTTGCCCGCGATGATGCGGTAGGCGGCACGGCGCACGCCGTCGTCGATGGCACTGCAGATGTCGGGTGTGAGCGGGCGGCCGAGCTGCTCGGCAAAGGTGGCGATGGGCAGTGAGCCGGCGCGGGCCGCCGACCAGGCCAGCACTTCGCTGTCGCCGTGTTCGCCCAGCACCTGGGCGTGCACCGATTGCGGAGCGACCCCGAGATGTCGGGCCAGCAGGCTGCGAAAGCGCGCGGTGTCGAGGATCGTGCCCGAGCCGATCACGCGGCCCGGCGGCAGGCCCGACAGCCGTGTGGCCGCTTGGGTCATGACGTCCACGGGATTGGAGGCCACCAGCAGGATCGCCTCCGGCGCCACACGCATGACTTCGGTCACCACCTCGGCGAAGACGGCCGCGTTGCGTGCCAGCAGTTCCAGGCGGGTTTCTCCGGGCTTCTGCGCGACGCCTGCAGCCAGGATGACCACTCCCGCACCCTTCAGGGCGTCGTAGCCGCCCGCCTCGACGACCGTGGCCGAGGCAAAGGGCACCGCGTGCGAGATGTCCTCAGCCTGTGCCACCGCCAGCGCGGGGAAGTGATCGACCAGAACCACGTGCGAGGCGTGCCCCGTGAGGGCCAGCGCGTAGCCCGCTGCCGACCCCACCATGCCTGCGCCCACGATGCCGACTTTCATGCGGCGTCCCTTCCGGAGGTTGTGTCCGGACAAGGATAGCGGCGGGGCATGACGGTGTCACGTCCATTTGGTATCGATACCAAATGGACGTCGTCTGTGCTCAGACCGCGGCTTCGACCATCATCTGCACCCGCGTCTGTCCCTGCCAGGTGTCGAGCGACAGCCGATAGGCCAGCCGCACCCTCTCCGGCACGGACTCGGTGTGGCCGAACCAGATGGCGTCGCGCACCTGGCCGTGCAGGCGCACGCTGAGCTTGAGGTGCTTGTCTGCCACCAGGCGCTGGCGCACGACCTCCACCTCGTCGGTGAACAGCGGGGCCTCGAAGGCCTGGCCCCAGACCTGCTGGTCGAGCAAGGCGACGGTCTCGGCGCCGAACCACTGGGGTTCCAGCGGGCCGTCGGTGGCCAGTCGGCGCTGCAGGGCGGCGGGGTCCAGCCATTCGGCGGCGATGGATTGCAGGGCGCTGTCGAAGGTGTCGAAGTCTTCTTCGGCCAGCGTGCATCCGGCGGCCATCGCGTGCCCGCCAAAGCGCTGCAGCAGGCCGGGGTGGCGCTTGGTGACCAGATCCAGCGCGTCGCGCAGGTGAAAGCCCGGGATCGAGCGTCCGGAGCCCTTGATCGTGCCGTCCGCGCCGGGCGCGAAAACGAAGGTGGGCCGGTGCAGCCGGTCCTTCAGCCGGCCCGCGACGATGCCCACCACACCTTCGTGGAAGTCCGGGTCGTACAGCACCAGCGCAGCGGGAGGATCGCCTTCGGGCATCAGCGAGTCCAGCATCACGGCGGCCTGTTCCTTCATGCCGGCCTCGACCTCGCGGCGCTCGCGGTTGATCTGGTCGAGCTGGCGGGCGAGTTCGGCGGCCTGGATGGCGTCGTCGGTGATCAGGCAGGTGATGCCCAGCGTCATGTCCGACAGGCGCCCGGCCGCGTTCAGGCGCGGGCCGAGCGAGAAGCCGAAGTCCATTGCGCTGGCCCGCAGCGGGTCCTTGCCGGCGGCCACGAACAGCGCGGCCACGCCGGGCTGCATGCGCCCGGCGCGGATGCGGCGCAGGCCTTGGGAGACCAGGCGGCGGTTGTTCTCGTCGAGCTTGACCACATCGGCGACGGTGCCCAGCGCGACCAGATCGAGCAGGGCGTCCAGTCGGGGCTGGTGGGCGGCATCGAAGCGCCCTTGGGCGCGCTGCAGCGCGCGCAAGGCCAGCAGCACGTAGAACATCACCCCGACCCCCGCCATCGCCTTGCTGGGGAAGGTGCAGGCTGGCTGGTTGGGGTTGACGGTGACGTCGGCGTCCGGCAGCGAGGGCTGGCCTTCGGCGTCCACGGCAGGCAGGTGGTGGTCGGTGACCAGCACCTTCACGCCCAGTGCGTGCGCGTGGTCGACCCCGGCGTGGCTGGCGATGCCGTTGTCCACCGTGACGATCAGGGCGGGCCGGTGCGCCATCGCCAGATCGACCAGCGTGGGCGTCAGCCCATAACCGTGGATCGCGCGGTCCGGCACGACGTAGTGCAGCGTGCCCGGCTGTGCGCCCAGCATGGCCAGGCCGCGCAGCGCCACGGCGCAGGCGGTGGCGCCGTCGCAGTCGTAGTCGGCGACGACGACGATGTGGCCGCCCGCCGCCAGCGTGTCGGCCAGAAGTTGGGCGGCTTCACGGGTGCCCCGCAGTTGGTCGGGGGGAATGAGTCGGGCCAGGCCGTCGTCGAGTTCGGCGGGCTCGCGCACGCCCCGGGCTGCGAACAGGCGGGCCAGGAGGGGATGGATGCCGGCCTGCTCCAGGGCCCAGGCGGCACGTGGGGGAACGGGGCGGGTGTCGAGTTGGGGAGACATCGGATCAGAGGCGGTTCAGGATCTCGGCCACCGCTGCGTGGCGCGAGCTGGCGCGCCAGCGTTGCCAGACCCCGGCGAGGCCAGAGGTGATGGGGGTGTCGAAGCGCTGGGCCAGGCGTTCTCCGCACAGCGTGAGTTGGACCGGCTCGCCTCGCTCGGCAGCGGTGAGCAGTTCGCGCACGGGGCCGGCGTCCAGGTCCTGCCATTGGTGGCACCAGCCGGCCCAGTCGTCGGCCAGCAGGGGGGGGCGCAGGCGCTCGTCCCACCGGGTGTCGGCCGGCTGTGGTGTGGCCGGACCGGGCACACCGGTGCCGCTGAGCCAGAAGGAGTTCACGGCCAGGGCCCGGCGCGCCTCGCGGGCTTCGTTGACCGGATGTTCATGCCACAGCATCTGGGCCTCCACCTGCAGGCGGCGCACCAGACGCGCCTGGGGATCCAGGCCGCGCAGCCACAGCTCCAGGTTGCGTCCCACGACCCGGTCCAGCGAGGCGGTGGGCAGTTCGGCCAACAGCGGGTGGCGGGCGTACCAGCGCAAGGGGGCTCCCCAGGCCACGCTCCAGCCTTCGGCCTCGAACGATGGGCGCACGGCTTCCAGCAGGGCGCGGGAGGCTTCTTCGTCCAGTTCCAGGGCCGCAGGGTCGACCAGGCTGACCTGGTCGCTGCCGACCAGCCAGTGGCAAGGGGTGATCAGGCCCCAGCCGTCGGAGGCGGTGGACGGGTTGCCCATGGGGGGCTGCGGTTGCACGCCGTCGATCCCGGCCAGGTGGGCGGCCATGGGATGCAGGCCGTCGCGGGAGGTCCAGCCTTTGAGCGCCGCCAGCACGGTTTCGTGGGGGGCATTGAGGGTGTATTCGTCGTCCCCCCAGGTTTGTGCAGGCTGAAGCCTGCCGAGCAGCCGGCTGAGGTTCGGTAATCGCAAGGTGGCGATGGCGGCCGCACCGGCGTCGGAGGCGGCACTGGCGTGGGGCAGGATGAGGTGGCGCACGGCGGACAGCTTGAGGGGAAGCGCAGATTATCCGGGTAGCATCCCGGCCATGAATTGGCCCTACGAGATGCGCATTGGTTGGCGCTACACCCGAGCCGGTCGAGCGGGACGGCGCAACGGCTTCATTTCCTTCATCTCCGGGGTGTCCATGCTGGGCATTTCTCTGGGCGTGGCGGCCTTGATCATCGTGCTCAGCGTGATGAACGGCTTCCAGAAAGAGGTGCGCGACCGCATGCTCAGCGTGATCGCCCACATCGAGGTGTTCCCGGGTGACGGCGCGCCGGTGGACGACTGGCAGGCTCTGGGCCGTGAGGCGCAGAAGCTGCCTCAGGTGAAGGCGGCGGCACCCTTCGTGGCTTCGCAGGCGCTGATTGCCCGTGGTGAGGACATGCGCGGCGCGATGGTGCGCGGCATCCTGCCCGAAGCCGAAGCGGGCGTGACGCCGTTGGCGGCGCAGCTCAAGGACACGGCGCTGGGGCGCCTGACGCCCGGCAGTTGGAACGTGCTCATCGGTGCCCAACTGGCCCGCAGCCTGGGTGTGCGGGAGGGCGACTCGATCACGTTGGTGACCCCCAGTGGTCAGACGACGCCCGCCGGGGTGGTGCCGCGCCTTAAGCAGGTCACGGTGGCGGCCCTGTTCGAGGTCGGGCACTACGAGTACGACAACGGCATGGTGCTGATGCACGTCGATGACGCGGCCCGCCTGTTCCGCATCGGTGGTGCGCAGGGGGTGCAACTGCGCCTGGCCGACCAGCAAAAGGCGCGCGAGGTGTCGGCCGAGCTGTCCCAGTCGCTGGGATCCCGCTACGTCGTGCGCGACTGGACCCGCACCAACGCCGCCTGGTACGACGCCGTGCAGATTGAAAAGCGCATGATGTTCATCATCCTGACCTTGATCGTGGCCGTGGCCGCCTTCAACCTGGTGTCGACGCTGGTGATGACCGTGACCGACAAGCAGGCCGACATTGCGATCCTGCGCACGCTCGGGGCCAGCCCGCGCTCGATCATGGGCATCTTCATGGTGCAGGGGGCGGCTTCCGGGGTGATCGGCACCCTGGGTGGACTCGCGCTGGGCCTGCTCGTGGCGCTGAACGTCGACGTGATCGTGCCGGCGCTGGAGCGCTTGTTCAACACCTCGTTTCTGCCGGGCAGCATTTACGTCATCACCCGCATGCCCAGCGATCCGCAGGCGGCCGACATCGTGCCGATCGGGCTGATCTCGCTGGCCTTGGCCTTTGTGGCGACCCTGTATCCGAGCTGGCGCGCCAGCCGCGTCAACCCCGCCGAGGCGCTGCGCTATGAATGATTTGAACCGCTCGGTGCTGCAGGCCAGCGGCCTGGTGCGCCGCTATCACGAGGGTGGGCGGGACGGTCTTGACGTGACCGTGCTGCAGGGTGTGGATCTGGAGATCCGGCGTGGCGAGACGGTGGCCATCGTGGGCGCCTCCGGCTCGGGCAAGAGCACGCTGCTGCACCTGCTGGGCGGGCTCGATCAACCCACTTCGGGTCAGGTCACGCTGATGGGCCGCTCCATGGCCTCCATGGGGCCGGCCGAGCAGGGCCAGTGGCGCAACCAGCACTTGGGTTTTGTCTACCAGTTCCACCACCTGCTGCCGGAGTTCACGGCGCTCGACAACGTGGCCATGCCGCTGCTGATGCGGCGCATGTCGATGGGCGAAGCGCGGGTGGCTGCCCAGGCGCAACTGGCCGTGATGGGGCTGGCCCAGCGTTCGGCCCATCGGCCCGGCGAGCTCTCGGGTGGAGAGCGTCAGCGGGTGGCGATCGCCCGGGCGCTGGTCTCGCGCCCGGCCTGCGTGCTGGCCGACGAGCCCACCGGCAACCTCGACCGCGACACCGCCAACGGGGTCTTCGAGGAAATGCTGCGCCTGGCGCGTGAGCAGGGCACCTCGTTCGTGCTGGTCACGCACGATCCCGAACTGGCCGCGCGGTGCGACCGCACCTTGCGCCTGGTGAAGGGGCGCATGGCCTGAGCGCGGCACAAGGGCCTCCGGCGGGGGCCTGTGCCTGCCCAGTCAGGTGAGGGCTTCGCGGCTGGGTCGTGTCTCAGCGCTTGAGCGCGGCGTCGATGGGCGGCAGCGCGGCGGCCGTGAGGGTGCCGGTGGCTTGCTGCAGGCGCAGATGCGTCATCAGCAGGTCGTAGCGGGCCTTGGCCAGTTCGGTCTGGGTCGAGTAGAGCTGGTTCTGGGCGTTGAGCACGTCCAGGTTCACGCGCACGCCCACCTTGTAGCCCAGCTGTGTGGCTTCCACCGCCAGTTTGCTGGAGGCTTCGGCCGCTTCCAGCGCCTTCACGCGGGCCTGGCCCGATTCCACGCCGAAATAGGCCTGGCGCACCGCCTGGGCCACCGAGCGTTGCGCGTTGAGGGCGTCGTTTTCAGCCTTCTCTTCGAGCTTGAGCGATTGCTTGACCTGATTCTGCACGGCAAAGCCGGTGAACAGCGGCCAGTTCAGGTTCACGCCCACCGAAGACGACGTCGAATGGCCTTCACCTCCACTGCTGGATGCGCCGGACCCGGTGTTGCGGGCCTGGCCCAGCGTGCCGGTCAGGGCCGCGGTGGGCAGGTGCCCGGCGCGGGCGCGCTGCACTTCCAAGGCCGCAATGTCCTTGCCCAGCAGGGCCTTGCGCACCGAGGGGGATTCGCTGCTGCGGGCCACCCACGCTTCCGCGCCGTCGCTCGGCAGGGGGGGGAGGGCCACCGGTTGAGTCAGGGGTCGGGGGTCGACGCCCGGGCGTCCCACCAGCTGATCCAGGTACTGGCGCTTGATGCGCAGATCGTTGTCTGCGGCGATGAGTTGTGCGCTGGCCAGATCGGATCGGGCCTGGGCTTCACGCGTGTCGGTGATGGTGGCGGTGCCCACTTCGAAGTTGCGCTTGGCCGACGCCAGTTGCACCCCGATGGCCTTCTGGTTGGCCTGAGCGGAAGCCACCGTATCCCGTGCGGCAAGCACGTCGAAGTAGGCCTGCGACACCCGCACGATCAGGTCCTGCTCGGCGGCCTGCAGGTCGGAGGTGGCGATCTCGGCGGCCTTGTCGGCCTGCTCGATCGCCTTGCCAGAGGCGCGGTTGAACAGCGATTGCTGGGCTTGCAGGCCCAGGGATGTGGTGTTCGTGTGGCGATCGCCGTACAGCGGCGTGTCGGAGTTGGCCCGCGACAGTCCGGCTTGCAGCCCGACCGAGGGGCGCCGTGCCGCTCGGGCCTGCTGCGCCTGATACGGTACGGATTCGGCTTGTGCCCGGGCGGCGAGATAGGCGGCGTCGTATTGGCGGGCGGCGTCGAAGACCTCCTGCAGGGTTTCGCTGCGGGCGGACGTCGGCATCCAGGCCAGCAGCGTCAGCGACGATGCGATGGCGAGGCGAAGAGGAGGCGGCAGGCGGCGTGTCATGGCGTGTTCTTTCCGGGTTCTGGCCTTCGGGAATCGGTTCTGGGACGGGTCAGTAGCGGGGGACGCCGGTGTCCACCAGAAGAGACCAAGCGTCGATACCACCCTCAATGTTATACGTATGGGGGTATCCATGTTCGGAAAGAAAGTACGCCACCTGCAGGCTGCGCATGCCGTGATGGCAGAGCACCAGTTGCGCCTGACTGGGGTCGAGTTCGGCCAAGTGGGTGGGGATCTGGCCCATCGGGATGTCGCACCGGGCGACCCCGGGCAGGTCCAGCGCGGCCGTGGCGATTTCCCACGGCTCGCGCACATCGAGCAGGACCGGGGTCTGCCCTTGCGCCGCCAGCGTCGAGATCAGTGCGGGCAGATCCTGGACGCGGATGCGGTGCATGGGGTGGCTCCGATCAGAAATGGAAGCGGCTGGGTTCGCTGAAACCTTCCAGGCGAGGGGCGTTCACGTCGAACACCACCTCGGAGCGGAAATCGCGTTCATTCAGCCGCGTCCAGCGGGTGGCGCGCATGACAGGTTCGTTGCCGACCACGGCCACGAGGCGGCCGCCCACCTTGAGTTGCTGCAGCAACGCCTGCGGCACTTCGGCGACCGAGCCGGACAGCACGATGCCGTCCCAGGGGCCTTGCTGCATTTCAGGCAGGGCGCCGTTGCCTTGGCGCACCTCGGCGTTCATGATGCCGGCACGGCGCAGGTTTTCGCGGGCCAGCGACACCAGTTCCGGGCGGATCTCGATGCTCACAACCTGCTGGGCGCGGTGGGCCAGCAGCGTGGCCATGAAGCCGGAACCGGCCCCGATTTCCAGCACCTTCTCGTGGCGGGCCGGGGCCAGCGTCTGCAGCAGTCGGGCTTCCAGGCGGGGGGCCAGCATGAACTGGCTCGAGCCGTCGGCCGTGGGCAGCGGGATCTCGATGTCGCTGAAGGCCAGTGCACGGTGAGCCACCGGCACGAAGTCCTCGCGCTTGACGATGCTCAGCAGTTCCAGCACGGACAGATCGAGCACGTCCCACGGACGGATCTGTTGCTCGATCATGTTGAAGCGGGCCTGTTCGACGTTCATTGTGGTTTCTCCTCGGAGACCGGGCTTGGCAAATCTCTCGATTTTAGACGGGGGCTGCGGCGGTGTCGGGCTTTCACGCCAGGCGCGGCACGGATGCCACGTCCGGGGCGTGAAGTCCGTGCATCACCAGTGACATGTGCTGGCGGATGAAGGCGGCCGGGTTGTCCAGGGCGGTCGATGGGCAGCACGCCCCCATCGAGTGCCGGTGAATGCACAGCATCACCATCGGCAGCACCAGCGAATGCACTGTGGACTCGATGTCCACGCGGCGGAACTCTCCACGCTCGATGCCCATCTCAAGGATCTGTCCGATGATGCGCGACCCCGGCTCGACCACCTGTTGCACATAAAACGCCGCGATGTCGGGGAAGTTGCGGACCTCGGTGATGATGAGCTTGAAGACCCCCGACGCGTCGCTTTCGACCACACGTTCCCACCAGGCGGCCAACACTTCGGTGAGCAGGTCGGCGCAGGATCCCTCATGGCTGGCCACGGCCTGGGCGCCCGCCGCGATTTCGGTCGACAGGCGCTGTTCGATCACGGCCTTGAGCAACTCCTCCTTGCTGGGGTAGTACAGGTAGAGCGTGCCCTTGGAAACACCCGCGCGTTTGGCGATCTCCTCGGCGCGGGTGGCGGCGAAGCCCTTTTCGACGAACAGTGCCAAGGCGGCGTCGATCAGCTCGTCTGGACGTGCGGCCTTGCGGCGCTGGTGCGAGGGGGTGTCGGTCCGCGCAGCTGTTGGGGAAGAATGGGAAGGCAAGATGATGTTTAGTGACCCACTGGTCAGTAATGTAGAGCGTCCGGGGCCGGAGGGTCAAGGTGCTCGGCGCGTTCTGTGCGCCACATGGAGAGGAACAGGCATGAACGAGATGAAGACCCCTGGGCTGCAGACGCGTCGCCGGTGGTTGTGGGGGGCGCTGGTGGGGGGCTGTGCGCTGGGCGCGGGGGCTTTCTCGGGCTGTGCGGCGTGGGTGCCCCGGGAGATCGACGTGAGCGAGGCGCAGATCCTGGCCGCGCTCAATCAGAACATGCCGTATCGCCGCAAGCTGCTCGAGGTCATCGACTTGCAGCTGGATCGTCCCCGGCTGGCCATGCTGGCGGACCGCAACCGGGTGGGCCTGCAACTGGATCTGCGCGGGGAGGAGACCTTGTTCACCCGTCGGACGTTTGAAGGGGTGCTGGGCCTGACCTCGGCTCTGCGGTATGAATCGGGAGACGGCACGATCCGCCTGCAGGATGTCCAGTTGGAAAAGCTCAATCTGCAGGGCCTGTCGGAGGCCCAGTCGGCCCGCCTCACGAAAGCCGTGGCCTGGTGGGCGGAGCAGCAGCTCGAGGGGCAGGTGGTGCGGCGGATCGCCCGTGAGCAGCTGGACCGGGCCGCGATGGCGGGGGTTCGTCCCGGAGCCCTGACCGTGCGGCCCGGCGGTGTGACGATGTCCTTGGAGGCGATACGACCATGACCCAGACCACGGCCTACGATTTCACGGTGACCACACTGGACGGCCAACCCTGGTCGTGGGAGGGGTGTCGAGGCCGGGTGCTGTTGGTCGTCAACACGGCCAGCCAGTGCGGGTTCACGCCTCAGTACGCCGGGCTGGAGCAGCTGTGGCGCCAGTACCGTGACCAAGGCCTGACCGTGATCGGTTTCCCGTGCAACCAGTTTGGAGGCCAGGAGCCGGGGGAATCCGACGAGATCGCGAGTTTTTGCGAGTCGCGATTCGATGTCACGTTTCCCATGATGGCCAAGGTGGAGGTCAACGGCGAGTGTGCGCATCCTCTGTTCGAGTGGCTGTGCCGTGAGGCTCCGGGCATCCTGGGGACCCGGGCGGTGAAATGGAACTTCACCAAATTCCTGATCGACCGCCACGGGCGGGTGCTGCGACGTTACGCTCCCACCGAAGCCCCTTCGGCGCTGGCCGCCGACATCGAGGCGGCACTGACTGCGGCTTGACCCCCGGCTACCAGCAAGTCCTCGAGGCTGTGTCGGCGGATGCCGTAGAAATCCTTCAGGCCCTGGATCTGCGCCCACACCTGCTGCTGGTGCTCCGCCGAGTCGGGCTGTTCCCGTTTCACGGCCAGGATCATCTTGTTCTTGTTGGTGTGTTCGAGCGAGATGAATTCGAAGACCTGGGTGTCGTAACCCTGGGCGTCGAGCAGCAGGGCGCGCAGGCCGTCGGTGACCATCTCCGCTTCTTGTCCGAGGTGGATGCCGTGCTCTGCAGCAGTGGCCTGAGCGGCGCGGGCGAGCGCATCTGGGGGCGCAGTTCCTTGTGGCAGCATGGGGAGCACAGGATGACGCGGGCGCCGGCCCGCAGGCCGAGGTGGATGGCGTGGTCCGTGGCCGTGTCGCAGGCGTGCAGGGCGATCATGACGTCCACCGGTTCGGGCTCGTAGGTCCTCACGTCGCCGGCGTCGAAGCGCAGGCCCTCCAGGCCGTGCCGGAGGGCGCTGTCGTTGCACAGCTGCACCAGGGGCTCTCGCAGTTCCACGCCCAGCACCCGCGCCTGCTGGCCCCGTTGGTGCAGCCACTCCCACAGGCCGAAAGTCAGGTAGCCCTTGCCGCAGCCGAAGTCGATGGCCCGGACTTCTCGGGCTCGCTCCAGCGAGGTGCCGTCGATGGCCGCTGCGAAGATCTCGACGAAGCGGTTGATCTGCTTCCACTTGCGGGCCATCGACGGCACGACCTGGGCGCCGGACTGGGTGACGCCCAGGTCCTGCCACCAGGGGCGTCCCGCGTCCAGCCAGCGTTGTTTGGCGCGGTTGTGTGCGTAGTCGGGTGTTGCCGGGGAGGGAGATGCGTCCGCCGTGCCCGCTGCGAGGGGGGCGCTGTCCGGATCGGCTGCACAGGCCGGCAGCCGTCCGGTCCGCATCAGACTCTTGTCTCTTCCACCCTTGAACTTGATGCTGAGCTGGACCTCGTGGGTTGGGGTCTGCAGGTGGGCGTTGCGGAAGGTGTCGCCCAGCAGGCCATCGATCACCTTCAGGGCGTCGTCGGGCAGGTGGTTCTTGGTGATGTCCTTGGTCGTGTGGCGATACACCAGCTGCAGGTGCAGCTGGCCACGCAACTCCACGGGGCGTGCGAGCACACGGTCCAGGTCTGTGTCTGCCGCGGTGGGGCGCGACAGCGTGAGCCTGGACAGCGTGCGGGTGTGCAGCGCCGTGGCCAGCACGTGCAGGAAGCGTTCGCGAGCCGGACGTTCGGGCGCGGGCGGGGCTTCGGAGATCAGGCGGGAAAACATCGCTGGATTGTCCGCCACGGCACCGTGCTTTTTTCAGAACGTGGGGGAACTCGAAACGCACGCGGGGGGTCTGAGGCCTGCGTCTGATGGTCAGGCGATGTCTGGAGGATGGTCCCACATGGCTGCTTTTTTCAACCTCAAGCGGATGGCCCGGTTGTTCTCGGTGCTGCGTGCGGACGCCCTGGTGATCTGGCATGCGCTGCTGCATCCAGGATCGCCGCGGTGGCTGAAGCCGGCGGTGGTGTTGCTGGCGCTGTACGCCGTCTCGCCGATCGACTTCATTCCCGATGCCATTCCCTTGCTGGGCTGGCTGGACGATGTGTTCCTGCTTGGCTTCGCGATGCGCTGGATCTTGCGCAAACTGCCTTCGCACGTGCGCGACGAGGCCCGGTTCCGTGCTCAGGGGCGTCGACCGGCCCCAGGCACGGTCGTGGAAGTGATCGACTGAGCGCGATTCCGTCACGAACTGGCGGGGGATTCGCCCCGGCGTCGCGGGCCGGGGCGTTTGGCCGCAGTTGCGCCGTCGCCCCCGCACTACACTCCGTCGTTCCTGAATCTTTCAGTTTCGCCGCGGAGCTGTGTCGATGACCCCTGACGGATCGATCACCCTTTTTCATTCTCCCCAGACGCGCTCGACCGGCGCCGTGGTGTTGATGGAGGAGTTGGGCGTGCCCCATCGGCTGCGTGTGCTGAACTTCAAGACGGGTGAGCAGCGCAGCGCCGAGTACCGCGGCATCAATCCGATGGGCAAGGTGCCGGCCGTGTTGCACCTGGGGCAGTTGGTCACCGAGCAGGCGGCGGTCTACATGTACCTCGCCGATCTGTTTCCCGAGCGGGGACTGGCGCCGGCCGTTGGCGAACCGCTGCGCGGACCTTACCTGCGCTGGATGGTCATGTACGGGTCTTGTTTCGAGCCGGCCCTGATCGATCGATCGCTCAAGCACGAGCCGCCGCCGTACGGCATGTGTCCCTGGGGTGACATCGAGACCCTGATGTCCACGCTGGAAGAGGCCCTGGCGCGGGGGCCGTGGTTGTTGGGCGAGCGCTTCAGCGCGGCCGACATCCTGTGGGGCCTGGCGCTGGACTGGATGATCCGGTTCCGCCTACTGGAACCCTCCGCGCTTGTGCAGGCCTATGTGCACCGCGTGACGGACCGGGCCGCGGTCCGGGCGGTGCGAGAGCGCGACGCGGCCTGGATGGCCGAGCATGTGGCTTGCGCCGCACAGTGAGGCCGTGACCCGGGGCTTGAACTTGTCCTGCGACAGGTTGGCGCAGGGGTAGGGCTCGCAGAATGCAGGCATGCCCAGCACGTTCAACTTTTCTGCGTCTCCCTACGATTGCCTGAATGCCGACGAGCGCCAGCTCGTGCGCGACAGCATCGACATCGAATACTTCAAGGAAGGCCAGGTCATCCTGGATGCCGGACAGGAGCCCACGCACCTGCTGGTCATCATCAAGGGTCTGGTCCAGGAGTGGAAGGGCGAGGAGGTGCTGGCCACCTACGCCCCGGACGACAGCTTCGATGGCCGGGGGCTCGTGGCCGGCAAGACCAGCACCCGCTTCGTGGCCACCGAAGAGGTGCTGGCCTATCGGCTCCAGCGCAGCGCGGTGCAGGAGCTGATCTCGCGCAACGCGACTTTTGGCGCGCTGCTGTTCTCCGACCTGTCGAACAAGCTGAGTGCACTGTCGGAACGGCACGAGCAGCACGAACTGCAGTCGCTGACCATGGCCAAGGTCGAGCAGGCCTTCGTGCGCGCGGCGCACTTCGTGGACGGGGGGATGGACATCGTCTCCGTGGTCAAGGAATTCAAGGCCCAGCGAACCGCCAACGTGATCGTGCGAGATGCGCGCTCCACACCGGCGCGCCTCGGCATCTTCACCATGAGCGGCCTGCAGCGCGCCATCCTGGACGGTCGCCCCTTGGCGGAGTTGCCGGTGCGGGAGCTGTCGAACTTCAAACTCATCACCGTGCATCCGCAGGATCATCTCTTCGACGCGTTGTCGCAGATGGTGCGCCACCGCGTGCACCGGGTGATCGTGGCAGAGCCGGCCGCCAGCGAGCACGAGGAGATGCGCATCGTTGGGTTCCTGGAGCAGCTGGACCTGCTGAGCTTCCTGTCCAACCACTCTTACCTGATCTCGCTGCAGATCATGCAGGCCCAGAGCCTGGACGACCTGAAGGCCTCGGGCGGCCAGATCACCCGCCTGATCGGCCTGTTGTACCGCGGAGGCACCAAGGTCCAGCAGATCGCGCAGCTGGTGCAGGAACTCAATGCGAAGCTGTTCGAGCGCACCTGGCAATTGGTGGCGCCACCCGATCTGGTGGACAACAGCTGCCTGTTCGTGATGGGCAGCGAGGGCCGGGGCGAACAGCTGCTCAAGACCGACCAGGACAACGGACTCGTCCTGCGCGACGGCTACACCCCTCCGGCCGACCTGGAGGCCATCTGCCAGCGGTTCAGTGACGCCTTGATCGAGTTCGGCTATCCCAGGTGTCCGGGCCACATCATGATCAGCAATCCGGCCTGGCGGCAGCATGCCCAGGACTTTGCGCAGACCGTGCACCGGTGGCTGGCCATGCCTGAGGGGGATGCGCTGATGTCGCTGGCCATCTTCCTGGATGCGCACGCGGTGGCCGGCGACGTCACGCTGCTGGAGCAGGTGCGCTCGGTGCTGGATCACCTGAGCACCGACAACGACGCCAACTTGGCCCGTTTCGCTTCGGCCATCGATTCTTTCGGTGATGCGCCCGGGTGGCTCAACAAGATCCTGTCGCTGGGCGAATCGGCGCGGGAGGCGCTGGACCTGAAGAAGGTCGGCATTTTCCCCTTGGTGCATGGGGTGCGCAGCCTTGCCCTGGTGCGTCACCTGCGCGTGACGGGCACCGAGGACCGCATCCAGGCCCTCGTGAGCGCGGGGGATCTCTCCCAGGACCTGGGCACCGACATGATCGACAGCCTGCACTTCTTCATGGGCCTGAAGCTCAAGATGGGTCTGGAGGCCATCGAGGCGGGGCGTCCACCCGGCGGCGGCATCCACCCGGATCGCCTGAGCAGCCTCGATCGCGACCTGCTCAAGGACACGCTCAACGTGGTCAAGCGCTTCAAGGTGGCGGTGCGTCACCGCTTCCATCTGTCCACACTGTGACACCGGAGGGATTGGCATGAGTGCTCCGGTTCAGAGGTCTCCCTGGTCTGTGCGGACCGATCCCACCGCCATGGTGGGCCGCTGGTGGCGGTCGCAGCGTCGGGCTTGGCAGCGCAAGCGCCTGAAGGATCCGTCCCTGGCCTTCCTGTTCGATTCGCCGCTCGAAGATGAATGGGTGTCGCTGGACTGCGAGACCACAGGCCTGAACGTGCAGACGGACGAGATCATCGCGATCGGCGCCGTTCGCATCCAGGGCAACCGCATCCTGACCAGCCAAAGGCTGGAGTTGCTGGTGCGCCCCAGCCGGGAGGGTCAGTTCACGGCGGCCAGCGTGCGGGTGCACGGCCTGCGTGAGCGCGACGTGGCACAGGGCCTGGAGCCGGAAGAGGCCTTGCGTCGGCTGCTGGAGTTCATCGGCAACCGGACCCTCGTCGGGTATTTCCTGGAGTTCGACGTGGCGATGATCAATCGCCTGTGTCAGCGCGTTCAGGGGTTTGCCCTGCCGCATGAGCGCGTCGAGGTGTCCGCGCTGTATTACGACTACAAGCACGACCTGCTGCCGCCCTATCAGCAGGGCACGGACATCGATCTGCGGTTCGCCACGCTGATGAAGGACCTGCAACTGCCGGAGCGGGCGGCTCACAACGCCCTCAACGACGCGGTGATGGCTGCCATGGCGTTCGTGAAGTTGCGGGCCTTGATGGAGCGCGACGAATCCTGGACCTCCATCCGGCGCCTGTGACGCCACCGGACCGGATCTGAAGGCGCAAAAAAAGCCCGGGCATGCCCGGGCTTTGTTTTGGGAGGAGCCGAATCAGTGGTTCGAGGCGGCGGCGGCACCCAGGCCGGTTTCCGAGCGCACTTGCTGTGCTTCGAAAGCGGCACGCTCTTCTTGAGCGTTCTTGCTGTTGTCGGTGATCGAGAACAGCCACACGCCGATGAAGCCGACGGCCATCGAGAACAGGGCCGGCGAGGCGTACGGGAACGGAGCGGAGCCCTTGGGGTTGCCCAGCACCGCGACCCACACCGAGTCCGACAGCACGGTCAGGACGACCGCAG
>CAYYCN010000056.1:0-19035 GCA_964470355.1 uncultured Sphaerotilus sp.
TGGCGAATCAGATCAATTCAGAAACGTGCTGTTGACTCAACGGGAAGTCCCTGTAAGCCAGTTAGCCATTTTCAATGCTCAGCCAGCATTTCAGGATAAACCCATCGCCAACTGATGTTACGTTCTGCTTTGGCTGCTTCATCGTTCTCTGCCGCTGGAACGACTTCATTCCGGTATGACCTCTCCACAGAGGCCAGATTGGACGATAATTCTTGGATGTGCATCGGCGTGAGGTTGAACGTGTACTCATCGCCTGAAAGGTCAAATACATCTGGAGCTTCAATAATGAACTGAAGGCGATACGAACCAGGCTTCCAACTGAATGACTGCTTGATGTGTTCATAAACGTCACCCATCTCTTGGCTTCGAAGGAACTCATCCGCGTTGAACGTATTGTTCTGGTGATGCCAAGAAAGCTTCTTTGCCGCAATGGCGTCAAGATCGCCCTTGCGCTCTAGGAATGCGACGCTTTGAAAACGGATGAAGCGTTCTTCAATGTCTTTCTCTGACACCTTCATTGCTAGAACGTTGAGCTCCTTTTCAAATGGGACGGTACCAACTTGTGGCGCATTGAATTGACCAAGTCGCTGGATGATGCCGCGCCAAGAAAAAACAGTTTCTTCTCCGGACTCGTGGGTGAGCTTAGTGCGCACGCCTGTAATAACAATGTCCCGATGCTTCACCGTTAACGCCAGCCTAAAGTTGAGGATTGGTCCCAACGTTGTATAGCCGACCTCAGGCGTTGGTTGAGTAATTATTCGTAGGGCAGGTTTTGTGAGCCACGAGCGTATGCCAGAGAAGATTGGGGGTGCCCACGCAAGAGCGCCAATGAGTGCGGCTAGTTCGGTGAGATTCATTGTGCAAGCATATACGGTGGATCAAGAAGATGGCAAACGCAATGTAGACATCAAGCTATTGCTTTGATACGCGGTGCTTGACCAATAACGCCACCAACACGACAGTCGTAACTCCCTGTCGTCGTCGAATATTCTGCAGAGCTTGCCATCTATCACCTCCACTCAACGCCACGCCAAACCCTGCAGGGTTTGCCATCGCCTTCGCGCTTTTTCAGTTTGATCCCAGCCTATCGCGGTACTTCTCGCCCGTACACACCGCAGTCGGGTGCAGCCGCCCCACTCGCGGCAAACCGCACATCCGGCAGGCTCTGGCTGTGATCCAGCGGCCACGGCCCGCCCTCCCGGCGGCCTGCCTGCCATGTAAACCCCGCCACACATTCGTGAGAGGTGCACGCCCCAGCGGGTCGGCGGCGCACCGTTTACGCGCCCGAAAAGATACCCCCCCTTGTTCTGGGGATGATGACGCCAGCCCCTCAGCGGGTCGTCCCGTCCCACCGAACAAGGAGCCCCAAGTGCCCTCTTCCCGTTTTCTGAGCGTTGGCGTCCTGGCTGCGTCTGCCCTGTCTCTGGCCATCCTGGCCGCGTGCGGCGGTGGCGGCTCGGGCACCAGCGCCACGTCTTCGTCCAGCACCGATCGCGCCACGGCCTCGAGCGTGCAGCTCAGCACCTACATCACCGACGATCTGACCACCGACTATTCGCAGGTCTGGCTCGGCATCAAGAGCATCACCGCCACCGACAGCAACGGCAACACAGTCACGCTGTTCACCTCCGACGATGCCTCGGGCTACTCCACCTACGACCTGCGCTCGCTGGCCTCGGTGGGCGAGCTGATGTCGGCCGTGTCGGTGAACTCGGGCGTCTACACCGCCATCCAGGTCACGATGGCCAGCGACGTTTCGCTGGTGCTGGCCAGCGATGGCAGCACGGTGGCCGCGAACTTCACCAGCGACGGCACCGACAAGGTGGTCCGCGTGGGCGTGAGCCTGGACACCACCACCAGCACGGCCCTGGTGCTCGACTTCAACCTGGCGCACTTCACCTACGACGCCACCACCGGCCTGGTCACGGCCGATGTGTCTGACAAGGGCCAGGCCTCGCTGAAGAAGTTCAAGGTGCATCAGGGCGAGGTGCGCGGCACGGTCGTCAGCGTGGACACCTCGGCCAACACCCTCACGGTGAACGACGCCCGCCTGGGCAGCACCACCGTGCTGGCCCTGACCGACGACGCCGTCATCACGCTGTCCAGCGACGGCAGCACGCTGAGCCTGTCGGACCTGACGGCCGGCATGACGGTGCGCGCCCGCGGCGTGGTCACCTCGTCCAGCACGGATTCGACGGTGACGGTGCAGGTCTCGGCGGTCACGGCCACCAGCGCTTCCAGCTCCTCTTCCAGCAGCACGGCCGCCACGGTGTACCGCGGCCAGGGCACGGTGCAGTCGGTCAGCGGCGACACGATCACGCTGCTGCTGACCCAGGCCAGCTTCCTGCCCACCCGCACCACGCTGACCCTCGACACCAGCAGCGCCAAGTATTCGCACGGCCAGTCCAGCGACCTCGTGGCCGGCGCCACGCTATCGTTCCGCGCCACCTACGACAGCGCCTCGGACACCTACACCGCCACCTCACTCGACATCGACGGCACCGCCTCCGCGTCCGAGCGCAAGAAGCGGGGCAATCAATCGGTGGCGGTGCGGTCCAGCGAGGTCGAGGGCTTGGTGACGGCCGTCACCGACGGCGTCTGGACGGTTCAGGCCACGCAGACGCACGGCAGCGTCACTGCGGGCAGCAGCTATGCGGTGGACGTCAGCGGCGCGCTGGTGAAGGCCGCCACAGGATGTGTGGTGGTGGGCAGTCGCATCGAAGCCCGCGGCGCGCTCAGCGGCACCGACCTCACCGCCCGTGTGGTCCGACTGCTCAGCGAATGCGGCAGCACCGACGACTCCAGCACCACCTCGACCGCCTCGACATCGACGTGAGGAGGTCTGAGCGCTCTGCCCTCAGGGCTGGGCGGGCACCGCCGCGGTGGGCGCAAACAGGCGCCCCCACGGCACCGCCACCGTCAACCCCAGGGAGGCTTCACGTCCCCGCTCCAGTCCGGCCGACAGTTCGATGAACTCGGCCACCTGATACGTGGCACCGAAGTTCAGGCGTGTCCGATAGGGCATGACGGCGCCCAAGGCATCCAGCCGGTGGGCTCCACCGTCATACTCGACCTTGATGGACCAGGGGGCCCATTCGGGTTGGTACTTCACGCCCGCAAAGCCCCGCGTGCGGCCGTGGAAAAAGCGTTGTCCCGACGCGGATGAACCGGTTCGGGTCGGGCGCGTTTTCCAGCCATCGCCCACAAACGACAGGGGATTGGACATGCCGTTGAGACCGGCCAGGTAGCCCCAGCCCAGACCGGCACTGAGGTCAAAATCCCCGAACTGCTTGTTGGCCACGACAAACTCGCCGCTCAAGCGGGCATCGCCCGCAACGTCTCGGGCGCCCACGGCCACGGCAGGCACCCAACGCGATTCGTCCCACAAGCGGAGCTTGAGATCCAGGGACAGGTCCCTCACCGATTCGGAAACCGTGGCCCCATCCTGCGCCGCCACACGTGCCACCCGCAGGCCCACTTCGAGTGGAGCCAGGGGCTGCACCACCACCTGTGCCGTGGTGTAGGGACGCACCTGCTGGACCTGGGCCACCAACGTACCCTGGGGACGCATGCGCGCCGTCGGGGTCTGCAGCAACCCGGTGGTGCCCCAATCGCTGGAGGTGGCGGTGTGCGCCGTGCGACGCGGCGGCGGCACGGAAGCGGCCAGAGCCGGCTCGGTTCTGGCCGGTGCCGGCGCATCGCCCGGACGATCCACAGGCGAAGCCGGATGACGCCCATCCAAACGCTTGACGTCCACACCCGGCACCATGCCCGAGGCTCCCTGAGTGGCCAGCCAATGCGCGATCTGCGCATTCAGGCCCTCGGAAAACACGTCACCCTGCGGAGGGGCCCAGATCCAGGCCCCGGGCATGACCAGCACCGGCGGCTCGTCCTGGCCCCAGCGGGACAGGCGAACCTTCTGCACCTCTCCATCGGGCTGGATGAGCCAGACCGGATCGCCCGCGCCCGGGGCGTCATCACCCTCCCGGCACACCTTGGCATACGGCCTCACGCCGGTCTCCGGGACGTGTTCGACAACGCACCACTGCCCTCGCCCGCCCAGGACGAGCACCGTCTCCGGACGCACGGACACCACCACGCGGTCCCCAGGCAGGAGACCCGGGTCGTCTTGCGCCCCAAATCGGCCGTTGCGCAACGCGTTGGGCTCGACGCGCAGACGACCGGTCACCTGCTGTGTTTCAAAGGTTCGGATCAGCTTGGCACTGATCTCCGGGCGGCTCCTCAAGGCGCGCACCAGCGCAGCGCGTTGCTGCAACTGGGCCGGCCGGGCCCCTTCCACCATCCACATCAGCCCGGGCAGGAAATGATCCCGTCCCACGCCGGCGGCCTCCATCCAGGCACTCAGCTTCTGCGGCTGGGTGACGTGCTCGTCGACCACCTGAGCACCGGCACGTGCCGCCGGAGCCCAGAGCCCCCCTGCGGCCAGCACGAAGGACAGGACCGACACAGCGAAACGAGGCAACGGGCGCGAAGTGGGGGTGTCCACGGCTGCGGGATCCTTCCGGGGCAAGACGTCACATGAGAATCAGGTTGTCGCGGTGAACCAGTTCGGTTTCGCTGACATAGCCGAGCACCCCCTCAATCTGGGAGGAGGGCTTGCGTGCGATTCTGCGGGTTTCGGACGCCGAATAATTGGCCAGGCCCCGTGCAATCTCCACGCCGGACTCGATTCGTACCGAAATCACGTCCCCGCGTGTGAACTCGCCCTGCACCGCCGTGACCCCAATGGGCAGCAGGCTCTTGCCTTCGGTGCGCAACTTGATGGCCGCCCCCTCGTCCACGACGACCCCGCCCTTGAGCTGGAGGTGATCGGCCATCCATTGTTTGCGGGCCGCCACCTTGGCCGTCGAGGCCACGAGCAGCGTGCCGATGGATTCACCCGCCGCCAAGCGAGGCAGCACGTCGGGCTCGCGCCCCCAGGCGATCACGGTCGAGGCGCCACTGCCCGCGGCGCGCTTGGCCGCCAGAATCTTGGTGATCATGCCGCCCGTGCCCACGGTGCTGCCCGCCCCCCCCGCCATGCGCTCCAGCTCGGGCGTTCCGGCCTCGGCTTCATCGATGAAACGGGCCTCCGGGTTCTTGCGCGGGTCGGCTGAATACAGCCCGCGCTGGTCGGTCAGGATGACCAGCGCATCGGCTTCGACCAGATTGGCCACCAAAGCGCCCAGCGTGTCGTTGTCCCCGAACTTGATCTCGTCGGTGACCACCGTGTCGTTCTCGTTGATGACCGGCACCACGCCCAGTTCCAGGAGTGTCAACAGGGTCGAGCGCGCGTTGAGATAGCGCTCCCGGTCGGCCAGATCGGCATGGGTCAGCAACACCTGGGCGCTGCCCAGACCCTGGGCCTGAAGGTGGGTCTCGTACACACGGGCCAAACCCATCTGCCCCACCGCGGCGGCGGCCTGGAGTTCGTGGACCTCCTTGGGCCTGGACGTCCAACCCAGGCGCTTCATGCCTTCGGCGATGGCCCCGGAGGACACCATCACCACTTCCCGCCCCTGCCGAACGAGCTGAGCCAATTGCACGCACCAAGCCCCGACCGCGTCGGCGTCCACCCCCCGGCCCTCGTTGGTCACCAGACTGGACCCCACCTTGACGACGATTCGGCGGGCGTTCTTCAGGACATCACTCATGGCAGATCGGGCAGAGAAAAGTCGGAAGGGGCAAGGAGGACCGGCGCGCCGCCAGTCCCGGTTCAGCGGAAGCGGGGATCGTCCGGGTCGTGTGTCGGCGCAGCGTCGGCAGGCGACTCACCGACAAAACGGACGTCCGGCTCGGGAATCGGCGGCGCCTTGAGTTGAGCCACGTGGGCATACAGCGCATGGATCAGCGGTTCGCAGCCTTCGCGCGTCAGGGCCGAAATCTCGAAGACCGGGCCCTTCCAACGCAGGCGCCGCACGATGTCCTTCACCCGCGCCTTGCGCTCGTCCGCATCCGGCAGCATGTCGAGCTTGTTGAGCACCAACCAACGGGGCTTCTCATACAGCTCCTGGTCGTACTTCTTGAGTTCCTTCGCGATGGCACGCACTTCCAGCACCGGGTCGACGTTCTCGTCGAACGGCACCGCGTCCACCATGTGCAGCAGCACCCGGGTGCGCTGCAGGTGACGCAGGAACAGATGCCCCAGTCCGGCCCCTTCCGAGGCCCCTTCGATCAGCCCCGGCACGTCGGCCACGACAAAACTCTGATTTGGACCGACCCGCACCACCCCAAGATTGGGGTGCAGCGTCGTGAACGGGTAGTCGGCGATCTTGGGACGGGCGTTGGAGATCGCCGCGATCAGCGTCGACTTACCAGCGTTGGGCATGCCCAGCAGGCCCACGTCCGCCAACACGCGCAGCTCCAGTTGCAACGACTTGGCCTCGCCGGGCCAGCCCGGCGTCTTCTGGCGCGGTGCGCGGTTGGTGCTCGACTTGTAGTGCAGGTTGCCGAAGCCCCCGTCACCGCCCTTGCACAGGATCACCTGCTCGCCGTGCGCCAGGAGTTCAGCCAGAACCTCGCCGGTTTCAGCGTCCTTGATGATGGTGCCCACGGGCATGCGCAACACGATGTCGGGGCCGGCCGCACCAAACTGATCAGAGCCGCGCCCGGCTTCGCCGTTGCGCGCTTCGTGGCGGCGGGTGTAGCGGAAATCGACCAGCGTGTTCAGGCTGCGGTCGGCTTCGGCAAAAACATGTCCTCCGCGTCCGCCGTTGCCGCCGTCCGGTCCCCCGAAAGGGATGAACTTTTCCCGCCGGAAGCTGCAGCACCCGGCGCCGCCGTTACCGGCCGACACATCGATGGTGACTTCGTCGACGAATTTCATGGGAATCCTCGGATGGGGAATCGGGCGCGCAGGACATGATGCCTGAGCTCAAAGCAAAAAGCCCCGGCACGCCGGGGCTTGTCTCACGACAGGATGGACCTGCCTCAGACCGGCGTGACGATGACCGTCTTGCGGCTGAGCGGGCCCTTCACGTCGAAGGAGATGGTGCCGTCGACCAGCGCAAACAGCGTGTGGTCACGGCCCATGCCGACGTTCGGGCCGGCGTGGAAACGGGTGCCACGCTGGCGCACGATGATGGAACCTGCGCTGACGACCTGGCCACCGTAGGCCTTGACGCCGAGCATCTTCGGTTGGGAGTCACGGCCGTTCCGTGTGGAACCGCCGCCTTTTTTCTGTGCCATGTTCTAGCTCCTTGTGTTCGGAAGGATCGATCAGCCCTGGACCGCGCTGATCTGCAGCTCGGTGTAGGTCTGACGATGACCTTGACGCTTCTGGTAGTGCTTGCGACGACGCATCTTGAAAATGCGGATCTTGTCGTGCTTGCCTTGAGCCACCACGGTGGCCGTCACAGTTGCGCCTTCAACCAAGGGCGTGCCAACCTTCAGTTCAGCGCCGCTTCCGACAGCCAGAACTTGGTCGATCACGATCTCTTGGCCAACTTCCGCAGCAATCTGTTCTACTTTAATTTTTTCGCCAGCAGCAACCTTGTATTGCTTGCCACCGGTTTTTATGACCGCGTACATATCAGCCCTTTCAGCAGTAAAGAACATTCGCCCGAAAAGCAACGCTCAACAGACGAAGCCCAAGACTATAGCACAGCCTAGGCCTTGCGGGACAGGCCCTAGTTCACAGGAACAGGCATCGGCACATCACATGCGCGTCACGACCCGGGCAGACGCCGCAGGATTCCTATAATGCCCCACCTCAGGGCTGCTTCATTCGACGGCTGTCTTGTCCCATGACCCCTATCTCGTACCCATCCTGTGAGCCTCGCTGAAGCCGCCACCACATCCCCCCCACCCGCCGCACTGATGGCCGAGGAGATGGCGCAGGTCGACGCCGTCATCCACAAGCGCCTCGCGTCGGAAGTGGCGCTGATCAACCAGATCTCCCACTACATCGTCACGGCCGGAGGCAAACGCATCCGCCCCCAGCTGGTGCTGCTGTTTGCCCGCGCCCTGGGCCACGAGAGTCCTGCCCGCTTCGAACTCGCAGCCACCGTGGAGTTCATCCACACGGCCACGCTGCTGCATGACGACGTGGTCGACGAGTCCGAACTGCGCCGAGGCCGCCAGACAGCCAATGCCCTGTTCGGTAACGCAGCCAGCGTCTTGGTGGGCGACTTTCTGTACTCCCGCGCGTTCCAGATGATGGTTTCCGTGGACCGCATGCGCGTTCTGGAAGTGCTGGCCGACGCCACCAACGTCATCGCCGAAGGCGAAGTCCTGCAGCTGCTCAACATGCACGACCCGGACGTGTCCGTGGAGGCTTACCTCCGTGTGATCCGCTACAAGACCGCCAAGCTGTTCGAGGCCAGCGCCCGTCTGGGCGCCGTGCTCGCCGACGCCCCCGAAGACGTGGAAGAGGCTTGTGCAGGCTATGGCCGCAGCCTGGGCACCGCCTTCCAGCTCATCGACGACCTGCTCGACTACGAAGGCAACGCCGCCGCGCTGGGCAAGAACGTGGGAGACGATCTGCGCGAAGGCAAACCCACCATGCCACTCCTGCAGGCCATGATGCTGGGCAACGAAACCCAACGCCAGACCATCCGGCACGCCATTGAGCAAGGTGAAGTCGAGCGACTGCCCGAAATCATCGAGATCGTCCAATCCACCGGCGCCCTGGAAGCCACGCGTGCAGCGGCCCGAGCCGAGGCCGATCGGGCCCGAGAAAAAATTTCCGCTCTACCCCCTTCCCAATTCAAAGACATGCTGATAAAGTTATCAGTCTTGGCAGTTGACAGAAATCACTGATCTTCAGATTGATTTCTTGATCCATCCAACGGGGTGTAGCTTAGCCTGGTAGAGCGCTACGTTCGGGACGTAGAGGCCGGAGGTTCGAATCCTCTCACCCCGACCAGGATCCTCAAAAGGGAAGCATCTTCAGATGCTTCCCTTTTTTCTTGCCTTTGCCAAGAGCACACAAAAAAGGCGGGCCTCAAGCCCGCCTTGTTCTTCACTCCAGCCGGGGGATGTCAGCGCACCGGATACGCGATGTCCGCGCGGCGATTCTGGGCCCAGGACGCCTCGTCATGACCTGCAGCCTTCGGGCGCTCCTTGCCGAAGCTCACCGCCTCGGCTTGGTCGTCGCGCACGCCGAACACGCGCAATGCCTGGACCACCGCCTCTGCGCGCTTCTGACCCAGCGCCAGGTTGTATTCGCTGCCCCCGCGCTCGTCCGTGTTGCCTTCGATGCGCACCTTCAGGTTCGGCGCAGCCGCCAGGTACTTACCGTGCAGCTCAACCGTCTTGGCTTCGTCGCCCTTGACGACATAGCTGTCGAAGTCGAAGTACACGCTGCGCTGCGTCGAGATCAGGGACTTCGGATCCAGGTGCGGCACCAGATTGGCCGCCGCATTGCCCGCCACCGCCGCTGGCTCGGCGGCACTGGCGGCAACAGCCGCGGGAGCAACCGCATCGGCGGTGGGAGACTTGGTGCTGCTGCACGCCGCCAGCACGGCGGAAACAAGCACCAGCGAGGCGACCGGCAAGCGGGAAGACAGGTTCTGAATCGGCATGTGTGAATTCCTCTGAGGACAAGCAAGGGATCAGGATGCAGTCCCGACACCCCTCGCTCCAAGTGAACGGAGCCCGAAACTATACAGACCCAAGCCGCACAGAGAGTTCCGCTTTCACGAACGATGCTTCTGACAAAAAAAGAGCCCCACCGAATGGCGGGGCTCTCAGCCTTGGGCGATGGCAGCAACCGACCCACAACAGCTCTCCATGGAAGTCTTGGTGTGGTTGGAGGGTCTGGGTTTGCAGGATCAGGTCACTGCGTTTGAACGTGTGACAGCACTGTGTGAATTTATCTGAACGAGCAGCCCGACCACATCCTCAAAAAGGTTGATAGCAGGTCAGTGCATGCTCACTTATCGCACCATCAGGACAGGCACACGACACCCTGCCAGCACCGAAGTGGCCACGGAACCCATGACCAAGCCCCCGAGTTGCGAGTGGCCGTGCGAGCCCATGATGATCAGGTCAAAGCGGTCGTCCGTGGCCGTCTTGGAGATGACGTCTGCCACACGGCCCGTCTTGCTCAGGTACGTGGCCTCAATGCCCTGCTTGGACAGAAACTCCCGCAGCGACTTGAACACCGCCTCTCCTTCGTCGGCGTAGTACCCCTGAAGCACCTCGCGGTCCAGCACGGCCGCGGCGCGAGGCGGCACGGGTGGCACCACCGTCAGCACGGTGAACTCGTGCTGGGGCCCCAGCCACTCCTCGTGAGCGGCGATGTACGCCACCATCCGGCGGGTGAATTCACTGCCATCTACGGCGACCAAGATCTTCATGTGCATTGCTCCATCGGGAATTGGGTGGAAGTGTGGCCACTCGGCACATCGTCAGTTTGATGCAGGTCAATCCGGTTCAAGCGTCCTTGCCATGGCACTGCTTGTACTTGCGCCCACTCCCGCAAGGACAGGGATCGTTTCGCCCAACCTTGGGTCCTTCGCGGCGAATCGTGTCGACCTTCAGCCGCGCCTGACGCCCCATGTCCGCCAGTTCCACGACGTTGACCACCAGGTCTTCCAGTGCCGCGTCGAGGTGCTTGAGCGGATGCTCCGCATCCAGCGCCTTGGTGTAGGCCTGCTCGTCCTCGTCCTGATCCGGCAAATGACGACGGATGCAAGCCAGCAGGTCCGGCACGCCGGCCACCGGCAGTTCTTCCAGCAACGGAAAGTGCGCCATCGCGTGCTCGAAGCCCACCACCCACGGTGCCAGGGCGGCTTCGATGGCCGCAGCACCACTCAGGGGCTTGCCATCATCGGCAAGACCCTCCATTACCACCGGATCAAACCAGCCATCCTCCACCATGGCCCGATTCAAAGCCGCCATGCGCCGCTCCATCAGGGCCACCAGACGCTCGTGCTTGGCCTCGTGCCAACCCGGCGTTGACGCGGTGAGCACATGCCCGCCCTCGCCTTCCACCAGATTCCAGTCGCATGCGGGAGGCAGCCACTGAGAGCGCTCCAGAGGCTCCGGCTGGGCCAGCACCCCGCACAGGTAGCCATCAAGCATGACCACGTCCAGGGCTTCCAGCGGAGCGGGCACCGCAGCCAGAAGGTCGTCAAGTTCGCCGATTTCGGCGTCGGTCAGGTCAGCAAAGTTGCTCATGGATTCATGCCAGTGCGGATGCGGATGGAACCTGCATTGTGCCGACGCTACGATGCACCCATGGGAAATCGACTCACTCAGATCAGCACCCGCACGGGTGACGACGGCACCACCGGGCTCGGCGACGGGCAGCGGGTTCCAAAGAACCACTTGCGCATCGCCGCCATGGGCGACGTGGACGAACTCAACTCGCACGTGGGCGTGCTGTTGTGCGAGCCACTGCCAGACGATGTGCGCCAGCTGTTGGTGAAGATCCAGCACGAACTCTTCAACCTGGGGGGAGAGTTGTCCATCCCGGGCTACACACTGCTCAAGGAGCAGGCGCTGAAAGACCTGGACGACGCGTTGGAGCGGTACAACGGGCAGCTGCCACGGCTGAAAGAATTCATTCTTCCGGCCGGCACCCGCAGCGCGTCCCTGGCCCACGTGGCGCGTTCGGTCACCCGACGGGCAGAACGCGCGGTGGTGACCCTCCGGACATCGGACGTCGTGCGAGAGATGCCTCAGCTGTATCTCAACCGCTTGTCCGACCTGCTGTTCGTGTTGGCCCGGGTGCTGAACCGCGCCAATCTGGACGGTCTGGGGGGCGACGATGTGTATTGGCGCAGCGAGCGCCTCGGCACCGCCGACTGAGCCCTCCGGGCATCATTCCAGAGTCAATAGCTGACCCGCATGTTGACCAAGTCCACGCGGGCCGCGGGCCGATCCAGGATGGACAGGACGGAGCTGGCATAACGCTGGCTCCAATCGCCATCGTCGAAAGCCTCGGCCCCCACGGCTGAGGCCACGGCCAGCAGCTTGTCCACCGTCAGGACCTTGCCGCTGTCCCGCAAGGGTTCACATTCGAGCCGATTGAACTCGCCGTCCATCCACTGTCGGGCCTCGTCGGACTCGGGCAACTGCCCCGTCGAGACCGGAATCTCGATCTGGTGCCCGAGAGCAAAACGCACGGTGACTTCCTGGCGCATGGTGAGAATCCTCCGAAGATGCCGGCACGAACAGCCGCTTGGCGACGCGGATGCGTCGCGATGCGGCCATTTCAACCGAAGCGGCGTCCCGCCGACACCGGAGTTCTACCACCTCAACCCTTGCGCCGGGCCGACACGGCATCGCTGAGGATGCGCAACACCTCTTCCGAAGCGTCCCAGCCCAGGCAGGCATCGGTGATGCTCTGGCCGTAGCAGAGCCGGGCCGCATCGTCCTTGCCCGGTGTGAACTTCTGAGCGCCCTCGACCAGGTTGCTCTCGACCATCACGCCAAACACCTGGCGACTGCCCCCGGCCATTTGCGCGGCGATGTCGCGGGCCACGTCCACTTGCCGTTCGTGCTTCTTGCTCGAATTGGCATGACTGAAGTCCACCATCAGCGAAGCCGGCAGCTTGGAGGCCCTCAGCTCCTCGCAGGCGGTCGCCACGCTCTGGGCGTCGTAGTTGGGGGCCTTGCCGCCTCGCAGGATGACGTGGCAGTCCTTGTTGCCCTTGGTCTCGACGATGGCAACTTGACCGTTCTTGTGCACCGACAGGAAGTGGTGGGGACGCGCAGCCGCCTGGATGGCATCGGTGGCGATCTTGATGTTGCCGTCCGTGCCGTTCTTGAAGCCGATCGGGGCAGAAATGCCGGACGCCAGTTCTCGGTGCACCTGGCTTTCCGTCGTGCGCGCACCGATGGCGCCCCAGGCGATCAGGTCGCCGATGTACTGCGGAGAGATCACATCAAGAAACTCACTGGCAGCCGGCATGCCCAGGCGGTTGATCTCCAGCAGCAGCTGGCGGGCGATGCGCAGGCCCTCGTCGATGCGGTAGCTCTCGTCAAGGTACGGATCGTTGATCAGCCCCTTCCAGCCCACCGTCGTGCGGGGCTTCTCAAAGTACACGCGCATGACGATTTCCAGCGTGTCCTGGTACTGCTCGCGCAACACCTTGAGCTGGCGGGCGTACTGCACGGCAGCGGCCGGATCGTGGATCGAGCACGGACCGATGATGACCAGCAGTCGATCGTCCTTGCCATGCATGATGCGACGAATGTGGTGGCGGGTTTCCGACACCAGGTTTTCCACAGGCGTGCCACGAATGGGGAAGAAGCGGATCAGGTGCTCAGGCGGAGGCAGCGGTGTCACGTGGTGAATCCTTTCGTCGTCGGTCTGGGACGTGCGATCGACGGCGCTCGGCCAGCTCTCGGGATTCACGGCGGTGTTCTTGGCGTTCATGGACATCGGCTCCAGGGGAAGATGGGGTGGAAAGACGGAACGTTGCGGAATTCGGCGGGGCGCAGGACAAAAAAAAACCGCCGGAGTCTTCCGGCGGTTTTTGAGGATCCTGCGCTGCATCTCAAGCTGCGACTAAGCCTCTCCTCCGCCGGTGCGGTGCGAGAACCAAAAGTACGCAAAAAAGAAACCGAGACGCTTCATGGGATGGGACTCTAACACGATCAGGCCGTCCCGCCCACGGTCAGGCCGTCAATGCGCAGCGTGGGCTGCCCCACACCGACGGGCACGCTCTGGCCTTCCTTACCGCAGGTGCCTACACCACTGTCGAGCTGCAGGTCGTTGCCGATCATCGAGACGCGAGTCATGGCGTCCGGGCCATTGCCGATCAGCGTGGCGCCCTTGACCGGATACAGGATCTTGCCCTTCTCGACCCAGTAGGCCTCGCTGGCGGAAAACACGAACTTGCCGCTGGTGATGTCGACCTGACCTCCACCGAAGTTGGTGGCATACAGGCCCCGGTCGATCGAAGCGATGATTTCCTCGGGCGTGCGGTCGCCGGCCAGCATGTAGGTGTTGGTCATGCGCGGCATCGGCACGTGGGCGTAGCTTTCGCGGCGGCCGTTGCCAGTGGGGGCGACCTTCATCAGGCGTGCGTTCATCGAGTCCTGGATGTAACCCTTGAGGATGCCATCCTCGATCAGCACGTTGCACTGGCTGGGGTGGCCCTCGTCGTCGATGTTGAGCGAGCCGCGACGGTCGGCGATCGTGCCGTCGTCCAGCACGGTCACGCCCTTGGCGGCCACGCGCTCGCCGATGCGGCCCGAGAAGGTGCTGGAACCCTTGCGGTTGAAGTCCCCCTCCAAACCGTGGCCGACCGCTTCGTGCAGCAGCACGCCGGGCCAGCCCGGCCCCAGGACCACGGTCATCTCGCCGGCCGGTGCCGGACGGCTGTCCAGGTTGGTGAGCGCCGTGCCCACGGCCTGCGACACGTACTGCTCGATCAACGCGTCGTCGAAATACGCAAACCCGAAGCGCCCGCCCCCCCCAGAGGAACCCACCTCGCGGCGTCCGGCCTGTTCGGCGATCACGGTCACGGACAGGCGCACCAGCGGACGCACATCGGCCCCAAGGGTGCCATCGGCGCGCACCACCATCACCACGTCGTATTCGGCAGCAAGTCCGGCCATCACCTGCACCACCCGGGGATCCTTGGTGCGGGCCAGTTTTTCGACCTTTTCCAGCAGCGCGACCTTCTCGGTGCTGTCCAGGGTGGCGATCGGGTCCAGTCCCCCGTACAACGACCGCGCGGAGGCCACTTTTTCGGGTGCATTGATCTTCACACGGCGGCTCTGACCCGCAGCGGCGATGGTGCGCACCGTGCGGGCCGCATCCAGCAGCGCCGCTTCGGAAATGTCGTCGGAATAGGCGAAAGCGGTCTTCTCACCCGACACCGCCCGAACGCCCACACCCTGGTCGATGCTGAAGCTGCCGCTCTTGACGATGCCTTCTTCCAGGCTCCAGCCTTCGCTTCGGGTGTACTGGAAATACAGGTCCGCATCGTCGATGCGGTGCGCGGCCATGAGGTTCAGCGCCTGGGTGAGGTGGCTCTGCGTGAGGCCGTAGGGCTCCAGCAGCAACTGGCGCGCCGTGGACAGGCGCTCAAGGGTGGGTTCACGCGAGATCATGGGGGCATTCTAGAGAGACTGTCCGGACGGCCTCGGCCCTTGCGGCGAGACACAATGCACGCACGTCGGACATGCCCGAGCTCCCGCCCAATCCAGCTCGCTCGGTGCACGTCGACGGCCCCTCTCCCGCCCGTGCCGATGCCCCCTCCACCTGAGCCCGCCCACCCTGCCGATCCCCTCCCGCGGCGCTGGATCGCACACCTCGACATGGACGCCTTTTATGCCAGCGTCGAACTGTTGAGGCGTCCAGAACTGCGCGGTCAGCCGGTGGTGGTCGGCGGACGCCGGGCATCGGCTTTCCAGCCAGCCGCCGGTGCCTCCTGGCCCCGCCTGCGCGACTACACCGGGCGCGGGGTGGTGACCACCGCCACCTACGAGGCCCGCGCCAGCGGCATCCACTCTGGCATGGGTCTGATGAAGGCGGCAGCGCTGGCCCCCGACGCCTTGCTGCTACCAGCGGACTTCGATGAATACCGACGACTGTCTCGCGCATTCAAGGCTGCCGTGGCCGAACTGGCCCCCGCCATCGAAGACCGGGGCATCGACGAAATCTTCATTGAACTGAGCGCACTGCCCGCCGTGCACGAAGCGGTGGGCCACGATCCTTTAGGCGGACTCAAGGCCCTGGCTCAGGACATCAAGAACAACGTCCGGGAACGCACGGGCCTGGGTTGCAGCGTCGGCCTGGCCCCCAACAAACTGCTGGCCAAGATCGGCAGCGACCTCGACAAACCGGATGGATTGACCTTGCTGCGGCTGGAGGATCTCCCGATCCGCATCTGGCCCCTTCCGGTGCGCCGCCTGCAAGGCATCGGGCCCAAAGCCGGACGCCGCCTGGAGGCCCTGGGCATCCAGACGATCGGTGACCTGGCCCATGTCGACGCTGCCGTCCTGCAACAGCACTTCGGTCCGACCCACGCGCGCTGGATGATCGACAGCGCCCACGGACGCGACAACCGCCCACTGACGCTGCACAGCGAACCCGTGTCGGTCAGCCGGGAAACCACGTTCGAGCGAGACCTGCACCCCTCGACCGATCGTGCCGCCTTGACCCAGGCCTTGGAAAGGCTGTGCAGCCAGGTCGCGGCAGACCTCGATCGCAAGGGATACGCAGGCCGGACCGTGGGTGTGAAGCTGCGCTTCGACGATTTTCGGACCGTGACGCGCGACATCACGCTGCCCACACCGACCCACGCCGTCCCCGTCCTGCTGCAGGCCTGTCGGTCCTGTCTCCGACGTGTGGACCTGAGCCAGAGAATCCGCCTCCTGGGGGTCCGGGTCGGCAACCTTCAGGCCCGACACCACCAACTCGCCGGCACAGACGCGGCGGGCGACCCCGCCCAACGCACCCCGAGTTCCCAACGGCCTCCCCGGGCCGCGCCACCGATCCAGACGATGGCCACACTGCCCTTGTTTGAAGAGACAACCGCCACCCTTCCGCCCGAAAAAGGCTGAACGGCATGCGCATGCGCTGATCTGCGCCCACCCGCCCGTGCCGCAGGCACTGGACACACCATCAGGCGCCAGGCCCGCCATTCGGAACCGAAGAAGGTTGCCGCCACAGCCACAGCGCCACCGCAGCACAACACAGGGCCGGCACCCACTGCCACTTCGGCAGCAAGACCCATGCAGCCACGCTGCTCAGCAACATCATGCCGCTGGCCCACCACTTGGCGCGGCGCGGTACGCACCCATGGTCGCGCCACTGAACAATCAGAGGTCCCAGGGTGGGATGCGCCAGCATCCGCGCCTCGCACCGTCGACACCCTCGCGCAAAACAGGCCGCCGCCAGCAAGACAAAAGGCGTGGTGGGGAGCAAAGGCAACACCACCCCCAAGGCACCCAACAGCAGCGACGACACCCCAAGCACCAGCCAGAGGGACCGTGCCAACGCACCTCGCTCCCTGGCGTGGGATGTCGCCTGGATGGGGTCGGTATCGATCATGCGGGAGACCCGATTGAAGACCGAAAATGAAAAGCCCGCCCGAATACACGGGCGGGCTGCATGTGGTGCCGGCTAACCGAATCGAACGGATGACCTACTGTTTACAAGACAGTTGCTCTACCAACTGAGCTAAGCCGGCGTCAGGGCGCGGATTCTAGATGAAAAGCGCGCCCGCTGTTCACTTGATGCGCTTGAGTGCCGGACGTCCGCCGGACCCTGTAGGCGGCGGCGAAGCCCCATCCCCGTCCCCTGCCCCGTCATCCGACTCAGCAGAAGCAGCCAATCGGAGCCCTGGGGCCGAGGCCGCTGGAGCCTCGGGCGCAGACGCGTCCCGAGGGGCCATTTCCGCCGCCGCGGGAACGGCCTCGACGACCGCACCCCCTTCGGGCTTGGGAAACGCCATCCCCTGCCCGTTTTCCCGGGCGTAGATGGCCACGACATGGTCAATGGGGACCACGATGTCGCGCGCGACACCGCCAAAACGGGCCTTGAACTCGATCACGTCGTTGCCGATGCGCAGGCCGCTGGTGGCCTCGAATCCGACGTTCAACACGATTTCGCCGTTCTTCACGTATTCCATCGGCACGCGTACAGCGCCGTCGACAAAAACCGCGATGTAGGGCGTGAAACCGTTGTCTGTGCACCAGTCGTGCAGCGCACGGACCAGGTACGGCCGGGTCGAACTGCCTTGGGAATCGGTGGGGACGGATGAGCTCATGGAACGTTCCGGGTTACTTGCGCATCACCTTTTCGGAAGGCGTCAGTGCTTCGATGTAGGCCGGGCGCGAGAAGATGCGCTCGGCGTACTTCAGCAGCGGTGCCGCATTCTTCGACAGCTCGATGCCATAGAAGTCCAGACGCCACAGCAGCGGGGCGATCGCCACGTCGAGCATCGAAAAATCGTCGCCCAGCATGTACTTGTTCTTCTGGAAGATCGGGGCCAGCTGAGTCAGCCGGTCGCGGATCTGGGCCCGAGCACGCTCCAGCTGCTTGTCGTTGGCCTTGCCTTGCGCACCACGCCCCTCGATCGTGTTGACGTGGGTGAACAGTTCCTTCTCGAAGTTGAAGAGGAACAGGCGCACGCGGGCACGCGCGACCGGGTCTCCGGGCATCAGCTGCGGATGCGGGAAGCGCTCGTCGATGTACTCGTTGATGATGTTCGACTCGTACAGGATGAGCTCACGCTCCACGAGGATGGGCACCTCGTTGTACGGGTTCATCAAGGCGATGTCGTCCGGCTTGGCATACAGGTCGACGTCACGGATCTCGAAGTCCATGCCCTTCTCGAACAGCACGAACCGGCAGCGGTGGGAGTAGGGGCAGGTCGTCCCAGAGTAAAGCACCATCATGGGCGGGATCACTCCTAAAAGATCACAAAAACAAAACAGCGCAGAGGCGGTCACCCGCCCCTGCGCATGGACGCTGCGACCCCTTTAAGAGGGGCCGCAGCTGCCTTCGGCAGATTACTTGATGTCCTTCCAGTAGGCCTTGTTCAGGCGCGACGCGACAAACGCGAACAGCACCAGGAAGCCCACCACGAAGTATCCCAGCTTGGTGCGCAGGCCTTGAGCCGGCTCACCCATCCACTGCAGGAACGCCACCAGATCACCCATGGCGGCATCGTACTGCTCAGGGGTCATGCTACCGGGCTTGGCCAGTTGCAGCTTGGGAGCGGCGTGATCACCCTCGCCGTGCACCAGACGCTGCTCGCCCTGGAGCTCCCACAGCACGTGAGGCATGCCCACGCTCGGGAACACCAGGTTGTTCCAGCCCGTGGCCTTGGTCTCGTCACGGTAGAACGTGCGCATGTAGGTGTACAGGTAGTCTGCACCACTGCCTTGCGCACCGGCGCGCGAACGCGCCACCAGCGTCAGGTCGGGAGGCGTCGCGCCCAGCCAGTCCTTGGCCTGGCGAGCGTCGATCGCTGCCACCATCGTGTCACCCACCTTGGTGGTGGCAAACATCAGGTTGGCCTTGATCTGCTCTTCGGTCAGGCCGATGTCGCGCAGACGGTTGTAACGCATGAAGGCCGCCGAGTGGCAGTTCAGGCAGTAGTTGACGAACAGCTTGGCGCC
>CAYYCN010000057.1:0-18956 GCA_964470355.1 uncultured Sphaerotilus sp.
GGTCGATTTCGTAGTTGCTGTGCTTGCCTTGCAGCACGGTGGCAATGCGCTCCAGGCCCATGCCGGTGTCCACCGAGGGCTTGGGCAGCGGGTGCATCACGCCGTCTTCGGTGCGGTTGAACTGCATGAAGACGTTGTTCCAGATCTCGATGTAGCGGTCGCCGTCTTCATCGGGGCTGCCGGGAGGGCCGCCGGCGATGTCCGGGCCGTGGTCGTAGAAGATCTCGGTGCAGGGGCCGCAAGGGCCGGTGTCGCCCATCATCCAGAAGTTGTCGGACATGTAGCGGCCGCCCTTGTTGTCGCCGATGCGCACGATGCGCTCGGCGGGCACGCCCACCACCTTGTTCCAGATCTCGTACGCCTCGTCATCCTCGTGATAGACGGTGACCCACAGCTTTTCCTTGGGCAGCTTGAACTGCTCGGTCAGCAGCTCCCATGCGTAGCTGATCGCATCGTGCTTGAAGTAGTCACCGAACGAGAAGTTGCCCAGCATCTCGAAGAAGGTGTGGTGACGGGCGGTGTAGCCGACGTTGTCCAGGTCGTTGTGCTTGCCGCCGGCGCGGATGCACTTCTGCGAGGTGGTGGCGCGGCTGTAGGGGCGCTTGTCGAAGCCCAGGAACACGTCCTTGAACTGGTTCATCCCGGCGTTGGTGAACAGCAGGGTCGGGTCGTCACCGGGCACCACCGGGCTGGACGACACGATGGTGTGGCCCTTGGACTCAAAGAACTTCAGGAAGGTGGAGCGGATCTCGGAGGCGTTCATCCGGGACTTTCGACGTGAGTGAGACGGGCACGCCGGGCGATCATCACCCAGCGACAGGCAGCCTGAGATTATAGAAGTCGGGCCTCGTCCGTCGGCGGCCCTCAAATGTCAGCGTCTGCGCCGCTCGACGGCGCCGTGTTGGTGGGGGCCGCCGTCGGACCTTGGTGGAAGACCAGGTCCGCCACCGGTTCGCCGCCCACCAGATGCTGCCCGATGATCCGGTCCATGTTCTGCGGCGTGACGTTGTAGTACCAGGTGCCGTCGGGCTGCACGCACATCACGGGGCCGCCCTTGCAGGCGGCAAAGCAGCTCACACGGCTGCGTTTGACGCGCAGCTCGCCGTCGTTCAGGCCGGCGGCCTTGAACTTCTCGCCCAGGCTGTCGAACAGGGCCTGGGCCTCGCCGTCCTGAGCGCAGCGCGGGCCGGTGCAGATCAGCAGGTGGCGGCGGTAGGTGCCGATCTTCGGCTTGACGACCTCGGTCATGCTTCGCTTTCTTCGGGCGCATCGGCTGCGGCCGGCTCCAAAGGCACTTCGAGCGTCGCCCGCACGTACTCGACGGGCAGTTGGTGTCGCTGCGCCAGTTCCTCCACATCGACACCAGCCGCGTGGTCCGCCTGCAGGCCTTCCAGCCAACCCAGCAGGCCGGTGGACAGCGATCGCCCGGCCTTTTCGCCCTCGCGGGCCTCGAAGCCCTGCTCAGCGTCGTACTTGTTCGCGTAACCGCGCGGCGTGACCATCAGCCCGTGGCGCACGAAGGTGCTGCTGTTGCCGATCAGCACCGTGCTGAGCATGCCGATGTCGTGCTCGCTCATGCGGTCAAGGGTGGTGAACTCGATGTGCTGGCGGCGGCGGAAGGCGCTCTTGACGATGGCCACCGGCGTGTCCGGCCGGCGGTGGCGCAGGAACAGGCGCTGGGCCTCGACGATCTGGCGCGTGCGCCGGCCGCTCTTGGGGTTGTAGAGCGCCACCACGAAGTCGCCGTAAGCCACGGCGTCGAGCCGGCGCGCGATCACCGGCCAGGGCGTGAGCAGGTCCGACAGCGAGATGGCGCAGAAGTCGTGCGTGAGCGGTGCGCCGACCAGCGAGGCACAGGCGTTGAGTGCCGAGGCCCCGGGCACGATCTCCACCTCCACGTCGTCCTCCGGCGTCCAGCCGGCCTGGAACAGCACCTCGTAGGTGGGGCCGGCCATGCCGTACACGCCGGCATCGCCCGAGGAAATGAGCGCCACCTTCTTGCCGGCGCGCGCCGCTTCCAGCGCGCTGACGGCGCGGTCCAGCTCCTCGGTCATACCCTTGCGCTGCACCTCCTTGCCTTCCAGCAGATCGGCCACCAGCTTGATGTAGGTGGTGTAGCCCACCACCACGTCAGCCTCGGCGATGGCGGCGCGGGCGCGGGTGGTCATGTGCTCGACGTGGCCGGGGCCGATGCCCACCAGCATGATCTTGCCCAGCGGCGGCGGCTCGGTCGCGGCGAAATTCGATTCGGAAGAAGTCATGGGGATCTCGGAAGGGAGGTTCTTCAGGAAGTTGCGCCGGGCCACCGAAACCGTGGCGTTGCGCCCGTCCGGGCCGCGCAGGCGGAGCTTTTCGACGATGAGGGCGTCCATGGGCGCGCCTGGGCCGGCCCCCAGCAAGGCGGCGGCCTCGCTCACCGACGGGGTACCGGTGTAGCGGCGCACGGTTTCGGAGGGGTTCGGCACGGGCACCTCCGCCAACACTTCAGGAGGGTGGAAATCGAGCGCCCAGCCTTGCTCCGCCGCCAGCGCCAGCAAACCCGCTTCGTCGGACTTGAGGGTGATGCTGCCCACGGCCTCCACGTCGGCCCAGGTGGCCGAGGCTTCGATCAGCGCCGCCTCGACCGCGGCGCGCAGCGTCTCGACAGGGGTGCCGCGGTCGCAGCCGATGCCCAGGGCGATCTTCATGCCGACCTTCCTGTACCGGCAGCCTGCGGCGGACGGTAGACCACCAGCCGCTCGTGCAGCCGCGACCACATCTCGGCCGGCACCTCGGCGTGGGTGATCCACAGCACGGCGGCGCAGCGGTCCAGGTCCACGGCGTCCAGGCGATCGTGGCGCGTGATGTTCGCGGGCAGCGGCGTGGGCCGGGTCCACCAGTGCGGACTGCCCGCTTCCTGCACCACCGCCACCGGCTCCTCGTTGACGACCGCCGCCGACACGCGGGTGATGTTGATCTTGGGCGCCTCGACCCGCCAGCCCAGCTCGCGCCCGAGGATGTCCACGGGGATGGTCCTGCCCACATCCGAGGCCGTGGTCAGCACCGGCACGGCGCCCAGCAGCGCCGCCACCGTCTCGGCCATGGCGTTGGCCCCGCCCACGTGGCCCGACAGCACGGGGATGACGAACCGCCCCGCGTCGTCGACCACCAGCACGCCGGGGTCCTCGTCCTTGGTCTTCAGGTGCGGCGCGATCAGCCGCACCACCGCCCCCAGAGAGACGAAAAAGACGATCTGGTCGAAGTGCTCGAACAGGCCGCCGATCTCGTCCTTGAAAGCGCCCGAATAGACCTGCAGCGGGTTGGTCGCACCCTGCAGGGCCTCGGCGAATTTGGCCGACACGCAGACGGACGCCGCCGGCAGCAAGGCCGCCAGCCGGGCCACCTGTGCTGCGCCGTGCTTGGTGATGGCCACCAGCACGACACGCGGTGCGGCGGATGGCAAAGCCATGGAGGGAAAAGACGATTCGGTCATCGGCATCTCAGTTCGGGGTGGCCGTCGGTGGCACCGACGAGGTCTTCTTCAGGCAGCCCTTGATGCGCTCGCCGCGCACGCGGTGCGGGTTGTGCACCAGCATCAGCGAGAGGTAGCTGACCTTGGTGCCGCGCAGCGCGAGCATTTCTTCGCCCCGGAAGACGCGCTCGTCCGGCGCCCCGCAGCGCTCGACGAAGGAGGCGCGCGCCAGCAGCCCGCGCGCCTGCAGCCAGTCGAACAGGTCGTCGATCAGCGGCTTGACCTTGAGCAGCACCAGGGTGTCGAAGTCGGGCAGCAGGCGGTCGAGCGCGCTCACGCCGTAGGCGGCGGGCACAATGGCCACGGCGTCGTCCTGCTCGCTCAAGGGCTCGCCCAGCGCAGCGCACACGGCGGTGAAGGCATTGACGCCGGCCACGACCTCCACCGGCACGGCTGCGTCCAGCGCCCGCACCGTGCGGGCCAGGTGACCGAAGGTGGCGTAGGTGCTGGCGTCGCCTTCAACGAGGAAGAGCACGTCCTGCCCGGCCTGCAGCTGCGGTAGCACGGTTTCGGCGGCGCGCAGCCAGGCGCGGGCGAGCTTGTCGCCGTCGTGCGTCATTGGAAACAGCAACGTGTGGTGCTCGCCCGGCGGGGTCAGACCGGCGCGCCGCACGATGTCGAACGCGTAGCTGGGGGTCTTGGTGCTGCGTGCGGGGTAGGTCCACACCGTGTCCGGGCGCTCCAGCAGCGCCCAGGCGCGGCGGGTGATGAGCCCCGGGTCGCCGGGGCCGAGCGAGACACCGTAGAGCGTACCGCGATGAGATGCCGGCCCTGCGGGCCACGAGGCCCCGTCCAGCCCCATGCCGGCCGGGTGGGCTGCACCTGCTGGGTTTTCAGTCGTCATGAGAAGTCTCCGGACCGGCGGTGTCGGTGTGCGCCAAGCGCTGCGCACAGACGATCCACACCGGGTTCTCCGCCGCCATGCGGTGCATGTGCAGGATGGGCTTGCTGCGGGCGGCCTGCAGTTGCAGCACGTCCCACACTGCGCCGCTGTCGCTCAAGGCCTGGGTGGCGGTGGCGAGGTTCTCCAGCGTCACGAAGTTCATGACGAGGTGGCCGTCCGGGCGCAGCCGCTGCAGCACTTGGGCGATCAGCGCCGCCAGTTCGCCGCCGGAGCCGCCGATGAACACGGCGTCGGGGTCGGGCCAGCCGTCCAGGTGCTCGGGCGCCTTGCCGTGCACCAGCGTGTGGTTGGACACACCGAAGGTACGCTGGTTGGTGCGCGCGATCTCGACGTCGGCTTCGTTCTTCTCGATGGCCCAGACGTGGCCGCGCGGGCACAGCCGGGCCGCCTCCAGGCCCACGGAGCCCGAACCGGCGCCCAGGTCCCAGACGACGCTGTCGGCGCGCAGTTGCAGGCGCGCCAGCGACACCGCGCGCACCTCCTGCTTGGTGATGAGGCCCTTGTCCGGTTGGCGTTGGTGGTAGGCCGCGTCGGCCAGGCCGAAGCGCACGGGGTTGGGTGCCGGCCGGGTGCGCCACAGCAGCACGACGTTGGGATCGGCGAAGGCCTGCAGCGCGGCGTCCTCGGCGGACAGGGCGGTGTGCACCCGCTCGTCCGGCGTGCACAGGCGTTCGGCCACCGCCATCTCGAAGTCCTCGCCCAGGCCTTCGGCCCGCAGCAGGCGGGCGATGCGGTCGGGGCCGTTGTCGGGGCTGGTGAGCACCAGCAGGCGGTCGTGCCGGCGCAGCGCCTGGGCCAGGGCGTACAGGCCGTGGGTGGGCGGTGCGCCCACCGTCCATTCGCCGGCGTCCTTGCTGTGGACCGAGACGATGCGCGCGTCCTGCCACGTCAGGCCGACGCGCGCGCAGGCCAGTTGCAGCGTGGACAGGTTGGGCAGCACCTCCAGCGCCTCGATGCACAGGCGCGCCGCCAGATAACCGGCGATGCCGTGGCACAGCGGGTCGCCGGTGGCCAGCACCACCACGTGGCGGTGCGCCTCGCGGGCGGCGCGGATCCACTCGGGCACGGCCGCGAGCTGCCCGGTCAGGTCGCGCTGCTCGGCGCCGGGGCGGATGTCGTCCTGGAACAGGGCCAGGGTGCGGGCGCCGCCGATCACCAGATCGGCCGTGCGCAGGTGCGCCAGCGCGGTCGGGGTCAGGCTGGCGGCGCCGTCGTCGAGCACGCCGAGGATGCGGCAGGCCAAAGGATCGGTCATGACGATGCCTCCGTGATCTTCTGGCCATCGAAGTCGCACACCAGCACGCGCAGATGGAAGCGATCGCCGTAGCGGTCGGGCGCCGTCAGCGTCTTCACGACCTCTTCGGCCAGCGCGGTGTGAAAGGCGGGGCCCAGGCCCAGCGTTTCCATGCGTTCGGCGGCGAAGCGCGCGGTCTGGGCTTCGGCGATGGCGCGGCAGTCCTCGGCGGGCGCGCCCAGGCGGGCGGCCAGGCCGGCCAGCAGGCCGGTGTCCACCTCGGCGCGGTTGGCGTGGGTGATGGTTTCGCCCTGGGCGATCTTGGTGAGCTTGCCCACCATGCCGCCGATCACCACCTCGCGCAGGCCCTGCGCGACGGCCTCGTCCAGCGCGTAGCGCAGGAAGTCGCCCATCTGCACGAAGCAGGCGGCGGGCAGGTCGGGCCGCTCGCGCATGGCGAACTGCTCAGTGCGCCCGCCGGTGGTGAGCACCACGACACTGCGGCCCGTCTGGCGCCCCAGGGAGGCAGCCACCTGCACGCCCTGCACCACGCTGGCCCGGTAGGCCGAGGTGGAGTACGGCTTGACGATGCCCGTGGTGCCCAGAATGGAGATGCCGCCCAGGATGCCCAGCCGGGCGTTGTGGGTCTTGCGCGCCATCTCCGCGCCCTGGGGCACGGAGATCGTCACCTCCAGCCCGACCTCGTCGAGCAGGCCGGTGGCCACCTCGCGGACGTTGGCCTCGATGTTGGCGCGGGGCACCGGGTTGATGGCCGGGCCACCCACCTCCAGGCCCAAGCCGTCCATCGTGACCGTGCCCACGCCTAGGCCGCCGCGCAGCACGACCCGCCCGGCCTGACCAGGCAGCAGGCGCACATCGGCCGTCAGGTGGGCGCCGTCGGTGCAGTCGGGGTCGTCACCGGCGAACTTCACGACCATGGCGTGGGCCTGAAGAGTGCCAGCTGAGGTGCCTGCGCCCTCGGCAGCTCTTTCAGCTGCGTTCACGCCTCCGTCGTGCACGACAAAGCGCACCCGGTCGCCGTTGGGCAACAGGCTTTCGATGTCGGCGGGCACCGCCCCCGTCACCAGCCCGACGGTGGCCGCGCGGGCCGCCGCCGCCGAGCAGGCGCCAGTGGTGAACCCGGTGCGGGTGCCGCGCTTGACGGTTTTTTCCATCATGGACGGAACCCTTTTAGCTCGGTCACGACAGCGCGTTGCACCGTCACTGTGCGGCCCTCTGCCGTGCCTCGGCCAGAGACAGCAGCGCATGCAGTGCCGCCACCACCAGGGTCGAGCCGCCCTTGCGGCCCCGGATGACGATCCACGGCACCTCGCCCACCTGCGCCATCAGGTCCTTGGATTCCGCTGCGGACACGAAACCCACCGGCATGCCGACCACCAGCGCCGGGCGCACGCCTTCCTCGCGGATCAGCCGCACCAGCTCGATCAGCGCCGTCGGGGCGTTGCCGATGCCAACGATCGCGCCGTCCAGCAGCCCGAGCCGGTGCGCCTTGCGCATGGCCTGCACGGCGCGGGTGGTGTCTTCGGCCTGGGCCTGGGCGATCACGTCCGCGTCGCTGATGAAGTGGTGCGTCTTCATGCCGAAGTGCGCCAGCCGCGGCTGCGACAGGCCCGAGCAGATCATCTCGACGTCGGCCACGATGGGCGTGCCGCCACGCAGCATGGCGTTCAGACCCGCTTCCACCGCCTCAGGGTGAAAGGCGGTCAGGCCGTTGAACTCGAAGTCGGCGTTGGCGTGGATCATGCGGCGCACGATCGGCCACTGTGCGTCGGCGTAGCCATGCGGGCCGGCTTCGGCATCGATGATGGCGAAGCTGTCGTGCTCGATGGCCTGGCCGGCCCGGGTGAGCTGCTCGGTGACGGTGTTGACGGTGCTCATGCGGGAACCGCTCCGTGAAGGTGAGTGCCGCAGCCGATGTGGGCGTGGGCCGATGCCGTCGCGTCGTGCGGGTCGGCGGGGAGCGCAGCGTGCACATGAGTGTGCTCGTGCGAATGGCCGTGCCCCAGGTCGTGGGCGATCTCGCGGTAGCTGCAGCCGTCGCACGGCAGGCGGCTGTCGGGCGTGCCGGCCTGCAGGTCGGCCACGCGCTGCTCCAGCAGCTCGAAGATTTCCTTCTCGAAGCCGAAGTGCGTGCCGCCGGCAAAGCGGATCTGCGGATACTGGCGGCGCAGGTGCTCCACCTGCCGGTGGATGCGCTCCATCAGCGTGCCGGTGTAGAGGTAGTACGGCAGCACGACGATCTGCGTCATGCCGAGCAGCACCTGCCGCTGGACCACCCGCTCCAGCCTCGGATAGGTGATGCCGGTGAAGGCCAGGTCGACCAGCTCGTGGTCGCCCGTCTCCTGCAGCCAGCGCGCCATCTTGGCCATGTCGCCGTTGGCCGCACGGTCCGACGAACCGCGTCCCAGCAGGATCACGCCGGTGGTGGTCGGGTCCGGCATGTCCAGCGCGGCCATGGCTTGGCGCAGCCGGCGCTTGAGGATGCCGAGGATGGGATCGCAGGCCGTGAGGTGCGGGCCGTAGAGGAATTCGGTGCCGGGCGCGTGCTCGCGAGCGTGTTCGATGGTCTCGGGGATCTCCATCTTCACGTGGCCGGCGGCGTTGAGGATCAGCGGCAGCACCAGCACGCGGCGCGAACCCCGAGCTGCGGCCAGCAGGCCGTCGTGCAGCGAGGGCGGTGCAAATTCGATGAAGCACACCTCGATGCGCCACGCCGGCTGGCGCGCCCGCCACTGGGCCACGAAGTCGCGGATCTCTTGGTTGCCGGACTCCTCGCGCGAACCGTGGCCAACGAGAAGAATGGTGTCTGCCGATGCGGTCATGCCGTGGCCTTTCGGAATCGGTGGGTGAAGCTCGGGTCGTAGAGCTTGGACTTGGCGAGCGTGGGCCACTGCCGCGCACCCAACGTGGGGCTGGCGATGACCATGGCCTGGCTGACGATGCCCGCGTCGCGGCAGCGCTGCTTGATGTCGGCGAGCGTGCCGCGCACGATCACCTCTTCGCCGGGCCAGCTCGCCTTGTGCACGACCAGCATGGGCGCGTCCTCCGGCCAACCGGCTTCGCGCAGCCCGGCCTCGACCTTGTGCAGCAAGGTGATGGACAGGAAGATGCACAGCGTCGTGCGGTGCGCGGCCAGTGCCGCGAGCTCCTCACCCGGCGGCATGGGCGTGCGGCCCTCGACGCGGGTGAAGATGGTGGTCTGCGTGACCTCGGGCAGCGTGAAGCTCTCGACGGCCGCCGCCGCCGAGGCCATGGCCGAGGACACGCCCGGCACTACCCGCACGGGCACGCCAGCGGCGTCCAGCGGCTGCACCACCTCGATCAGCGCCCCGTAGAGGGCGGGATCGCCCGTCTGCAGGCGGATCACCGTCTCGTGCCGCCCGGCCTGCCCGATCAGCCAGGCGGCCATCTGCTCCAGCGTCATGTCCTTGCTGTCGGCGATGGTGCAGCCGGCCGGCGCCCAGCGGGTGACGGCTTCGTTGACCAGTGAGCCGGCAAACAGGATGGCTCCCGCCCGCTCGATCAGCACCCGGCCCTTGACGGTCAGCAGTTCCGGATCGCCCGGGCCGGCGCCGACAAACCAGACGGTGCCGGGCACGTCGCGGTGCAGCGTCGCGCAGCCGGTCCGGTCCGGGCCAGCTCCGTCAGGGTGGGACACGTCGTGGCCCGGCATGTTCAGGCGCTGCGGCCGACGGCGGCGGTCAGGCGCTCGTCAAAGCACAGGCGAGCCCAGCCGTGCGAACGCACAGCAGCCACCGCCTTCACGATCACGACGGTGAACACCGGCTCCAGCGCCACCAAGCTCAGGTAGGACGCGGCAAACGCGGCCCAGTCGGCGAAGGCCGTGGCCTGTTCGCCAAACGCCAGCCAGAAGCCGACCATCAGCGTCACGCCCGAGTAGTAAGCGCCGTCGAGCTTGAGGATCTGCGAGACGCCCAGATCACCTTCAGCCAGACGCTTGCCCAGCGTGTGGTGCAGCGCCACCAGCGGCACGATCAGCGACAGCGCGTTCACCGCCAGGTGCACCAGATCCTGCGGCTCGAACAGCAGGCCCTGCAGCAGCAGGCCAATTGCAAAGCCAAACAACGTGGGCAGGAAGCCCAGCGTCAGGTAGATGGGCATGGCCCCCACGAAGTGCAGCTCCGAAGGCCCGACCGGCATGTGGAAGCTCTCCATGAACACGGAGAAGAACAGCGCGGCCAGCAGCGTGCGCAGCCAGAGCGTCGGGCGCCGGATCAGGGCGGGGGCATGGGCGGCCAGCAGGCCGACGGCGGCCACATTGGCCATGAGGATCTTGGATTGGGCCAGGAAGCCAGGTTCGATGTGCATGAATCACTCCTGAGAGGTTGGAGGTTGGAACGTGTTGACAGCGGAAAAATGGATCGGCGCACGAGACCACACACCACCCGGCCCAGGCTGGAGCGGGCTCGGTGGGGTGCGTGAAAGATCAGCGCAAAAAGTTCAGAGGAGGAACGCCGCAACAACGGGCGACGCAGCCCTGCAGCGAAAAACCTGGAAGGCCAGGCCCAGCACGCAGAGAAGAGGAGGCGGTGCACGCTTTTCCCGGCCGGGCGCAAGGCCCGTGCGCGCAGAAGACACCCGCAGTCGTGAACGGATTCAAGGATCGCTCCCGGACCTGCACCCACCGTGCGAGATCCATGATCAAGCTACACGCTGGCGACGCGGGAAACGAACCGGAGGGGATGTGAAACGAGGCGGGTGCAGGCGGTGGATGCCCGGCGCGTCGGAAAGGGACGACCCGCTCCGTCCAGGCCGCCCACCGCAGCACCAGTACCGAAATGCACAGGCCGGTCTCCGGGCTCGCGAGTGCGGGGGCTTCACCGCGACCGAAACGCCTTCCCAGGTGGAACACCCAGTGGCCTTGTGTTTCGGCTTGTACTCGCTGACCGTTGCGGGGGCAGCACCGGAATCGCGGGGACTTGCATCCTTCGCTCACCGGTTTCCCGTTTAAACCCGACAGATGCCAACATCTGACGAGTCACCTGAACGGGTGCAGTGTAGCCGGATCCCGTGAGCGGCCGCAACGCCCCTGTGCCGGCGTCCGGGACGAGGTGCCCCTGACGCAGCCGCCTGAAGCGGGTTCGTCAGGCTTCAGGCTCCACCCCGGCTCGGCCGGCTTGCACCACCACCCGCGCTTGGGTGTGGCAGCGCGCCTCGGCCCGCACCGGATGCGCGACGCCCCGAAACTCGCATCGCACCGCGGACGGCGTGATCTCGATCAGGGCATGGCCCCGCTCGTCCGATCGGGCATGGACCAGATCCGGATTGCTGCGGCGCATCAACAACATCGCCGCATCCGGCAAACCGCCGCTGCTGATCGACGAGGTCACCAACTCCGAGCCCACCACCGGCGAGGCGCTGTCGTTCGGACGCACACGCAACTGCGCCGCCACGTGCCGATGCACGTCGCCCCCCAACACCAGCAGGTTCTCGACCCCGGCCTGGGCCACATGGTCCAGAAGCCGCTCGCGGGCGGCGGGATACCCGTCCCATCCGTCGCTGTAGACGGCACGCCCCATGGGCGTGTCGAAACCACTCGGACTCATCTGGGTGGACTGGCCCATGACCTTCCAACGGCGCGGACTGTGGGCCAATCCCTGCATCAGCCACTGTTCCTGCGCCGGCCCGAACATCGTCCGCTGGGCAGAGGCCAGTTCGGTACAGCGCGGACGCCGCAACCGCCCCCCCGCCTCACCCGGCGGGTTGCATGCCTGCACATCGCGGAACTGCCGGTTGTCCAGCAGCCAGAGATCGGCGAGCCGGCCCCAGGACAGTTGGTGCGACAAGGCCATGCGCGCGCCCCGTGGCGCCATGGCCGGCGACAGCGGCAAATGCTCGAACCAGGCCTTGTAACCCGCAGCCTTGAGGGCCAGAAAGGCCTGCGGGCTGTGATCGAAGGCCGAGGCATCCCCCGCGTAGTCGTTCTCGACATCGTGGTCGTCCCAGGTCAGCAGCCAGGGGTGGGCGGCATGGGCCGCGCGCAGGTCCGGATCCAGCCGGTACAGGGCATGGCGGATCCTGTACCCGTCGAGCGTGGTTGGTTTGGGCGCGTCGTGGCGGCGCAACTTCTCCCCGCCGCGCGAGGCTTCGTAGATGTAGTCACCGACGAACATCACCGCATCGAGGTCCTGTTCCGCAATGTCCCGGTGTGCGCTGAACCAGCCTTGCTCGTAGTGCTGGCACGAGGCCAACGCCAGCCGCAGACGCAACACCTCGGCGTCAGCGGCCGGGGCGGTCCGAGTACGACCGACCGGGCTGACCGCGCCGGGGGTCATGAACCGATAGAAATACACGCGCCCGGGCGGCAGCCCCTGCACGGGCAGGTGCACCGCATGGGCGTTTTCGGGTTGTGCCCAGACCTGTCCGCTCTGGCGAAGGTGCTGAAAGCCCTCGTCGTCGGCCAGTTCCCAGCGCACGGCCACCGGCGCCGGTGGCATGCCCCCGCCCGGCTCCAGCGGTCGAGGAGCGAGTCGGGTCCAGAGCAACACGCTGGTGGGTGCGGGCATGCCACTGGCCACCCCGAGCGCAAAAGGATCAAAGCCGGTGGGCACGGCCTCCGCAGCGCGAGCCCCCCGCTGTTCGGGCGGCAACAGGTAAAGCCCGCCCAGGGCCATCGCCGCGGCTCGGCGCGCCACGGCGCCCATCCACTGCCGACGGGCGACGCCGTCCACAGGGATCACCCCGCCACCCCCAACCCGGTTTTGACCCAGGGCATGAGCACCGGCACGAGCACGGCCGTCACCACCCCGTTGAGCCCCATCGCCAGGGCCGCGAAGGCGCCGGCCGTCGGACTGACCTGGAAGGCGCGCGCCGTGCCGATGCCGTGGGAGGCCAGTCCAACGGCGAAACCCCGCACCGCCAGATCCCGGATGCCCATCAGGTCGAACAGCGGGCGTGCCAGCACGGCCCCGACAATGCCGGTGGCGATCACCAGAACGGCGGTCAGCGAAGGCAATCCGCCCACACGCTCGGCGATGCCCATGGCGATGGGCGTGGTCACCGATTTCGGCGCCAGGGAAAACAACGTGGCCGGTGAAGCCCCCAGCAGGTGGGCGATGATCACGGCCGACAACGAGGCCGTCACGCTGCCCACGAGCAGCGCCACCAGGATCGGACCGGCCATGGACTTCACCCGGGCCCAGTTGGCATGAAGCGGCACGGCCAACGCCACCGTGGCCGGACCGAGCAGGAAATGCACGAACTGAGCCCCCTCGAAATATCTCTCGTAAGGCACCCCGGCCCACGTCAGCACACCGATCAACGCCATCACGGCCAGCAGCACCGGGTTGGCCAATGGGTGCATGTCGCTGCGCCTGTGGAGCCACACCCCCGCCTGGTAGGCCAGCAGCGTGACGGTCAGGCCCAGCAGCGGTGAAGCCGCCAGGTACACCCAGATCTCATGAGCGCGTGAGGTCATGGCCGGGCACTCCCATCACCGTCGGCGCCCCCTGCCGACGGCCCCTCGCCTTCCGGCGCGTGCCCATGCAAAGCACGCAGCACGAGCGCGGTGACGGCCAGGGTGATCACGGTGCTGAGAACCAACGACACCAGCAGCGGCCACCATTCGTCACCCACGCGGGCAAAGTGCAGCATCACCCCCGTGCCGGCCGGCACGAACAGCAGCGACAAATGCTGCAGCAGCGTACCCGAGGTGTCGCGCAAAGACGTCGACGGGCCACCCCGCCACCACAGCGTGAGAAACAGCAAAAGCATGCCGAGCACCGGGCCAGGCACCGGCCATCCCAGCCCCCGGGCCAGGACCTCGCCAACGAGCTGGTACACCAGCAACAGGGTCAGGGATCCGATCATCCCGAGATCATCGCATCGCGGCGATGGACCCGGTATTCCGCGGGACTCCACGCCCCTCAACGGGTCCGTGCCTGCGGTAAGGTTCGCGCCCATGACCGCACAAGATCCCCCTCCCGGCTGGAGCCAGCGCCTGCACGAGGAATGGCGACACCTCAGCCGCATCCAGACCAGTGACCGACGCTGGGAGTTGCCCCTGGCCGCCGCCCTGAGCAACGGCCTGCCCCTGTTCATCGGGGCCTGGTTCGGCCACCTCGAATACGGCCTGATCTCGTCGCTGGGCGGACTGGTGCTGCTCTACACCCCGCACACGCCGATGTCACACCGCATGGTCTGGCTGATGGCCTGCGCTTTCGCGATGACCTCCTGTTATGCACTCGGGGTGATGAGTCATTTCCATCCGGGGTTGATCGTGCCGGCACTGATGTTCATCACCGCGCTGGTCACGATGGGTTGCCGCTTCTACAGCGTCGGCCCGCCGGGCAGCATGTTTTTCGTGATGGCGGCCTCCATCGGGGCGTTCACACCGGTCACGGTCGAGGAGGTGCCACGGCACGTCGGCCTGCTGGCAATGGGGGTGCTGCTGGCCTGGTTGATCGCGTTTTTCTACAGCCTTGTGGCGCTGCGTCGCCGCCCACCGCTCCCCGTGCCGAGCCTGGCGCCGGCCACGTTCGACACGGTCGTCTTCGACTCGGTGTTCATCGGGGTGTTTGTGGGGCTGTCGCTGCTGCTGGCGCAGTTGCTGGGCATGGAGCGTGCGTACTGGGTGCCCATCAGCTGCGTGGCGGTGATGCAGGGCACGACGCTGCGCGCGGTGTGGATCCGCCAGACACACCGCATCGTGGGCACGGCCGGCGGACTGCTGCTGGCCTGGGCCCTGCTGTCGCTGCCGTCCACGCCCTGGACCCTGTCGGCCATCATGACCGGGCTGGCCTTCGTGATCGAATGGGTGGTGGTGCGCCACTACGGGCTGGCCATGGTCTTCATCACCCCCATGAGCCTGCTGCTGGCCGAGGCCGCGAGCTTGGGCCACAGCCCACCGTCCGGGCTGATCGAGGCCCGCATGCTGGACACGGTCGTGGGCAGTCTGGCCGGCCTGCTGGGTGGCGCGGCCCTGCACAGCCCGCGTTTTCGCGCTGCGCTCTCGCCGTGGTTGCGGCGTGCCGTGCCGGAGCGATTGCTCCGCTGAAGCCCAGCCTTGGCCCTCGGTGATCGGAACAGGCCCTCGGCCACCACGGCGGGCTAGCCGTGCGTCGCTCCGAAAGCCGTGGCCCGATCGGCCACCGGCGCCTGCTCGTCCAGCGCACCGCCGGCACCAAACACGTCCAGGATGGGGCGCAGGTTGGCCAGCTCCCGCTCCCGGACGTCCGCGGGCTCCAGACAGGTCTGCGCAAAATCGGCCCGAAACCGGTCCAGCAGGCCTTGGCTGTGCAGCACGGTGGCCAGCACGTTGAGGGCGTCGATGCGCTCGTCGTAGACACCGGGCTTCAAGCCTGCGCCATGGAACAGCGTGGCCACACGGTCCCGCCCGTGGCGATACGGATCGCCCTGGGACCCATCGGTGGAGCCGTCTTCATCGAAGGTGACGATGAGCAGGCTGTTGTGCGTGCGCGCCCATTCGGCATACGGCAGGATGTGCCGGCCCAGCCACTCGTCGGCACGGGCCAGCGGGGCGCTGTGGGCGTCGTTCTGCTCGTTGGGCACGACCAGCGACACGGTCGGCAGCTGATCGAAACCCAGCGGGCGCCCCTGTGCGTCCCGATCAAAACCGCGCCAGCGTTTGCCCTGCGGGTCCATGGACGGCTCGAACGCCAGGTTCACCGAACGCGGCAGCACAAAACGCCGGCGCTCTGGCGGCACGGAGGCCGACGTTTTCGACGGCCCGAAGTCGACCCAGTTGATCGCCGGGTTGTGCTTGCGGCGGTACATGTCCTGGATGGCCAGGAAATCGCCCTCCTCGTCCCATTCGGGGTGGGGCATGCTCTCAGAGAACGTGGCGAAGGTCTTGCCCGCCTGCAGCAGCGACGCGCCCAGGTTGGCCGTGGCAAAAGGCCGCCACGCGGCAGGCACCAGATGATTGCCGACGCCCACGCGCACATCGTCGCGCCGCTCCTTCAGGCGGTTTCCCTGCGCGTCCATCAGCGCCTTGCCGGTGTAGGGCGAGCGCGGGTCCTCGAACCAAGACGGCACCACGCCCTGGTGGCTGCCGGAAAACAGGTACAGGTAGTTGGGCTGGCTCGGACGGGCCGACAACGGACGCTCGAATCCCTGTGGCACCCGCCGGTAGGGGGTTTCGCTGGCCCAGGCATTGGCGAAGCGCACGCCCCACTTCGGATCGGAAGCCAGCGCGTTGAGCACCGGCGCCTGCGGGTTGTCCCACACGCGACGCGATCCGCCCGCATACGCCGAACAGTTCTCCAGCACGACGATGACGATGTGGTCGTAGGCCGGAAGGCGAGGCCAGACCATCGGACGTGTGCCCGCAGCCTGCACCGTGGGCACGGCCGGAAAAACCGCCGTGGCCGCCGCCGTCTTGAAAAACGCCCGGCGGGCGTCGGTCGCGTCACGCATCGTCGTCCCTCTCCCAGTCTTCCAACGCGCGCGGCCCCTTGCCGCCCTTGTTCACCTTGCCCCGGCGCTCGGCCTTGCGCTGCGCACGGGCTTCTTCAAGCTCGGCTTCCTGGCGCTCGCCTTCGGCCTTCCAGGCCACGAACGCCTCGGGCGTCTCCAGCGTGATGCGGCCCAGCTTGGCCTGACGGAATTCGTAGAGCAGGATCTCGGCGGCCTTCTGCGTGTTGACGCGCCCCCCCGGCAACACCGCGCCGCGCTTGCGCCCGATGGCCTCCACCAGTTCCCCCTCGTTGAGCGAGGCCACGGCTTCGGGGTCGAGCTTGTAGCGATCCACCAGCAAGCCGTTGTAGGTGGGGCGCAGGAACTTGACCAGCTCCATCGCCACCTCTTCCTCATCCAGCGCGTTGCGACCCACGGCCCCGCTGGCGGCCAGCAGGTAGCCACTCTGCTCCACCGTGATCTTGGGCCACAGCATGCCGGGTGTGTCAAACAGGTAGAAATCGCTGGCCAGCGTCAGGCGCTGCTCGACTTTGGTGATGCCGGCCTCGTCGCCGGTCTTGGTGGAGCGCTTGCCCAGCATCGTGTTGATCAATGTGGACTTGCCCACGTTGGGGATGCCGCAAATCAGCACGCGCATCGGCTTGGCCATGCCGCCGCGATTCGGGGCGAGCTGGCGGCAGGCGTCGATCAGGCGCTGAGCGGGCGTGGTCATGCTCGCGTCCAGGCCGAGGGCGCGGGTGTCGGGCTGGGCGTTGTAATGGGCCAGCCAGGCATCGGTGCGCGCCGGATCGGCCAGGTCCTGCTTGTTGAGCACCTTCAAGGCCGGCTTGCCTTGCGTGAGCTGGGCCAGCAGCGGGTTGGCGCTGGAGCCGGGCAGCCGGGCGTCGAGCAGCTCGATCACCACGTCCACGCCTTCTTTCATGCGCTCGGTGATCGCCTTGCGCGTGGCGTGCATGTGGCCCGGAAACCATTGGATGGGCATAGATTCGTCTTCTCTCGTGGACTCTTGGACAGCGGTGCGCAGTGTGCCACCACGTCCGCCCGGGTTCAGGGCGCCGCAGTCGCCCTCTCGCGGAGACCCTCCGCGCTGACCTCGGCCTGAAGCCAGACACGAAACTGAGCCAGGGCCGGTGAGTCGGCGCGGCCCTCCGGCGTGAAAAGGTAGTAGTCCCGCTCCACCGGCGCCAAGCGGTCGCAAGCCTGCACGAGCAAACCCCGCGCCAGCTCTTCCTCCACCAGCAGCCGAGGCACCAGCGCCACGCCCAGGCCCTGCGCAGCAGCAGCGGCCTGCATCGAAAACAACTCATATCTCGGCCCGGCCATCACGCCGGCGGCCTGCACCCCCAAACCCTCCAGCCACGTTCGCCACGCATCCGGCCGGGTGCTGGGTTGCAACAGCGGCAGGGTGGCCAGCGTTTCAGGCGAGACGGGCTGCCCACCCGGGAGCAGATCCGGTCGACACACAGGCAGCACGACCTCGGGCATCAGCGCGGTGGCCTGCGTGCCCGCCCAGCGCGCGAGCTGCGCGGGGGTGCAAGGACAGATTGCGGCCTCAAAGTCCGTGTCACCGAACAGGAAGGGGCGCGTGCGGGCCTCAATGTGCACAACCAGATCCGGGTGGAGTGCCTGCAACCGAGGCAGGCGTGGAATCAACCAGCGCGCCGCCAGCGTGGGCACCACGGCAATCTGCAGCGAACCGCCCTCGCCCCGGCTGGACATGGCATCGAGCGTGTCACGCTCGAGGTGATCCAGCCGCTGACGCACCTGACGGGCGTACTGCTCGCCGGCGGACGTCAGCGCCACGCCATGCCGGGTGCGGCGAAACAGCGCCAGGCCAAGGTATGTCTCGAGCGCTGCCATCTGCCGGGAGACGGCGCCCTGTGTCATGCACAGCTCGTCGGCTGCGCGGGTGTAGCTCTCGTGCCGGGCCGCGGCCTCAAAGCAGGTCAGCGCCTGAAGCGTGGGAATCTTTCGTCGCATGACATGACGATAGCTCATGTCTGAATGAGCCGAACTCGTTTGCCGACGGCTGGGCGGACACCCTACGATGCGGCGCAGAAAACACCGAAACGTCCCGGGCGCCCGCTCGATTCCCAGCCTCCCCAGGCGGTGAATCGCCCCTGTCTGGCGGACTCTGCCCCTTTTCCGGAGAACTCCCGATGGCCCGATCGCCCTTCCAGTGGAACGACCCCTTCCTGCTCGACGCCCAGCTCACCGAGGACGAACGCGCCGTGCGCGACGCCGCCGCAGCCTACTGCCAAGGCCAGCTCGTGCCCCGCGTGCTGGAATCCTTCCGCCATGAGCGCACCGACCCGGCCCTCTTTCGTGAGATGGGTGCACTGGGCCTGCTGGGTGCCACGCTGCCCGAGGCCTACGGCGGCGCCGGTCTGAACGCCGTCTGCTACGGCCTGATCGCCCGCGAAGTGGAGCGCGTGGACTCCGGCTACCGCTCGATGATGAGCGTGCAGTCCTCGCTGGTGATGCTGCCGATCTTCGAGTTCGGCACCGAGGCCGTGCGGCAGAAATACCTGCCGCGCCTGGCCACCGGCGAACTGATCGGCTGCTTCGGCCTGACCGAGCCCGACTTCGGCTCCGACCCCGCCGGCATGGCCAGCCGCGCCCGAAGGGTCGAAGGCGGCTGGTCGCTGACGGGCCGCAAGATGTGGATCACCAACAGCCCCATCGCCGACGTGTTCGTGGTGTGGGCCAAGGACGAGGCGGGCGACATCCGCGGCTTTGTGCTGGAAAAGGGCTTCCAGGGTCTGAGCGCCCCGGCCATCCACGGCAAGGTGGGCCTGCGCACCTCCATCACCGGCGAGATCGTCATGGACGACGTCTTCGTGCCCGAGGAAAACGCCTTCCCCACCGTGCGCGGCCTCAAGGGCCCG
>CAYYCN010000058.1:0-18659 GCA_964470355.1 uncultured Sphaerotilus sp.
TGGCGGTCTCCATCATCAGGACCTTGTGGCCGTTGATGGTCTTGGCCTTGCCGGCGGCGACCAGCTCGGCGGCCTTTTTCCAGTTGACCACGTGCATGTAGTCGGTGTCCTTGGCGGAGCAACCGGCTTCATACGGCGGGCGACCCTTCTCGATGCCGCCCACATAGCGCTCGGAGCAGAACGAGTTGGTGAACGACCACCCGTCGGACGGCCCCTTGCCGGCGTCGGAAAGGTCTTGCGAGTAAGGGGGCAGTTCCAGCGAGAACGACTTACTGGGGTCGATGCGCCCGGCCTTGCGGTCGAACTTCCAGTAGGTCACGCCGCCGCGGTACTTGTCGTTGAACTCTTCGAGCGGGTAAAACTTCTTGTTCTCCAGCGGCGAGGCATACTGGGCGGCCTCGATCACGTATTCGGAGTTCGGCGTGATGAAGGCGCCGCCGTGTTCGGACTTGAAGATCGGGTTGACGACGATCTGCTTGGTCTCGAAGTCGCGCAGGTCGAGCACGGCCAGGCGCGGGTTGGCCTTGTCGTTGATGAACAGGAACTGTCCGTCGTATTCGCCATTGGTTTCGGACATGGCGGGGTGGTGGGTGTCGCCCCAGGTGATGTCCTTGCCGTCGATCTTGCCGCCCGCCAGCACCTTCTTGGATTCCTCATCGTAGCCGTAGCCTTGCCACGGCTCCGGCGTGAACACGCCGATGTATTTCAGGATGCGCATCGACGGCACGGCGTAGACGATGACCTGTCCGGATTGGCCGCCCGAGCTGAATGCAACGAACTCGTCGCGCTTGCCGGTGGGTACGTAGGTTTTGGCGGCGGCCAGCAGATCCTGCTGGCTGAGGCCGCGGGCTTTCATCACGTCCTGCAGCGAGTCTGCAGCAAAGGTGCTGGTGCTCAGCATGGCCGCGCTGGCCATCAGCGTCAGCGACCAGATGCTCTTCCGTGTCTTCATGGTCATCTCCAAAGTTTGGCGTCTCATCGCGTCCAAGAACCCTTGATCTGCGACCGACGCCGGTGCACATCCGTCAGTGCCGTGCCAAGGATGTGATCGCGATCAACGGGCGGTTGACCAACAAGACTTCCTGGGTACGTCGAGTGCATGGATTTCAGTCCTGACCGTGCACGGCAACATTAATTCAGTTCAAGGAAAAAATCGGTCAGGTGCGGGATGGTGCCGGCACGCCACATTCCCTTCTCCCGTATCGTCATTCGTCCATGCCGACGTTTTTCCGAATTAACCGTTGTCACCCGTCTCACGGAGGCGCTTTGCCCCCCCCCTGTGGGGTCGGGGGGAGGGCAAAGCGGCAGCAAAAGATCGGCGTCTGGCTGGCCCTGGGACTGCTTGGCGTTGCCGCCGCCGCGGGGCTGGTTCTCGCCTGGCAGGGGTATCTGGCGCCTCCGTGGGGTGAGGTGGTTGGGCGCGTTGACTCCGGTTGCCGCCTTGACCGTTCATCCTGCGCGGCCGTGTATCCCGATGCAGGAGAGCTGCGGGTGACGATGGCGCGGACTTCAGTGTCGCCGTCTGCGCCGGTGCGTTTGCGGATGGTGTTCCGGGGGCTTTCACCTCGATCCGTGGTGGTGGATCTCAACGGCGAGACCATGAACATGGGGCCCAACGAAGTGGTGCTGCGGCTTGGGTCCGATGGGGTGTGGGAAGGTGAAACGACCCTGACGGCTTGCATCACCGGAGCGATGACGTGGGTTGCGTCGGTTCGTGCGGAGGCGGGAGCAGGAGCTTGGACTGCGAGGTTTCTTTTCGATACCGGATCTTGACCGGTGGCCTTGGTTGCCGTGGCCGTTTGATGTTGGTCATAGGGCCTCACAAGCTCCTTTCTAGAATGAAACGGTGAATCCTTACCTTCTGACCCTTCAACCTCGGCGATGCCGCCGTTGGGTCATTGGGTTTGTAGCTGCGGTGATGCTGCTGTTTCAGGTGCTGGCCCTCCCTCTGAGCACACGCCACTGGGCCGATCGACTTTCGGCAGAGGAGCCGGACTTCTGGAACGTCTGCTCGGCTGTTCAAGGCTCGGGCAGGGTGGGCGATGCCACCGGTCCTGCACCACAGGGCGAGGATCAGGCCCCCGCCTCCAGCACGCCGATCTGCCCGCTGTGCGTGGCCGTTTCAACCCCTGGAACGCCGACGGCGCCTCCGGTGTTTCTGCCCCATCCTCGGCCTGAAGTGCTGCCGGTCCGGATGGCGGGGTTCACGGGGCAGCGCCTGCAACCGCTGCCTCTTCGCGATACGCCGCCTCGCGCACCACCCTTGGATCAAGCTCCCACCGCGTGATCCCGTCTGACGCCCACCACCGGGCTGCGCAAGCGCGCTCCGGTGCTTGACGGGCCGTCTGTGACGGATCAACCCAACACCCTCACTCCGCGGGGTTGATCGTGCACACATGGAATCGGCGAGCCTTGCTCGCAGCCGGGAGCGCTGTGGCTCTCTCCGGTCTATTCGGCTGTTCGGACACGGCAGACGGCTTAGGCGTCGGCAGCCTGCTGTGGCAGGCCGACCCCCAGGCCGCGTTGCAGTCCTCACGCAGCCGCGAACCGCTGGACAGCCTGCAGGGCAAGGTCCTGCTGGTGAACTTCGGCTATCTGCACTGCCCGGACGTCTGCCCGGCAAGTATGGCGGTGGCCGGACAGGTGCTGGGGCGCCTGACCGCAGAGGAGCGGGCCCGCATGCGTGCCGTCTTCGTCACCGTGGATCCCGAGCGTGACGGGCCCGATCAACTGCGTGACTACCTCGCCTTTTTCCACCCGGAGATGGTGGGCCTGCGCACCTCACCCGAAGCCTTGAAGAAGATCGCCCTGAACCTGCGGGTGGCCTACATCAAGCAGGCGGAGCAGCCCGGAGGGGCCTACGCGGTGGACCACAGTGCACAGACGCTGCTGTTCAACGCCCAGGCCAAGAAGGTGAGAGAGCTGCGCTACGGCGCCTCGGCCGACGAAGTGCTGGCCGCCGTGCGCGGCGTGCTGTGATGACACAAGGCCCCCCTCGGCGGCGCCTGCGGGCCTCCACGCCTGCGCTGGTGCTCCTGACCCTCGGCCTGCTCGCCGTGGCAGCCACCTTCGTGGACGCCCACCGCCTGCGCACATTGCGCGCACCGGACCAGACCGAGCGACAGGCGCTGACATCGCGCCTGGGCCTGACCGATCCCGCCCTGATGACCGAAGCGCGCTACGGCCGCCACCTCACGCAGGCGGACTTGCACTCGGCGTTCCAGGACCATCCCCTGGCCTTCGACCACTTTCCGACCGGCTCGCTGTGGCCGGCACCCCGACACCATGCAGACCTGGATCCGGCGTCAGCGCCATCTGATTGACTTCAGTCTGGCCGCCATGGCCCGCCAGCGCAGCCGCGTGCTGGGCCTGTGGGTGATCTACACCGGCCTGGTGTTTGTGCTCGCCTCGGTGATGCTGTTCACGCACGGGCTGCGCCAGGAAATGCGCCGGGTGCTGCAGGGCTCGCCCGAAGTCACCGTGCAGCGGCTGACCGCCGGCCGGCACGACCTGCTGCCGCCCGACACGCTGGAGCGGTTGGGCCGCATCCGGGGCGTGCGTGCCAAACAGGCCCGGCTCTGGGGCTACTACTACGATGCCGTCATCGGCGCCAACACCACCTTCATGGCTTCGTCCGGTGGGGATGCCCCTGCCCCCGGCCATGTCGTGCTGGGGCCGACCTACGCGCAGGCCCGAGGGGTGCGCGCCGGGGACGCCATCGCCTTTCGCACCGCGTCGGGCGCGCTCCAGCGTTTCACCGTGGCCCAGGTGCTGTCGCAACGCACCGCACTGATGAGTGCCGATCTGGTGCTGCTCAACGAAGCGGATTTCCGCGCCTTCTTCGCCTTCCCCGAGGGGCACTTCACCGACCTTGTGCTGTCGGTGGCCAATCCGAAGGAAGTGAACACCGTCGCAGCCAAGGTGCAGCAGGCCTTGCCGGGCACCCGCGTGATCCTGCGCGAAGAGCTGCAGCGTACCTACGCCTCGGTGTTCGACTGGCGGGAAGGCATCGTGCTGACTGTGCTCAGCGGCGCGCTGCTGGCCTTTGCCATCCTGGCGTGGAACCAGGCCTCGGGGCTGTCGGCGCAGGAGCGCCGCGAGATCGGCCTGCTCAAGGCCGTGGGCTGGGACAGCGCCGACGTGCTGCACATGAAGCTGTGGGAAGGCGTGCTGGTGTCGCTGACGGCCTTCATCGTCGGCTACGTGGGCGCTTATGTGCACGTGTTCCACCTGGGCGGGGCGCTGTTTCGCAGCGTGCTGCAGGGCTGGGCGGTGATCTACCCGACGTTCGAACTGGTGCCGGAGGTGGACGGGCTGCAGGTCTTCACGCTGCTGTTCTTCACGGTCGTGCCCTTCACGGCGGCGGTGCTGGTGCCGAGCTGGCGTGCCGCCATCACCGACCCCGACGCGGTCATGCGGACCTGAGGAGACGAGCGTGCTGGAACTGATCGACGTCTCCAAGACTTTCAACGAACGCCGCCCCAACGCCTACACCGCCGTGCAGGGCGTGACGCTGAGCCTGGAGCGCGGGCGCATCACCGCCTTCACCGGCCCCAGCGGTTCGGGCAAGACCACGCTGCTGACGCTGCTGGGCGGGCTGTCTCGCCCGACGAGCGGGCGCGTGCGCCTGGACGGTGAAGATCTTTCCGCGCTGCCGGAGCGCTTTCTGACCCGCGTGCGGCGCGAGCGCTTCGGCGTGATCTTTCAGCAGTTTCACCTGATCCGCGGCCTGTCGGTGCTGGACAACGTGACGCTGCCGGCGGTGCCGCTGGGCCAGCCCCACGCCCCGCTGGTGCGCCGTGCGGTGCAGTGGCTGGAACGGCTGGGCATTGCCCACCGCCGCGACACCGTGGTGGACGTGCTCTCCGGCGGCGAGCAGCAGCGCGTGGCCATCGCCCGTGCGCTCATCAACGACCCCGACATCCTCATCGCCGACGAGCCCACCGCGCACCTGGACACCCGCCTGTCCATCGAGTTTCTGGAGATCGTGGCGGCGCTCAACGACGAGGGCAAGACCGTCCTGATGACCAGCCACGACCCGCGTGTGGTGGACTGGCCGCGCCTGCACCGCACGGTGCGTCTGCGCGACGGACGCATGCTCGCGCCGGGGGAGGACTGAAGGCATGCGCTTCCAACCCGCCATCCTCGCGCTGCTGTTGGCCGCCGGCCTGGGCGTGGTGGCGCTCGCACTGGCCACACCCGGCGCCTGGGCCATCGTGCGCCACTGGGATCCGAGCCGAGGCACGCCCCGACAGATCCGGCTGGAGCAGCGCACCACGCTGCTGTCCACCTTGGTGGACCTGATCCTGGTGGGGCAGATGGCCGCGCTGCTGCTGTTCGTCTTCAACGCCGACCGCATGGCCGACCTGTTCGTGGGGGCCATGTGTGCGGTGGGGGCGCTGCGGGTCAACGAATGGGGATTTCCGGCGCTGTACGCGCAACTGGCCTTGTTCTTTCTGGCCAGCCAATGGCTGATCCTGGACCACGCCGACCAGCAGTCCCGCGCACAGCCGTTGGTGCGGCTGAAGTTTGCGCTGCTGATCGGGCTGCTTCCGGTGATGGTGGCCAGCGCGGGGCTGCAGTGGGCCTACTTCAGCGGGCTGCGGGCGGACGTCATTACCTCGTGCTGCGGCAGCCTGTTCTCGACCGAGGCGTCCAGCATCGGTGGGGACTTGGCCGCGCTGCCGCCGGAGACGGCCATGGCGGTGCAGGCGGCGGCGCTGCTGTTTGTGCTGGGCGCCGGGGTTTGGCACCTGGGCGCTGGACGTCGCCGACACCCAGGCGCCACCCAACAACACCCTCCGATCCCGGGCCAAATCAGCGGGCTGTGTGTCGGCCTGGGCAGTGCGGCGGCCTTTGCTGTGTCGATGGCCTCGGTCGTGTCCTTCCTCTCGCTGTACGTCTACGAGCACCCGCACCACCACTGCCCCTTCTGCCTGCTCAAGCCGGAGTACGGCTACCGCGGCTACCTGCTGTATGTGCCGCTGTTCCTGGCCGCCGCCGCCGGGCTGGGCGTGGGGCTGCTGTCGCTGCTGCAACGGCGCCCCGGACTGATCGACGTGATCCCGCCCTTGAGCCGGCGCCTGACAGTGTGGGCCCTGACGGGCTTTGCCGTGTACGGCGCCTTGGCGGCCTGGATCGTCTGGCGGTCCGGTCTCAAGCTGCTGGAGTGACCCACCGACGCCCCAGCCCCGTTCCCTTTTCCGCGCAGACCCCGCGTCTGCCCTGCCGGCCGGCACCGATCCCGACCGAGCAGGCCCCTCCCCGGTCGGAACGACCGCTTCAACAGGAGAGAGATGATGAAACGACGCCAATGGATGCATAACGCCGCGCTCGGCGCCACGGCCACGCTGTTCACGAGCAAGCTGGCGGCGCAGACCGCCGCCCCGGCGGCCCCTGTTGCCTGCGCAACCGACGGCACGCCCAACCAGTTCATCCCCAAGAAGCCGGCCGACGGCACCCCTCTGGTCGATGAGCTGAAGAAGTACCCCAAGTGCCCCTATTGCGGCATGGACCGCACGCAGTACCACCACAGCCGCATGCTGCTGCAGTACGGCGACGACCTGGTGGACGGCACCTGCTCCATCCACTGCTCGGCCATCAGCCTGGCGATCAACATCGACCGCCAGCCCAAGGCCCTGTGGGTGGGCGACAACGCCGCCGAAGGCGAGGTCAAGCCGCTGGTCGAGGTGGACAAGGCCCAGTTCCTCGTGGGCGGCGACATCAAGGGTGTGATGACCAAGCGCTCCAAGGTGGCCTACGGCAACGCCGATGCGGCAAACGCGACCAAGGCCAAGCATGGCGGTGAGTTGGTCAACTTCGATGCGGCGCTGCTGGCGGCCTACACGGACATGTCGGGCGACGTGAGCATGATCCGCAAGAACCGCGAAGAGCGCCGCAAGCGCATGATGATGGAAAAGAAGGGTTGATCGCCATGGGCCCGACGCGCAGGCACCTCCTGCTCACGACGGCCCTGACCTGGGTGCTGGCCACCTCGGCCGCCGCCCAGGGTCTGGTCGCACCCAACCCCAAGCCGATGGACCTGTGCCCGGTGTGCGGCATGGTCGTGTCCAAGTACCCCAACTGGGTGGCCACCGTGGTCTGGAAAAACGGCCACACCCACCACTTCGACGGCGCCAAGGACCTGTTCAAGTTCCTGCACCAGCTGCCCAAGTACGCCCCCGGACACGCCCAGCGCGACATCGTCACCATTGCCGTGACGGACTTCTACAACCTGGAACGCATCGATGCCCGCAAGGCCTGGTTCGTCGTCGGCTCCGACGTGCTGGGGCCGATGGGGCACGAGTTCGTGCCGCTGGCCTCGGCTGAAGACGCGCGGGATTTCATGAAGGACCACAAGGGCAGGAAGGTACTGCGCTTTGAAGAAGTGACGCCGGAACTGCCGGGCAGGCTGGATCTCGGCAAATTTTGACGCCCGAGACCGGGGGGCTGCGTCCGGAACGGCGCAGCAGGATCAACACGCACGACTCCGCAAAGACCCCTCGCGTGCGCTTTGACCAAGTCGCTATGATGGTACTCATTGAGTCCTGTCGAGAGAAGCGAACCATGGGTCTGCCGTTGGCGAAGATGACCTTGGCCGAGTTCCTGGCCTGGGAAGAGCGTGAACCTGAGCGCAACGAGTTCTTTCGCGGTGAGGTGTTCGCGATGGTGGGCGGTACGGCCCGCCACAACCGCGTCATCCTGAACCTGGCCGGGCGCATCGGCGACCACTTGGACGGCACCTCTTGCCAGGTCTTTGCCGAGAGCATGAAGGTGCAAGTCAATGAAGGCATCCTCTATCCCGACGTGATGGTCACATGCGGGAAGGCCGAGGCTGGCGATGAGAAGATCATCACCGACCCCAAGCTGGTCATTGAGGTGCTGTCGCCCAGCACGTCCGGCTACGACAAGCGCGACAAGTTCGCGCTTTACCGCGGGTTGCCGTCTCTGCGCGAATACGCGCTGATCGACCCGGCCACGCGCCAAGTCGAAGTCTTTACCCAGGTGGAATCCGGCACCACCTGGCTGTTCAAGGATCAAAGCAAGGCGGAGGCTTTGGTGCTGGACAGCATTGGTCTGACGCTGCCCCTGGATGCGGTTTTCAAGGGCGTGGAGACGGACGCGGCATGAGCGACAAGGAGCCGAGTGCGGCGCGCCGGCCCCACCTGGGGTTGATCGAACCTCAGCATGTGTAGCTCACATCAGTCCCGCCTGACGATCAAACCACCCGACCCGAACGGCGCATACATCTTGTGTCCGGAATACGCGTAGTAGTCGATGCCATCGCGCTCCAGATCGACTTGTCGGTGCGCCGTCAATTGAGCTCCATCGACCAGGAGTTGCGCCCCATGCCGATGGACCACCGCACCGATGGCCCCGAGGTCGTTCATGCTGCCCAGCACATTGCTGGCCCCGCTCACCGCCACCAGCCGGATGCGTCGCGCACCGTGGCGCCCGAGGTGGTTGTAGTCATGCAGCAGGGTTTCCAACTCGTGCAGGCGGATGAATCCGTCCTGGTCTGCCGACAGGCGCAGCAGTTCCACGTCGGGCAGCGCCCTCCACGGCAGTTCGTTGGAGTTGTGCTCCAGCAGGGTGTTGACCACCACCGTGCCGCAGCCGTCCCGCGCGGCCGCCTCGCGGGCCCGCTGGGCGAAGTGCCATGACGCGATGTTGATGGCCTCGGTGGTGTTGGCGGCAAAGACGTGATCCCAGCGATCCAGCGGCGCGTTGAAAAATTCTGCCGCGACACCCCGGGCATGCTCGACCACCCGGTCCAGCACGCCTTGGGGTTGACGCACCACGCGGGTCACCACGTCCCAGATCGGCGCAAAAGTCGGCGTGCTCGCGCCGTTGTCGAGCTGGACATAGTGCTTTGCCCCCTGCGAAGTAGGGACGGCCTCTGCCGCACCCACCCATTGCGACGCCAACGCCGCTCGCAGGGCCTCGCCGCACAGGGGGTGTCCATGCACGTCGTTCAGCCGATCCGCGAAGATCTCGCTCTCGCTCACGCTCAAGGCCGGAGCCGAACTGCGCAGGGCCTCCGGTCCCACCGCTCCGGCCACCAGCAGGGCCTTGGCAAACGCGATGGCACCGGAAATGTGGGGGGTTCCCCCCTCCTGAACATCCGGACCTTCGGCCCAGGTCACGACGTCTTCGGACACCAATCGAACCGTTCCCCCGCCGGGCTGGATCGGCGCGAGGCGGGTGAACTCCGTCGTGCGGACGGCGATGGCATCCACCCCCAAGGCCAGCCCCAGATCGCGGCTGGACAGGGAGCGCCAACTGCCCTGCGGCAACTGCCGCGTCAGCTGCTCCACCCGAAGCGGGTTGGCAAACACCAGCGTGTGGTCCTCAGCGCCCAGATTCAGATGATGCAAGGCGATCCTGCGGGCCTGATCGAACAACTTCGTGGACACCTGCGAGTGCTGCCCCTGCCCACGGTGGACGTTCGAATACCTGCGCAAGGCCGAGAAGACCCCGCGCACCCATTCCTGCGCGGCCTGTCCGGCGGAGGGCTCTCGCCAGGCGTAGACGTCGGCCACGGCCGCCAGGGTGTACTGCTCCAGCTTGGTGCTCAGAGAGGTCTTCGGCAGGCGGGGGCCGCCAGATGAAGTCCGGCGAGCATCCGGTGGTGCCGGGGCTCACTGCATCGGTTCGCGACGATGGACGCCAGCGCCACGGCCAAGCGGTCAATTTCTTCGCGGGTGTTTTCCAGTCCCAGGCTGGCGCGCACCAGACCGGGCAGCACTTTGCGTGACGGCGCCGGAAATCTCTTCACCGCCACGTCCATCACCCAGCGCAGCGCCCGGCGCATACCCAGCAGATGCTTGAGCAGAAGGTGCGCGCAAAAGCACCCATTGCGCACGCCGATGCCCCAGTCCTCGGCCAGCAGTTGCGCCACCCGGTTGTGCGGCACGCCCGCCACCGAAAAGGTCACCACGCCGGCCCGGTGGGCAAACTCGGGGCGGCCGGGCTGGGTGCCGTACACCGTCACGCCGGGCAGGGCACCCAGTTTGTCCAGCGCGTACTGCAGCAGCTCGCGCTCGTGCTGCTCAACGTGCGCCATGCCGATGCGCTGCAGCAACTCCAGCCCCTTGGCCACGGCTGCAATGCCGGCCACGTTGCTCTCGCCGGAAGCTCGGTATCCATCCATCGGGTGTCGGCCTCAGCGCAAGTCCGTGGCCTGCACCGCCCGACGGCGATACCACAGCCCATACACCCAACATGCCGCGCAGAACGACAGCGCCCATTCCAGCGTGGTGAACACCTGCAGGACCAGACAAGGCACGCGCCAGAGGGTCTGTCCGGCGGCGGCCAGTCCCAGGGCCACGGCACTCGCCACGAACAGCAGCTTGTTGGCAAACATCTTGGGGCCAGCATCCTCGGGACGACCGGCCCAGCCCCGTGCCTCGAAGACGCTCTGCCAGATCCGGTGCAGCGGGCATCGCCTGTGGCCCCAGAAGCCGCGGATCAGCCCCTGCACCGCCGGAATCACCATGATCCAGGGTGACCACAGCAGCGCGGCGGCACAGGCGGCACCGTTGAGCAAGGCCTCCCAGCGCGCCACATGGGTCCCCACCTGGGGTTGATCGAACCTCAGCATGTGGACCTCACATCAGTACCTTGAGGAAGCGCTCCGGCGCCATGAACCCGACCACCCGTTGTGCAGCCATTTCCCGGCCCTGTGCATCGAAGCGGATGATGGCGGGCGGCCCGAACAGGCTGAAGCGTTTGAGCAGCGCCTTGTGCTCCGGCGTGCCGGCCGTCACGTCGACCTGCAGCAGCGTGTACCCGGCCATGCGCTGGGCCACGGCGGGATCGGTGAAGGTCTCGCGCTCCATTTCCTTGCAGCTCACGCACCAGTCGGCGTAGAAGTCCAGCAGCACGGGACGGGCGCCGGCCGAGGCCAGCTGGGCCTCCAGCTCCTGCTCCGACTGGATGCGCACGAAGGTGGGATGCGCGCCCACCCCGCCGCCCGCCGGGTGTCCGGCCGCCGTGGCGTTGGCGGAAAACGCCGTGCCGACGAACTGCAGCGGCTGCAGCAGGTCGCGCGAACCGCCCATCAGACCCAGCAGCAGGCTCACCCCGGCGATCAGCATCGACACGCCCACGCCCTTCCACATCTTCAGCCAACCCGAGCTGTGCGGCGGCAGGGGATCGAGTGCATGCAGGAACACTGCCACGCCGATGAGCAGCAACGCCGCCACCAGCATCACGACCCAGGTCGGCAGCACCGGCGAGACGATCCACAGCGCCGTGGCCAGCAGCAGCACGCCGAAGCCCTGCGTGACGCGGTTCATCCAGCCGCCGGCACGCGGCAGGATCTCGCGCGAGAACACGCCCACCAGCATCAACGGCACGCCCATGCCCAGCGCCATCACGAACAGCGCCGTGCCGCCCAGGCGGGCGTCGCCGGTCTTGGCGATGTAGAGCAGCGCCCCGGCCAGCGGCGGCGCGATGCACGGCCCGACGATCAGCGCCGACAGCGCCCCCATCACCGCCACACCGCCCAGAGATCCGCCCTGATTGCCGGACGCCGACGAGAACTTCGCCTGCAGCCCGGCCGGCAACTGCAACTCGAACAGCCCGAACATCGACAGCGACAGCAGCACGAACAGCGCCGCGAAGCTGCCCAGCACCCAGGGGTTCTGCAGCGCCCCGGAAATCATCGTGCCCGACATCCCGGCGGCCACCCCGGCCAGCGAGTAGGTCAGCGCCATGCCCAGCACGTAGGCGCCCGACAGCACCGCCGCGCGGGGCCGGGAAATCCCGCCGCCCTGCTTGACGATGATGCCCGACAGGATCGGGATCATCGGAAACACGCACGGCGTGAGCGATAGCGCCAGCCCGAAGCCGAAGAAGCTCGCCAGGATCAGCGCCAGACTGCCGCTTTGCAACAGGTTTGCCACGTCGCCTTCGCTGGCGTTGCCGTCGAGGCGCTGGGCTGGTGCCGTTGCACCCGGAGCGGCGGCAGCACTCGAAGCGGTCGCTGCTGCGGCACCAGCCGGCGGGACGCCTGCCGTGCTGCCGACGGCGCCACCCAGCGCCATCGTTTTCGTGATCGGCGGATAGCACACGCCCACGTCGCCGCAGCCCTGGTAGACGGCGGTGACTTGCGTGGGCACACACCCATTGGCGGTGTGCAGCCGGGCGCTGAAGTCCTGCCGGAAGATCTCCATGCGGCCGAAGTACTCGTCGTCCTTCACCTTCCCGGCGGGAAAGTCCTCCTTGTCGATGCGGCAGGAGGAGGGTTCCAGCCGGAACTCCATCTTCTTGCGGTAGAGGTAGTAGCCGGGAGCGACCTTCCAGTTCAGCGTCACTTCCGGCGCCGCGCCCGAGGAGGCGACCGAGGCCGACACCTGGAAGGCCTGGTCGGGGTCGAGCGGCTCATCGTCCGCAGCCTGGGCGGGAAGGGCCGACAGCAGCGCTGCGCACCCCAGTCCCAGCCACAGCGGGATCCATTTCGATCGGTTGTTCATCATCACCACACCACCAGATGCAAAACACCTTGGGATTGAAGAAAGGACTCGGCCCGTTTGCCCTGAAGCACGGCAAACGTGGCCAACATGCCGGCCTCCAGGCAGGTCGGGGCCTGCACCGTGACCGAACGGGGAGCGTGTCGCACCGGCCAGCCCGTGCGCGGATCGAGGATGTGGCCGAAGCGTCGGCCGCCCACTTCGATGAAGCGGCGGGCGTCGCCGCTGGTGGCCAGGGCGCCGATCTGCAGGGTCTGGCGGGCCACGCAGTGCTCGCCGGTGCGGCGCGGGTCGTCCACGCCGATGCGCCAGGGTGAGCCGTCGCGGTGCGGCCCGACCGCACGCAAGTCGCCCCCGAAGTTGACCAGCGCCGCCGTGAAGCCGGCCTGCGCCAGCCCCTGGGCCACCCGGTCCACCGCGTACTCCTTGCCGATGCCGCCCAGGTCGATTTCCATGCCGGCTGGCAGCCGCAGCACCGGGGCCTTCCACTCGACGCGATGCCACCCCACTTGGGGAAGCAGGGCCTTCACATCGCGCTCGGACGGCAGCGCACGGCCGCCGTCAAAGCGCCACACCCGGCGCAGCACGCCGGAGGTGATGTCGAAGGCTTCACCGCTGAGTTGATGGCAAGTGTCGGCGTAGGCGATCAGCGCCGAGGACTCCTCGTCCAGCGTCACCGGCGCCCCGGCCGCGTGGTTGATTCGGTGAACCACGCCGCAGGGCCGGTAGCGGCTGAACTTGTCCTCGATGCGCCAGACCTCGGAGGCGGCCTCGATCAGCACCGCATCCAGCTCCGGCGAGTCGTTGGCGTCGATCAGCACCTCGCACGGTCCCCCCAGCGCCGTGAACGCCGCCCGAAGGTGTCCGTCGGCCGTTCGAGCGACGGACACCTCGCGGCTGACGTCCCTGGGTTCGGGTGATGACATGGGGGATTCGGGCCCGGTGCCGGTCATGGCCTCAGAACGGCACCGTGTAGGACAGGTTCACCATCGAGGCCCGCAGCGTCGGGAAGACCCCCGCCTCACGCTGCACCCCCACGGCGTCCCACGGCGTCTGCTCGCCGCCCTGCTTGATGGTTTCCACCCGCAGATTGACCTCACCGCCCATGGCCGGCCGGTAGCCCACCTTCACCCCCAGCGTGGCGGTGTGCAGTTTGGCCAGACGGTAGTCGGCCGTGGCGTACTTGGGTAGGCCGTTGGCCACCTCGGTGTTCGTGAGCATGGAGCGGTAGAAGTCCGCCGCCGACTGCTGATACCAACGGAAGTGCGGCTGCACGTGCCAGCGCTCGGTCAAGGGCTGACGGAACTTGAGGTCCACCGTGTGCGCACGCACGCCCCAGGTGTCCCAGAAGTAGCGGTAGCCCACGTAGGCCACACCCTGACCCACCACCTGGTTGATCTGCCCATAGAGCGCATTGGTTTCACGCGTGCGTGGGCGGTTTTCCGTCAAGGGATCGTAGTCGGCGGGATTGCCCGACGTGGCGTTGACGACGCTGATGATCTTGTACGGGTTGGTCATGTAGCCGGCCGAGCGGCTGTGCACAAAGTTCAACTGCGCCAGGGTGCCGCGCGCCAGCACCTGGGTCAGGCCCAGCTGCAGGTCGAGTTGTTCCTTGGTGTCCTTGTCCTTCCAGATCTTGGGCTCGGTGGCCGACTTCAGCTCGTAGTGGATGCCGTTGGACGGCTTGGCCGTGTCCTGGCTGTAGCCCAGACCGAACACGTAGGTGGTGTTGCGGTTGTTGGCGTCGCGGGACAGCGTGGCGCCCGCTCCGGTGGACTCGTAGGCCGACTGTCGGGAGTGGTCACCCGTCAGCGCCAGGCGCATGTCGCCGAAGACCGGGGTGTCGAAGTCCAGGCCGATGGATCGCCGGTTGGTCTTGAAATCGGCCATCGGACCGGTGCCTGAGGCCGCCGTCTTGGCCTGCACGCTCACCGCGCCGCTGGGTGAGGCGCCGGAGACCATGTCGAAGCCGCCGCGCACCGAGACCGAACGGTCCTCGTCGATCTGGCGCTTCAGGCGCACGGTGCTTTCCTTGACCTGGATGCGGCCGTTGTTCTCCGAGTAGTTCATCAGGCCCAGGTCCACCTGCCAGGGCTTGTCGCCGGCGGCACCTTCGGCCTGGGCCGTCAGGGGGACCGCCACCAGCAGACTGCAGGTGGCGGCAGACAGAGCCGCACCGATGCGGCCGGCACGCACGCGGCGTGCGCAGGGTGTGTTCATCAGTTGCATCCACAGCCTCCACCGCCCACGCCCTTGCCGCCCGAGGCGCCTTCCCGGCTGGAATAGATGTGTCCGTCCAGATATTCCTCGACCCGATCCGGGGTGAGGGCCATTTCTTCCTTGGCCAACAGGTCCCGCTCCCAGGGCTGCACCGGCTGCATCGCGCAGCCGCCGAGCATCCCGGCCAGGACCACCAGCGCCATCGCGCCGCTCAATCTCATGTCATCTCCAATGCTTGTGTGCCCCACACGCAGGCCGACCCAGTCCCTGGGGCGCGGTCGGCAGCGTCCGGGATGGCGTCACTCGGTACCAAGCAGCGCCTTGAGTTGCTGCTCCAGCGCTTCCTTGTCCTTGTCGCGAAAGCCCACGTGGGCGCCCTGGATCACGCCCTTGCGGTCCACGGTGTAGGAGCTGGGCATGCCCTTGAGCTGGTAGGCCGCAGCCACCAATCCCTCGGGGTCGTAACCGATGCGGAACTTGGCCGGACTGTCCTTGAGGAACTGCGCCGCCAGCGCCTTGTCCTTGTCCACGTTGACGGCCAGCACCACCAGTCCCTTGGTGCCGTACTTGTCGTGCATCTCGTTGAGCCACTTGAACGAAGCCCGGCACGGCACGCACCACGAGGCCCAGAAGTCCAGGTAGACCACCTTGCCCTTGAAGTCGGCCAGGTTGAGCTTGCCGGCTTCGGTCGCCACGGCAAACGCCGGGGCCTCGCGCGGCTCAAAAGGTGCGGCCTGTGCACCGCTCCCCCAGAGCGAGAGCGCCGATGCCGCTAGAAGCACCGCACCCAGGCGACGCTGCAGAGTGTGTTGAATCATGTATGAAGTCCTTGTGGGGAGAGGGCTGGCCCCGCCGCCGCCGCACAGCTTGTGCAACGACGGTGGGGCCGAAGCCCCGCCTCACTCCCGCAGGAGCGAGGCGCCGTCGGCTCAGTTGGCGGCCGAATAGATCAGCTTGGTGGCCTTGCCTGCTGCAATGCCTGCGGACGAGTGGCAGAAGTTGCAGTTGGTGTAGGACATGCCGCTGTGTTCCAGCTCAGCACGCTTGACCACGGTGCCGTCGCTGGCCTTCACGATGACCGGGGTGAACGTGCCGCCCTTGGCCATGATGTCGCTGTACAGCACGCTGAAGTTTTCACCCAGACCCTTGCCCAGACGCGCGGTCGAGCTTGCCCCGCCGGTGTATTCCAACTTGATGTTGAAGCCGCCGGTGGCCGCCGTGCCCGCCTTGTCGTCGTAGATCTTGCCGCCGCCGAAGGCGTGGCACACCTGACAGTAACGGCCGTGGCAGTGGAGGTCACCCGTGTTCAGCTTGGTCACGGTCGGTGCGGACTCGTTCGTGATCTGCTTGACGCTGGGGTTGATCAGGTCGAGCAGGAAGGCGTCGCCTCTGAAATCGTCGTCACGCTTGCCGTAGATCACCACCTTGCCGTTGGTGTCCACCGTGGTGTTCAGGTAGTAGTAGCCGTGCAGGAAGGTGTTGAAGTTGTAGTCCGACACCTTGCCCAGCGTCGTGCCGTCGGCCAGCGGATCGTTGGGCAACACAGCCTTGAGGTTGCCGCCGCCGAAGTTGTCGGTGTCGTCCACCCGCACGTAGGCATACGGCGTGTACAGGTAGTTGGACTCGAAATTCAGCGTGCCCTTGCGTGCGGCGGAGACGGCAGCCCAGAAGCTGTTGTCGCGGCACTTGCTCACCCCGGCGGCGTTGAACACACAGGCCTGGTAGCTCGTCACCCCGGTGGTGGTGTTGATCTTGTAGGTCTGGTAGAGGTAGTCCGCACCGATGCCGAAGTTGAAGGGGTAGCGGATGCCCGAGGTGTTGGTGTTTTCCACCACCAGCGTCGGCGACACACCTTCGGCGGTCTTCTTGGCGGCCAGGATCAGGCCGTCGGTGCCGTAGAACACGTAGTCGTTCGTGTAGGCCAGCATCTTGGACGGTTGCGCCTTGGTGCCTGTGCCGTGATCCACCGTCATGTGCACCAGCTTGCCGGTGGTCACGTTCAGCCCGTACAGCGTCGTGACCTTGCCGGTCGTGTCCTTGCGCAGGAAGTAGGCCACGCTGCCCTTGAGCGTGAAGCCCGTTTCGGTCGCGCTGATCGTGGTGGACACCGTGGAGTCGGTGGTCGTCACCGGCACTTCGGTGATCGTCAGATCGGCCTTGTTCAGCAGGTAGAGCTTGCCGTTGATGATCACGGCGCTCTTGGCCGTGCCGCCGATGTCGCCCAGGAACTTGTAGGTGGGCGCCGAGGTCAGGGTCGGTCCGCCGGTGAAGTTGGTGTACTTCGTCTCGGTCGGGTCTTCACCACACGCGCTGCAGCCCAGCGTTGAGGGCACCATCTTCTGGAACTTGAAGGCGGCCGAGTCGTACACCACGACACCGGCGGCCTTGTCGCCGTAGGCGGCGTACCAGACGGTCAGCAAGGTCTTGTTGGTGAAGTCGATGGGCTCGTTGTCGGCCGTGGCCGCCGGGAACACCAGCACTTTCTTGCTGGCCGAATTGGTCGCAACCAGGAAGCGCTTGGTGCCGAGGTAGTTGATCTCGGTGTACGACGGGCTGGTCAGGCCGGTGGCGTTGGAGTGCGCTGTTTCGGTCGGCTGGGAATCGGTGTGGCTCGTGTCGTCGTGGGTGATCTTGAGCGAAGCCGTCTTCGGGGCACCGGCCGTATTCACGTAGTACAGCTTGTCGGCGTAGAGGTCGGTGTAGCTGAGGTCAGACGCCTTGAAGCCGCTGACCACGGTGCTGTCCTGCGCCCGGCCTTGCGACTTCAGCATGATGTCGCTGCTGGTCAACGTCGCAGCCGGATCGGTTCCGGCGAAGATCTTGGCGCTCGTGGCGGCGCCCAGCTTCTGGTGGTCGGTGTTGCCGTAGAACAGGTAGCTGGCCTGGCCGGACTGGGCGGTCAGGACGCTGGAGGAAGTACCGGTTCCCGTGCCGGTGCCTGTTCCCGTACCGGTTCCGGTGCTTGTGCTGTCGGCACTGCCGCTGCCGCCACCACCGCAGGCGACCATCAGGGCTGCCGCGAACACGGGAAGCAGGACCCAGGCGCCTCGGCGCGCCAGGGTGGAGGGTGAGCTTGTCGTTTGAGACATGGTGTGTCCTGTCGATCAGGTAAAAAAGTCCACGGCATGTACCCATGCCTTCGGGTAGAACCCGCGGGAGGACAGGAAGGTCTGCAAACCCGACGCGACCTATGAACAGCCGCGCGCATCCCTCCCCGGCCCCCCAACACAGGGGTCCGTGGACAAACATGCAAGCAAGTAAGGAACAAACGAAGACGCTGTCCGAGCGATGTGCTTCCGCAGGTTCAGGGAAACGGCTCGAATCACGACCTTCCCGAAGGCCGGGAAGGTTTCAGCGTTGGCGGGGAGCCGCCGGTGGGCCTCGTACCGGATGGATCGGTGCGGGCCGTTCGGTGTGCGGCAGCGGCAGGTGGGTCCAGTCGGGGACACCACCGCTGCAGGCCTCTTCACGCGGTACTTCGCCCGATGCCGCAGGGATCGGCAAAGCAGCCAGACAGCACGGCAGCAGGTCGCAGTAGGCGCAGGCGCGCAGCTGCAGTTGTTCCTGGGGTGTCGCGGGAAGATCGGCCGGATCGACGTAGAGGTCAATCACCTCCTGCGGATCAGGAGTTCCGGCGGAAGGACCGGATACGGGGGAATGACACCAACTGTCCGTCCAGACCGCACTCGCCCGCACTTGCATGGCGCGGGCCAGGCCGTGCGAGAGTGCAGGCGCGAGCAACTGGATCAGCATCAATGCGATGCCGACCCAGATGCCCCGACGCTGACGGACAGACAGTCTCATGGATGGATCAGAACTTGAGGTTCATTCCAGCGTAGATGCTGCGCCCTTGTCCCGGCACCGTGACGCCCCAAGGCACGCCGGTGCCAGACATGGTCTTGCCCTGCCCCGTGTACGCCCCACCCAGCGGATGGCTGTACAAACGGTTGAACAGGTTCTCGA
>CAYYCN010000059.1:0-18402 GCA_964470355.1 uncultured Sphaerotilus sp.
AGTACGAGAAGTCGGTGCAGAGCGCCTTCCGTGACACGGCCGATGCGCTGGCGGGCCGCGCGACGTGGCAGCGTCAGCTGGATGCCGCCCAGCAGCAGTGGGTGGCCGCCAGCGACATCGCCCGCCTGACCGAGCTGAAGTACACGCGCGGTGCGGCCAGCGAGCTGGAGCGTCTGGATGCCCAGCGCAGCCTGTTCGCCGCCGAGCAGTCGGTGGTGCAACTGCGGCTGGCCGAGCAGCTCAACCGCGTGGCGGTGTTCAAGGCGCTGGGCGGCTGAGCGCGGCTTTCGCTGGCCCTCTCGGTGGGGCCTCGCCGGGGGCGGGCCTCAGCGAGGTCCGAGGGTCCAGAGCAGCCAGAGGGTGTAGAGCCCGTAAAAGGCGAGCAGGGCGGCGGCCTCGGGTCGACGGATGCGGCCCGGCCCTCGCCGGCCACTGCCCATCCATCCGACCATCAGCGTCAGGCCGACCATCACCGGCCATTCACGGGTGAGCACGGTGGGGTCCAGGTCCGTGGGCTCGATGGCGCCCGCAATCCCCACCACCGCCAAGGTGTTGGACAGTCCTGCTCCGAGCACTTGTCCCAAGGCCAGGTGGCCCTCCCCCTTGCGGGCCGCGGCCACGCAGGTGGCGAGTTCGGGCAGTGACGTGCCGAGGGCCACCACGGTCAGCCCCATCGCCAGATCGCTGATGCCCAGGTCCTGCGCCACGGCCACCGCGCCCCAGGCCAGCAGGCCCGACGCGAGTGTCAGCATGATCCCTCCTGTCCACATCCACAGCAATGCGCGGCGTCGGGGCAGCGTGTGGGCCTGCAGTTCCCGGGCGGTGTCGATGGCCAGCGCGTCGTCGCCGTGGGTCCGGGCCTCGGACAAAGACCAGACCGTGAGCAAGGCAAAGAGGGCCAGCAGTCCCCAGGCCTCTTCGCGGGACAGGGTCAGGTCCCAGGCCAGGGCCGCCGAGAGGGTGATGGCGCCCAGCAGCAGGGGCAGTTCTCTGCGCAGCACCTGGGATTGCACGTGCACGGGCGCGATCAGCGCCGTGACGCCGAGGATCAGCCCCAGGTTGACGATGTTTGAGCCCCAGGCGCCGCCCAGGGCGAGGGACGGATGGCCCAGGCTGGCGGCCCAGGCGGAGACCAGCAGGGCCGGTGCTGACGAGCCGAGTCCCAGGATCACCAGACCCACCCCCAACGGCGGCCACTGCCCGTGGCGAGCCACGGCCGTCGCCCCTTCGATCAGGCGGTCGGTGCTCCAGATCAGCATCGGCAGTCCCATCAGGATGGCGGCCAGGGGCAGGAGGAAGGTCATGAGAGAACAGGCTGTTGAACAATGCGCATTGTCTTTGTGTTGCCATGAACCCTTCCAATCCGTCTCCACGCCCTTCGGGGCCAGCCCCTTCCCGGCCCCGTGACTTCTGGGCCTCGCCTTGGCGCGCCCGCCTGGGATTGACCGTCGTGGCCGTGCTGCTCATGCTGGGCATGCTCTGGCTGTGGCGGCCTTGGCTGCTGATGCCCGGTACGCAACCGCTGGTGATGGAGGGGGGCGATCCCTACCTGCGGGCGCTGATGCGCACGATCTCGGCCAGCGAGTCCAATGTCATGCGGCCCTATCACGTGCTGCAGGGGGGCGCCTACGTGGGCTCCCTCGATCGCCATCCCAACCGCTGCGAGTCCATCGTACGGGGGCCCAACCGTGGCAACTGCTCGACGGCGGCCGGACGTTATCAATTGCTCTACGGCACCTGGTTGGAGTTGGCCTCGCGTCACCACCCGGGGCGCACCGACGATGCCTTGGCGGCCACCGAGCTGAGCTTTGCCCCGGTCCATCAAGACCAGGTGGTCCATGCCTGGTTGCAGGAGCGGCGTTGGGGCGGGCTCTCGGCCCAGTTGCGCGCGGGGGGGATTCAGCCAGTGCTTCGGCGGTTGTCCGGCACCTGGACCAGCCTGGGCTATGGCATCGAGAACAACAGCATGAGCCGTGAGCTGCCCAGGATCTACCAACGCCTGCTTCAGGAGGAGTTGGCCCGCGTGAAGCTTTCGGGCGATTGATCGGCGCGCCAAGTGACGATACTGTCGAACCCTTCCGAGATCCGAAGCCATTCCCATGCGTCTGCTGCTGGTTGAAGATGAACGCGAACTGGCCGCCTGGCTGATCAAGGCCTTGGCGCAGAGCGGTTTTGTGGTCGACTGGATCGACGACGGCCGGTTGGTCACGCGCACCCTGCAGTCCACCGGCTATGACGCGATGGTGCTGGACCTCGGGCTGCCGGGCCTGGACGGTCACGAGGTGCTGGCCGCCGTGCGGGCGCTGGACCTGCGCCTGCCGGTGCTCATCCTCACGGCCCGCGACTCCCTGATGGAGCGGGTCAGCAGCCTGCACGAGGGCGCCGACGACTTCCTGGCCAAGCCCTTCGAGGTGGCCGAGCTGGAGGCCCGGCTCACGGCGCTGGTGCGCCGGGCCCGGGGGTCCGAGCATCCGCGGTTCGCTTGCGGGCCGCTGGCTTACGAGCCGTCGCTGCGCCAGTTTCTGCTCGCCGGGCAGGCGCTGACCCTCACGCCGCGCGAGCAGGCGGTGTTGCGGGTGCTGATCCAGCACACGGGCCAGCCCCTGAGCAAGGCCGAGATCCTGCAGCGGGTGTTTTCCGACGAGCAGGACGTGCAGCCGGAAGCCGCCGAGGTGCTGATCTACCGCTTGCGCAAGCGCCTGGACGGCAGCACCGTGCACATCACGACGCTGCGTGGGTTGGGTTACGTGCTCGAACACCGGCCGTGACCGCCACCGCTTCTCCCTGGCGCAACCTGAGCCTGCGGCGTCTGCTGCTGCTGGTGCTGCTGCCGGGCATGCTGCTGGTCATCGGGGCCGAACTGATGTTGACCTGGCGCACCGCTCAGGACGCCGCGCAGGCTGCCTATGACCGGTCGCTGCTTGGGGCGATGAAGTCCATCGACGCCAACATCACCACGGAAAGTGGCGGGTTGGGCGTCGAGTTGCCCTACCGGATGCTGGAGTTTTTCGAGCTGACGGCCAACGGGCAGGTCTACTTCCGCGTGTCCACCGAAGATGGCCTGGTGCAGATCGGTCACACCGATCTGCCGCCCTTCGATGCCCGTGCGCTGGGCGACAAGCCCGCTTTCACCGATGCGCGTTATTTCGACCAGCCGGTGCGGCTGGGTACGTACGCCCGGCGCCTGAACCCGCCGTTGCCGGGACAGCCGATGGGGCAGCGGGTGGTGATCCAGGTGGCCGAGACGCTGGAGTCGCGGCACGAGTTCTCGCGCTCCATCCTGGCCCAGGCCGTGTTGCGGGACCTCTTGCTCCTGGGCGTGGCTGCGCTGTTGCTGGCGGCCGTGGTGGGCTGGTCGTTGATGCCGCTGGATCGGCTGCGAGCGGACGTCGGCCGTCGATCGGCCGACGACCTCAACGCCATCACCACCGATGGCATTCCCGCCGACGTGCGGCCGCTGGTGGAGGCGATCAACCACCACATCGAGCGCAACCGGCACCTGATGGAGTCGCGTCGCCGGTTTGTCGACGACGCCTCGCACCAGTTGCGTACCCCGTTGACCACGCTGGCCGCCCAGGTCGGCTATGCCTTGCGCGAGCCCGATCCGGTGCGCCAGCGGCAGGCGCTGGAGGCCATCCGGCGACAGCTCGACGATACGGTGCGCCAGACCAACCAGATGCTGGCGCTGGCCCGCACCGACAGCGCCGAGTTCCGCCCGCAGGCCACCGACGTGTCGGCCCTGGCCACCGAGCTGACCCGCGCGTGGTGGGCCACGGCCCGCGACCAGGGCGTCGATCTGGGTCTGGACGTCGAGGAAGGGGCCGATCTGCGCGCCAGCGCCGATCCCGGCCTGCTGCGCGAAGCCTTGGTCAACCTGTTGCACAACGCAGTGCGGTACACGCCTCAGGGCGGGCACGTGACGGTGGGGGTTCACCGGCAAGGGGACCGCGTTGTGCTGAGCGTGGAGGACAACGGTCCCGGCATTCCGCCGGATGAATTGCCCCGGGCCGGCGAACGCTTCTTCCGCGCGCGCAACGTGCAGCAGACCGGCTCCGGCCTGGGACTGGCCATCGTGCGCTCCATCACCGAGCGTCACGGCGGCCTGCTGTGCATTCGGGCCGGTGCCGACGGCAAGGGCCTGTCGGTGAGCCTGTCCCTGCCCGTGGCGCCCGGTGTCGGGGCGGGTTTCCCCGGGGTCGAAACCGGCCCGGCTGACAGCGCTTTGACAGGGACCGATCGATAGAGTCGTCTCCACCAAAACACCGGGCCGAATCCTTCCGATCCACGGCCCATCCTGGACAGGAGACAGATCATGCGCAAGTCCACCTTCGTGCTCGCCGCCGGCTTGATGGCCGCTGCTTTCGGGGCTCAGGCCAATCCTTTCGAGAAGACCGAGTGCATCGCCCCGGCCAAGCCCGGTGGCGGTTTCGACCTGACCTGCAAGCTGGCCCAGTCCGCCCTGATGAACGCCAAGGTCATCAACGCCCCGATGCGCGTGACCTACATGCCTGGAGGCATTGGCGCCGTGGCCTACAACGCCGTCGTGGCCCAGCGTCCGGCCGAATCGGGCACCCTGGTGGCGTTCTCCGGAGGCTCGCTGCTCAACCTCGCGCAGGGCAAGTTCGGTCGTTACGGCGAGAGCGACGTGCGCTGGCTGGCGGCGGTGGGCGCGGACTACGGCGCGGTGATCGTGGCCGCCGATTCCCCCTACAAGTCGTTGAAAGACGTCTTCGCCGCCGTGAAGGCCGACCCGACCAAGGTGGTGTTCGGCGCGGGTGGCACGGTGGGCAGCCAGGACTGGATGAAGGCGGCCCTCACCGCCAAGGCCGCAGGCATCGATCCCAAGGGCATGCGTTTCGTGGCCTTTGAAGGCGGTGGCGAGGCGCTGACGGCGCTGCAGGGCGGCCACGTCCAGATTTACGCGGGCGACGCGTCCGAAGCGGCCCAGCAGATCAAGGCCGGGGCCAAGATCCGCGTGCTGGCGGTCATGGCCGACAAGCGCCTGCCGGGTGACTTGTCGCAGGTGCCCACGGCCAAGGAGCTGGGCACCGACATCACCTGGCCCATCATCCGGGGCTTCTACATGGGCCCCAAGGTCAGCGACGCCGACTTCAAGGCCTGGACCGACGCTTTCCAGAAGATGATGCTGACCAAGGAGTTCCAGGCCCTGCGTGCCGAGCGCGGTCTGTTTCCCTTCGACATGACGGGTGTGCAGTTCGACGCCTACATCAAGAAGAGCGTGCACGAGTACCGCAAGATGGCCTCGCAGTTCGGCCTGGCCACCAAGCCGGCGCAGTGAAGGCGACCGGCCGCTGATCCTGTTCCCGGCCCTGGCGCCGGGGGACTGAGCCCTGTGCTCCCGTCGCCTGAAGGTGGGGGCTGGGCGCAGCCTTTCCCCTTTTCTGACATTTGGAGTCGATCATGAGCGACCGCACCCTTGGGACGGCGTGTCTGGTCACGGCCGCAGGCATGGCCTGGGCCGCGCAGGACTACGTGGCCCCCATTTCCTACGAACCGGTGGGCCCGCGGGCCTTCCCGCTGCTGCTGGCGGCACTGATGGCTGTGGCAGGCGCCTGGCTGGTGATCAAGCCTTCGTTGTCGGGCGGTGCGTTCACCGGACTGCCTTGGAAGGCGCTGGGCTACACCATGGGGGCGGTCTTGGCCTACGCGGTGTTGTTCGAGCTGGCGGGTTTCACCGTGGCCACCGCCGTCATGGCCGTGCCGGTGGGCATGGCCTTTGGCGGCACCTGGAAGCAGTCGCTGGTGGGCGGCGTGGGCCTGGGCCTGTCGCTGTTCCTGCTCTTCGACCGCGTGCTGGACGTGGTGCTGCCGGCGGGTTGGCTCTCGATCGTCCTGGGAGGCCACTGACATGAGCACGTTTGAACATCTGCTGGCCGGCTTCGGCGTGGCCATGACGCCGATGAACCTGTTCGTGGCCGCGCTGGGCGGCTTCGTGGGCACGGCGGTGGGCATGCTGCCCGGGCTGGGGCCGATCAACGGCGTGGCCATCCTGATGCCGTTGGCCTATGCGCTGCAGTTGCCGCCCGAAACGGCGCTGATCCTGCTGGCGGCCGTCTACCTGGGTTGTGAGTACGGCGGGCGCATCTCGTCCATCCTGCTCAACGTGCCGGGCGACGCGGCGGCCATCATGACCGCCATCGACGGCTATCCCATGGCGCGCAAGGGCATGGGTGGCGTGGCGCTGTCGATCTCGGCGTGGAGCTCGTTCATCGGCTCGATCATCGCCACGGTGGGCATCGTGCTGATCGCGCCGCTGCTGGCCAAATGGGCGCTGGCCTTCGGTCCGGCCGAGTACTTTGCGCTGATGTGCTTCGCTTTCTGCTGCATCGCCGGCCTGATGGGCGAGGCGCCGATGAAGGCGGTCCTGGCGGCGGTGGTGGGCTTGTCGCTGTCGTGCGTGGGGCTGGACTCCAACTCGGGCGTCTACCGCTTCACGGGCGGCGACATCCACCTCTCCGACGGCATTCCCTTCGTGGTGGTGGTGATCGGCGTGTTCTCGATCAGCGAGCTGCTGTTGATGCTGGAGCAGCACCACAACAGCACCGGCCTGATCCGTGAAACCGGCCGCGCACTGTTCAACTTCAAGGAAGTGGCGCAGACGTGGTGGGGCTCGGTGCGATCGTCGGTGATCGGCTTTTTCATCGGTGTGCTGCCGGGGGCGGGGGCGACCATCGCCAGCGCCGTGACGTACTCGCTGGAAAAGAGCCTGTGCGACAAGGAAGGCACGTTCGGCAAGGGCGACATCCGCGGGGTGGCCGCGCCGGAGGCAGCCAACAACGCCTCGGCGGCGGGCTCTTTCGTGCCGATGCTGACGCTGGGTGTGCCGGGTTCGGGCACGACGGCGGTGATGGTGGGGGCGCTGGCGCTCTACAACATCACGCCGGGTCCGGCCCTGTTCGAGCAGCAGCCGGCGCTGGTGTGGGGCCTGATCGCCTCGCTGTTCATCGGCAACGTGATGCTGCTGGCGATCAACATCCCGATGGTGGGCCTGTTCACCCGCATGCTGCTGATCCCCAACTGGCTGCTGGTGCCCGGCATCCTGGCCGTCAGCGCTGTGGGGGTGTACGCGGTGCATGCCACGACCTTCGACCTGTTGCTGATGACGGTGCTGGGTGCGCTGGGTTGGTGGCTGCGCAAGGCCGGCGTGCCGATGGCGCCGTTGATCCTGGGCTTCGTGCTGGGCGACATGATGGAGCAGAACCTGCGCCGCGCCTTGTCGATCAGCAATGGCGAGGTCTCGATCCTGTGGAGCAGCCCGATCGCGGCCAGCCTGTGGGTCTGTGCCTTCCTGATGGTGACCGTGCCGGTGCTGCTGCGCCGCTTCGGCAAGCGTTCGGAGCCCGCTGCGGAAGTGGCGGCCTGATGGCAGACCGGGGCACACAAGGCCCCGGCTTCCGGGCCGACCGAGATCCGGTCGGCCCTTTTTTTGTGGGTCGGTGTGTGAAAGGCGGAGCTCATGAATCGTGTGCCGGACCTTTCCGGGCGGGGGCTGTGGCAGCGGCTGGGCCGGTGGGTGAACTCGGGCTTGCTGGCGGGTGCGGCGGGGGGCGCTCTGGCCCAGGTCATGGGCTGGCCCCTGCCGTGGATGATGGGCACCATGGTCGGTCTGCTGGCGTGGCGGCTGGCCACGGGGCGGGGTCACTGTCCGCCGTATGGGCGCGAGCTGGGTCAACTGTTGGTGGGGTTGGCGCTGGCCCTGCATTTCACGCCCGAGGTGGCGCGCATGGCGCTGGATCATGCGGGCCCGTTGCTGGCGTCGTGTGCGGCGGCTTTGCTGTTGTCGGGCGTGGGCGCCACGATCCTGCAGCGCTGGGGCCGCTGTGACCGGGTGACGGCCTGGTTGTGCAGCATTCCCGGGGGTGCGGCCGAGATGGCCCAGATCGCCGAGCAGTCCGGTGCGCGTGTGGACCGTGTGGCGGCGGCCCAGGCGCTCCGGGTCTGTCTGGTGGTGGTGCTGGTGCCGTCGCTGTTGCAGGCGTGGCTGTCCTGGCAGGGGGGGGGCTCAGCGGCAGCGGCCGTGTCTTTCGGCGCACCGGTGGCAGGCCGCCTGGTGGCGCCGGTGCCGACACCTTGGCTGCCGGTGCTGCTGGCTGGGGCCGCGGCTGTGGCTTGGCTGTGGCAGCGCTGCAAGGGGCCGACAGCGTGGTTCCTCGGACCGCTCATCGTGATGGGGGCGTTCACGGCGGCCGGGTGGGTACCGCATGGCAACCTGCCCCGGACGTGGGTGCTGTTGGGCCAGTTCCTGCTGGGCATGGCGCTCGGATCGCGGCTGGACCGGCGGTTTGTCCTGGAGTCGCCCCGCTTCCTGATGTTGGTGCTGGTGTCGGTGGGCGTACTGCTGGCGCTGACGGCGGGCGTGGCCCTGTTGCTGTCGGTCTGGAGCGGGTTGCCGCCGGTGGACCTGTTGCTGGCTTCGGCTCCGGGGGGCATGGCCGAAATGTGTGCCACGGCCGAGGCGCTCGGACTGGGTTTGGGGGTGGCGTTCGTGACCGCCAGCCACGTGATGCGGTTGGTCATCGTGCTGACGGTGGCCGGGGTGATCCGGCACCGTCGGCAGACAAGGGTCGGCGGCCCCCGCTGAGATCGGCGCCTGATGCGCCGGTCTCAGCGCAACACGTCAAGCGGGAAGCGCCGTCCGGCGTGATGGTCTTCCACGCACCGCAACAGCACCGGGCTGCGGTGGCGGTCGCGGCTGGCGCGGATGTCCTCGATCGTCATCCACAGCGTGCGCACGATGCCCTCGTCCAGCGTGCGGCCGGGCACTTCCTCACCCACCGTGCCGGTGAAGGCGAAACGCAGCCAGGTGATCGCCGTGGGATCCCCCTCCGGCGGGGGCACGAGGTAGATGCCGACCAGTTCGGTCGGGTGGAAGTCGCGCAGGGTCTCTTCGCGGGTTTCGCGAATCACCCCATCGACGATGGATTCGCCCGGGTCGAGGTGGCCGGCCGGGTTGTTGAGCTTCAGACCGTCGGGCGTGTTTTCCTCGACGAGCAGGTAGCGTCCGTCCCGCTCCACGAGGGCGGCGACGGTGGTGTTGGGTTTCCAGCGGAGCAGGGGGGTCATGGCGAACTCGGGGCCGCGTCAGGGGTGATTGAAGGGGTTTCGGGGAGGGATCCGCACGAGGCGGGGCGCTTTGATAGTCTGGCACGATGAACCCCACCATCGATTTCGACCGCATTCCCCGCCACGCGCTGCCCGACCTGCTGCGCCGCATGCCCAAGGCCGAGCTGCACCTGCACATCGAGGGCTCGCTGGAGCCGGAACTGATCTTCCGGCTGGCGCAGCGCAACGGCGTGACGCTGCCTTACGCCGATGTCGAGGCCCTGCGGGCGGCCTACGCCTTCACCGATCTGCAGAGCTTTCTCGACATCTACTACGCCGGTGCGAGCGTGCTGCTCACCGCCGACGACTTTTTCGAGATGGCCTGGGCCTACCTGCAGCGTGCGGCCGCCGATCACGTCGTGCATGCTGAACTCTTCTTTGACCCCCAGACCCACACCGCACGCGGTGTGCCGATGGCCACGGTCATCGAGGGATTGGACCGGGCGGTGCAACGGGCGCCGGCCGAGCTGGGCGTGAGCGCCTCGCTGATCCTGTGTTTTCTGCGTCACCTGTCGGAAACGGATGCCGAACGCACGCTCGACGAGGCGCTGCCGTTTCGCGACCGCTTCATCGGCGTGGGGCTGGACAGCTCCGAAGTGGGACATCCGCCTGAGAAGTTCTCGCGGGTGTTCGCCCGTTGTCGGGACCTGGGACTGCGCATCGTCGCCCATGCCGGGGAAGAGGGCCCGCCAGCGTACATCGAGAGCGCGCTGGATGTGCTCCAGGCCGAGCGCATCGACCACGGCGTGCGGTGTCTGGAAGATGCGGCGCTGGTGGCCCGGCTGGCGGCGTCGCGCACCCCGTTGACCGTCTGCCCGCTGTCGAACCTCAAGCTGTGCGTCGTGCCGACCCTGTCGGCGCACAACCTGCCGGCGCTGCTGGACGCAGGCCTGTGTGCCACCGTCAACAGCGACGATCCGGCCTATTTCGGTGGATATGTGAACCAGAACTTCGTCGAGACGTTCGAGGCCCTGCCGTCATTGGGGGCAAAGCAGGCCTGGCAGCTGGCGGCCAACAGTTTCGAGGCGAGTTTCGTGACCGAGGCGCAAAAGGCCCTCTGGCGGGCGAAGCTGGACGACGTGTTCACGGCCGCCGGGAACGCGTGAGCGCAGACCGACAAAACCCCCGGATTTGCTCAAACGAGCTTTGCTTTCCGTCAAGACGATGACACAATCGCGCCCGCGTTTTGCGCTTCATCAAACTGAGAGTGGATCGATCATGAGCATTGGGCTTGCATCCGTCGTGGGTCTTGTGGCTGGCGCCACGGCCTCGGGTTTTGTCTACATCGGCGCGTCCGAGATCTCCGGCTCTCCTGCTGTGGGCATCGTGGTGGCGGCCATCGCGACCGTGGCTCAGATCCTGGTGGTGCGCACCGTCAAGCGCCTGATGGAGTCCGACGCCGCGGCGGCGGCCGGTGCGCGTGGGGCGGTGGCCAACGGCTGATCGGTTCTTCTCGTGGGGCACCAGTCCCGATCGGGAACACAAAGGCTGCCTGAGGGCGGCCTTTGTCGTTTGTGCGAGGCCGGGTTTCAGGACTTTTCGGCGGACTCCGGCGCGTGGACCTGCTGGCGCATGCGCGATTGCGGCTGGTGGCCGACGCCTCGCGTCAGGGGGGGGCCTGCTCTGACGTTTTCGTCCGATCCTTGTTAGAGTGGGCTCCGACCGAACCGCACTCCGCACTCGCCATGGGACATCCCGCCCGTCTGAACCGCATGACCGCCGAAACCTTCCTTCAATGGGAGGTCGATCAGGTGGAGCGTCACGAATTGCTGGACGGAGAGCCGTACGCCATGGCCGGCGCCGAGGACCGCCACGTCACCGTCAGCCTCAATCTGGCGATGTCCCTACGCCAGCACCTGCGTGGCTCCCCTTGCCGCACCTACATGTCGGACATGAAGGTGCAGTCGGCGCAGGATGCGACGTTCTTTTATCCGGACGTGTTGGTCACCTGCAGCGAAGCGGACCGGCTCCACCCACTCATCAAGCGTGAGCCGGTCTTCATTGCGGAAGTGTTGTCGCCGAGCACGGCCGCCTACGACCGTGGGGCCAAGTTCGCTCACTACCGGCGCTTGCTGACGCTGAAGGAAGTGGCGTTCATCGACCTGGACCGCCGCATCGTCGATGTGTATCGGCGCGGGCCGGACGATTTGTGGGTGTTGCACCCCTTTGAAGCCGGTGAAGCGGTGGCGCTGTCCAGTCTTGATCTGACAGTGCCGGCTGAAGTCTTGTTCGCAGAACTGGAAGAGCCGCCCGCGCCGATCACCGACTGATCGGCTACGCTCGGGCCATGCCCACCCTGGATTCCCTGACCGTGGCGGAAGATGTTTCCGCCCTTGCTGCCGCCTCGTCCGTCGTGCCTGTCGGTCCTTCGACGCCGACCGACGTGGCCATCGAAGCGCCCCGTCGCGGAACGCCCGCCAACCCCCAGAAGTTCGCCGTCGAGAATCGTCCCAGCACCATCGACGGCATGGGGGCCTTCGCCGCCGAACCCATTCCGGCCTACAAGAAGATCGGTGAGATCCGCGGCGAGTCGATCAGCATTCGCGAAGCCAACAAGCGGGTGCGTGGCCAGCAGCGCATCATGATGATCGAGGTGTCGGACAAGAAGGCCATCGACGCCTCGGCCTCCACCGATCCGCTGCGCTATACCAACCATTCCTGCCAGCCCAACGTGGCGCTGCGCATCCGGGCCGGCCGGGTCGAGATCTACGCCATGCGCGCCATCGCCGTGGGCGAGGAACTGACGGCCGACTACGGCGAGACCCACCACGGGGGCAAGCTGCCCTGCCAGTGCGGGGCGCCCAACTGTCGTGGGGCGCTGTAGATCTCAAGAAAAAGCCGTTTTCCCTATTCGTGCCGCAGCGCCTCGATCGGATCCAACCGCGCCGCCCGCCTTGCCGGGAAGTAGCCGAACACCACCCCGATGGCGGCCGAGAACACGAAGGCCAGCACGTTGATGCCGACCATGAACTCGAAGCCCACGCCCATGAGCATCGAGATGCCGATGGATGCGGCGGTGGCCAGCGCGATGCCCACCAGCCCGCCCAGCGCCGACAGCGCCACGGCTTCGATCAGGAACTGCATCAGGACCTCGCGCTCCAGGGCGCCGATGGCCAGGCGGATGCCGATCTCGCGGGTGCGTTCGGTCACACTCACCAGCATGATGTTCATGATGCCGATGCCGCCCACCAGCAGGCTCACGGCGGCCACGGCGCCCAGCAGCGAGGTCATCAACTGCGTGGTGCCTGAGAGGGTTTCGGCGATCTGCTTGGTGTCGAGCACGTTGAAGTTGTCGTCGTCGGCTTCGGCCAGCTTGCGGCGTTCGCGCAGCAACTGACGGATCTGACCGATGACGGCGGTGTTGTCCACCCCGTCCTGCAGCGAAATGAGCAGCGTGTTGACCGTGGTCTTGCCGGTCACGCGGCGCAGCGCGGTGTTCAGCGGAATCAGGATGGTGTCGTCCTGGTCCATGCCCATGGCGGCCTGGCCCTTGGAGCCCAGCGTGCCGATCACCTCGCACGAAAAGGCCTTGACGCGGACCTGCCGACCCAGCACGTCGGTGCCGGCGCCGAACAGCTCACGTTGCACGGTGGCACCCAGGATGCACACCGGCGCACCGGCCTTCAGCTCCTCGTTGGAGAACGGGCGTCCCGAGGCCAGGGTCCAGTTGTTGGTGCGGAAGTAGTCGTTGGTGCTGCCGGTGATGAGGGTCGACCAGTTCTTGCCGTCGGCGATGACGGTGACGGAGCCTCTCACTTCCGGGGCCACGGCGGCGATGCCGCCGATTTCGCTGTAGATCGCGTCGAGGTCCGAGGTCTGGAAGGCCGGGGCCCCGGCCGTGTCGCGGCCGGGACCGAGGCGCTGGCCCGGTCGCACCTGCAGCAGGTTGCTGCCCAGGCTGGAGATCTGTTCCTTGACCGCACGCGTGGCGCCGTTGCCCACAGTCACCATCGTCACCACGGCCGCCACGCCGATGACGATGCCCAGGATGGTGAGGAAGGAGCGCAGCAGGTTGCGGCGGATCTCGCGCAGGGCCAGCAGCAGGGTGTTCCACAGCATGGTCAGGCTCCCGAGGACGTGACCACCGTCGGGTCGCCGTGCATCTCGTCGCGCTCGACCACCCCATCCTTGAAGTGCACGACACGCCGGGCGTAGTTGGCCATGTCCGGTTCGTGGGTGACCATCAGCACGGTGATGCCGTGGTCGCGGTTGAGGGCGGCCAGCAGTTCCATGATCTCGTGGCTGCGTGCGGAGTCGAGGTTGCCGGTGGGTTCGTCGGCCAACAGCACCTGTGGCTGGGTGACGATGGCCCGTGCGATGGCCACGCGCTGCTGCTGTCCGCCAGAGAGTTCGGCGGGGGTGTGGTCTTCCCAGCCGTCCAGGCCCACCTGCCGCAGCGCGGCTTGGGCGGCGCGGTGGCGGTCGGCGGCTGGTTCGCCACGGTAGAGCAGCGGCAGTTCCACGTTTTCCAGCGCCGAGGTCCGGGCCAGCAGGTTGAAGCCCTGGAACACGAAGCCGAGAAAGTGCCGGCGCAATTGCGCCCGCTCATCTCGGCTGAGGTTCTGCACCTCCACGCCTTGGAATCGGTAGCTGCCGGTGGTGGGCACGTCCAGGCAGCCCAGCATGTTCATGACCGTGGACTTGCCTGAGCCGCTGGGGCCCATGACCGCCACGAACTCGCCGGCGTGGATGTCGAGGTCCACGCCCTTGAGGGCCTGGAAGGCGGCCTGTCCTTGCCCGAAGGTCTTGGTGATGCCGCGCAGGCGGATCAGCGGTTCGGGAGCGCAAGGGGCCGCACCGGGCGCGAGGTTCATGGACGCGCTCCGCTGGACTGCTCGACGATGACGGCCAAGCCTTCGCGCAGGCCTTCGCCCTGGACCTCGGTGACGCGCCCATCGCTGAGACCCGTCTGCACTGACAGCGCCTTGGGCTGGTTCTGTTCCAGCACCCAGATCTGCTTGATGCCGCCCTTGCTCGTGCCGGCCTGCTTGCGGTTCTGGCTCATGCCCGGCGGTCGCGGCATCAGCTTCGACAGGAGGCCGCTGCTGCCTGAACCGCTGTTGCTGCCGCTTCCCGGCGTGGTACCGGAACTGCCCGGGCCCGGCGTCCCGGCGGTGCCCGGCGAGGCGCCTCCGCTGGCGTCGCCACTGGCCACCGATGGCGTGAACCGCAAGGCCCGATTGGGCACCAGCAGCACGGCTTTGCGTTCGGTCGCGGAGATGGTGGCGGTGGCGGTCATGCCTGGGCGCAGGCTCAGGTCCTCATTGGCGACGTCCATCAGTGTGGTGTAGGTGACGACGTTGTCCGTGGTGGTGGAGCCATAGGCCACGCGGGTGATGGTGGCAGGGAAGTTGCGACCCGGCCAGGCGCTGACGGTGAAGCGCGAGGCCTGACCCACCGCCACCTGGCCCACGTCGGCTTCGTCGACGTTGACGGACAACTGCAGGTGGCGAAGGTCTTCGGCGATGGTGAACAGCGTGACGGCCTGCAGGGAGGCGGCCACCGCCACGCCCGGATCCACGGCCCGGGTGAGGATGACCCCGTCGATGGGCGAGCGGATCGAGGCCTTGGCCAGATTGGTCTCGTTGGTGCTGAGTGTGGCCTGGGCGCTGGCCACGCTGGCGCGGGCGCTGGTTTCGGCGGCCTGGGCCTTGGCCAGCGCGGCACGGGCCGAATCCATCTCGGTCGCCGCCGGTACCTTGCCGCCCGACAGGCGGAACACCTCTTCCAGCCGTTGCAGCGAGGCCTGGGCTTCCTTCACGGCGGCCACGGCTTCGAGCACGGAGGCTTGTGCCGAGGCCCGGGTGGCCCGTGCGATGGCAATCTGGTCCTGAAGCTTGGCGGTGTCGAGTTCCACCAGCACCTGGCCTTTTTTGACCGGATCGTTCACGTCGACCTGCACCCGCGCCACCGTACCCGAAAGTTCACTGCCCAGGCTGACCGTGCGCGTGGGCTGCAGCTTGCCGTTGGCAGTCACGCTCAGGTGCAGATCGCCCTTGGCGAGGGGCTCGGTCACGTAGCGCGGGGCGGCACGTGCGGTGGCCTGTCCCTGCCACCACCACAGGCCGGCGCCGGTGGCCAGGGCCACGGCGGCCAGGATCCACGGCGCCTTGCGGCGCCACCAGGGGGGGGAGGCGGTGTGGCCGAGCAGTTGTTCGAGGGACTTGGCGGAGGTGTCGGGCATGGTGTGCGGAAGCGGGTGGCGCAAGCGAGGGGCGTCAGGCCGGCGTGCCGGTGACGCCGCCCCCCAGGGCCTTGTATAGACGGATGCGGTACAGCGCGACGTTGGTGCGGGCGGCCGAGAGGCTGCTCTGGGCCGACAGGGCACTGCGCTGTGTTTCGAGCAGCGTGCTGAAATCGATCAGGCCCGCCTGGTAGCGGTGCCGGGCCAGCAGCAGGGCGTTGCGGGCGGCCTCGTCGGCTTGCTCCAGGGCGGCGGTCTGGCGCTGGGTGGTCCCCAGCAGGGCCAGGGCATCTTCGACATCCTGAAGGGCGGTGAGCAGGGCGCTGCGGTAAGCCTGCCGCACCTGCTCCTGCACGGCGGCCTGGGCCTCGATCTGGCCCTGGCGGCTGCCACCGTCCCACAGCGGCCAGTCGACGGCGGCCGCCACAGCCCGGGCCAGAGCACCGGCGCCATTCAGACCGCCCAGGGTGGCCGCTTGCAGTGCCAGGCTGCCGGTCACGCTGAAAGAAGGCAGGCGGCGGGCCTGCTGCGCGGTCAGGCGCTCGCCTTCGGCACGCAGCCGGGCCTCGGCTGCGCGCACGTCGGGACGTCGGCGCAGCACGTCCGCCGGCACGTCTACGGGCCATTCACCCACGGTCTGGGGAATGCGGTCGCCATCGCCCAGTCGTTCATCGAGTGCCGCCGGGGGACGTCCCAGCAGGATGGCCAACTGGTGCGCGGTCTGGGCCAGGGACGCCTGCTGCGTCTCCACGCTGGCGGCCAACTGCTGCACGCTCACCCGTGCCTGTTCGGCATCGAGGCTGCTGGCGAGGCCGGCGCGCACGCGCCAGCCCACGAGGGTTTCCGTCTCGCGTTGGGCGGCCAGGTTGTCGCGGGCGATGCGCAGGGCCTGACGGGTTCCGCGCCATTGCACATAGGCCTGGCCCACCTCGGCGGCCAGCGCCATCTGCACATTGGCCAGATCGGCCCGACTGGCGAGTTCATCGGCGTCGCGACCCCGCGACGTGGCGGCGAGGGCCCCGAAGACGTCGGGCTCCCAACTGGCGTCGAGTCCCGCGCGCCAGGTGGTGCTGTCGATCTGCTGCTGTCGGGTGCGTGTGACGCTGGCTCCGGTGCCCAGCTGCGGCGACTGGGCGGCACCCGCCTGGACACGCAGCGCACGGGCCTGGGCCCAGACCGCGCGGGCTTTCAGGAGGTCCGGGTTGGCGGACAGCGCGGCGTCGATGAACTCACCCATCAGCGGATCATCGAACTGTTGCCACCACGGGGTCCGCGGTGCCGGTTCGGCGGCTTGTGGGGTGGCGGGACCGGAGGGCTTCGTCGAAGGGTCGGACCAGCGGTCCGGCACCGGCACGTCGGGGTCGGTGGAGGGCGCCGGGCCCACGCTGGCGCAGCCTCCCAGCGCCACCAGCAGCGACGCCGCGACAACGAGGCTCAGGTGCCGGCCGCCCGGGCGCCGTTGGTGGGAGGGCAGGTCGGCGTCATGCAGGGACCGGGTCGGTGCGGCCCCCTGGGAACAAGCGGATGCGGCAGGGGTCACGGGCAGGGATCGATTCGCGTCTCGGGGCGAGACCCGTCTTTGTACCGATTCTGCCGGTGCGGTTCGTGAGCTGTTTGTAAAGTTGATTGATGACGGTCATGCCGCCAGGACCAACTGCCCCCGTCCCGAGCGCTTCGCCTCGTACAGGGCGGCATCCGCGCGGTTGAGCAGCTGGTCGAGATCGGGGTCGTCCGGCCGGAAGGCGGCCAGCCCTGCGCTGTAGTTCAGGGCCAGGCCCAGCTCGCGGCGGGAGGTGTCCAGCAGGGCGTGCCGCAGGCGCTGATCGAGCGTGATGGCGGCATCCTCGCGGGTGTGCGTCAGCACGACACAGAACTCCTCGCCGCCATAGCGGGCCGCCAGGTCGCCACTGCGCAGTTGCTGGGAGAGCGTGCGCGCGACGAGCCTCAGTGCCTCGTCACCCTTGGCGTGGCCGTGCTGGTCGTTGACCGACTTGAAGCCGTCCAGGTCGATCATCAGCACGATCAGGGGATGTCCATAGCGCCGGGCATCGGCCATCAGCCCATTGGATCGCTCCATCCAGGCACGGCGGTTGAGCAAGCCGGTGAGGCTGTCGGTCACGGCCAGTGAGCGCAGTCGCTGTTCGGTCTCGTCGCGAAACGCCATGAGAACCCCGAACGACACCATCAGCAGAGAGAGGTGGTTGCCCAACGCACCGATCACCTCCAGCTCGGCAGAGGGACTGGCGAGCGCAGGCTCGCCCAGCGCCAATGCCAGGCTGTCCAGGCCACGGGCGGCGTGAATCCCCACCTGAATCAGCAGGGCCACCCCCAGCACACCGCGCCAGCGGGCGCCACCCTGGGCGTGCGGGCGGGCCAGTTCGTACAGCAGGACCAGCAACTGCGCCACCAGCAGTCCGCTGGTCAGCACAAGGCGCGAGGTCGGCCAGGGCGATGCCAACAGGTGGGTCACCGGAACGGCCACGGCCAGCACCGACATCCAGGGTGAAGCGCCCTCGGCGCCCGACCAATGCCGCACCGCCAGCCAGAGCGACCAGATGCTGGCCGACATGCCCGCCAGGCTCAGCACGGACAGGGCCGTGCCGAGCCATCCGTCTCCGCTGGAGCGGGCTGCCAGCAGGCTCAGCCAGCTCAGGGCGTAGAGGATCACCGACGCTTGGGACATCCGCACCGCGTGCCCCGATTGCTGCTGGAGCAGGTACGGCAGCACGAGCGCGGCGCAGATCAGGTTGCCGGTGAAAACCACCTGAAGGGTGGGAAGGTCCAGATTCATTCTCGAGGTCGACGGCGATGGGCCGTCTCGTGTCGCTGAATGTAACGTGGGGGCGGAAGGCTTCCAAGCTCAAACTGAAAAGGGGCCGGGCGGGCCACCCGAACCAAGGCGCCCTGACACTGCGGTGCCTTTCACTGGAACGCCACCTCCGCAAAACTGCGCAGCTTGCGGCTGTGGAGCTGGTCCAGCCGGTGGCCGCGCAGGATGTCGAGCGCGCGCATGCCGATGCGCAGGTGCTGGTCCACGCGTTCGCGGTAGAAGTGGTTGGCCATGCCGGGCAGCTTGATCTCGCCGTGCAGCGGCT